>JALEYW010000010.1:0-67988 GCA_022773145.1 Bacteroidales bacterium
GCTTACGGAATATTACGAGAAAAAGCACCCGCGTTAAGAACCGCCGTATGCCGAACGGCACGTACGGTGGTGTGAGAGGTCGGTAAACACGAAAATAGGAGATAAACAACCTATGATTAGTGTTTACCTCCTACTCGATTGCCCCGATTTTCGACGAAACAGGTCGCGGAATGGGGCCAACAAGTCCAGGAGTTGAAAAAACAAGTCCAGGAGTTGTAATTTCTACTCGCCGACTTGAAAATCCCACTCGCCGACTTGTTGCTGCCAAGCCCTAACCCCGATTTTCTACCCGGCGAAGCGGCCAAACTTATCCGCCCGTTGCGTTCTGTTTTGGCATATTCTTTGTGTCTGAAGGTTAAATATGTTAAAGTCACTCAGTCGTTGTTTCGTCGGCTTGCCTGTGTAGAACATCCACAACTGACGAAGTTGTCCTTAGTCGTCCTTGTTGTTGTCTTAGTCTTTAATTACGACAACGTAGACAACAAGTGACAACACTTTCTGGCGGATAAGTTGTTTGCAGTTGTCCTTGTTGTTGTCTTAGTCTTTAATTACGACAACGTAGACAACAGATGACAACTCTTTCTGTCGGATAAGTTGTTTACAGTTGTCCTTGTTGTTGTCTTTTTCTTTGTTTACGACAACGTAGACAACAAGTGACAACTCTTTCTGGCGGATAAGTTGTCCTTAGTTGTCTTTGTTGTCGTCTTTTATATATGATTGTTTTCGTTCTTCGCTCGCCTTGCACTATCTTTCAATAAAATAGGCTGCGGCTCGGCAGGAAAAAAGTAAATCCTACGGCTTTTCTTTTTGTCCTGCGCTCGCCTTGCACTATCTTTGTCCCCTCAAAAGACAACATGAACCCGATAGAAATAATCGAAAGATACTATGCGGACAACAAACCGCTGCATGATTTGTTGCTGTTGCACAGCCGGCAAGTGACCGAACGGGCACTGAACATTGCCGACCGACACCCGGAAATGCAACTCGACCGCCATTTCATCGAACAGGCCGCCATGCTCCACGATGTGGGCATCTTCCTCACCGATGCCCCGGGCATACATTGCCACGGCAAGGAACCCTATCTGCTCCATGGCTACTTGGGCGCACAACTGATGCGCAGCATTGGGCTGGACCGCGTGGCCCGCGTTTGCGAACGCCACACGGGAACCGGACTTACCCCGGAACAAATCATGCGGCAGAACCTGCCCTTGCCACCCGGCGACTACCGGCCCGAAACGCTGGAGGAACAACTGATTTGCTACGCAGATAAGTTTTACTCCAAAAGCCATCCGAAAAGAATCCGCAACATCGCCGACACGGCCCGCAGCTTGGAAAAGTTTGGCAGTGAAGGCGTGAAGATGTTCCTCCACTGGGCGGAAATTTTTGAAAATTATACCGTGGAACAGCGTGGGTGACAGCACCCGTCGCCCAACGGTTTCTGACTACTATGCGATTTATCTCCCTCCTGATATGTTTCCTGACAGCCACGGCGTGTATCGTGGCAGGGTATGCAGGCTTTGTGCCGGCCAGTTCAGCGGCGGCGCACGAAGCGGCGGCCTTGTCGGATACGGCGGTTGACACCGTGCCGCCGGCTGATACGACGAGGCTGCCCAATCTCCCGACCGATACCGCCCGGACCGCCCCGCGCGACACCGTGGCCGACAGCCTGACGCGCCGACACACGTTGGTGAACGACAGTGTGCCGACCGATACGGCGCGGACCGACACCGTGAAAACACGAAAGCCGGGCATCGACGCACCGGTGGAGTACGAAGCCGCTGACTCCATGGTCTACGATGCCGAAACCGGCATGGCTTTCCTCTACGGCAATGCCAAGGTGAGCTATCTCGACATGACGCTGGATGCAGCCCGCATCGCCATGAACCTGGACTCCAGCCTGGTCCACGCAGAGGGGAAGCCGGACAGCACAAAGGCCGGCGGACTCGACGGAAGACCTGTGTACAAACAGGGGAGCGACCAGTATGACAGCGACAGGATGTCCTTCAACTTCAAGACCAAGAAGGGCTTTATCCAAAACACGGCCACCACACAGGGCAACGGCTTCGTGCAAAGCCAGAAGTCCAAGCGCACGGACGACGGCACGCTCTACCTGGAGCATGCCAAGTACACCACCTGCGACGCCAAGCACCCGCACTTCTACGTCAGCCTCTCCAGGGCCAAGGTGCGCCCCGGTAAGGAAATGGTGTCGGGCCCGGCCTACCTGGTAGTGGAGGACGTGCCCCTGCCGCTGGCCATCCCCTACGCCTTCTTCCCCTTCAACAAGAAATATTCCTCGGGCTTCGTCATGCCTTCCTATGGCGACGAAACGAGTCGCGGATTTTACTTGCGCGACGGTGGATATTACCTGGCGCTGAGCGACTACATGGACCTCAAACTGCTGGGCGAAATCTACACCAAAGGCTCGTGGGGCATCAGTGCCGAAACCAATTACACCAAGCGTTACCGCTACCGCGGCAACCTCTACTTCAGCTATCTGCGCACGGTGGAAGGCGAGAAGAACATGCCCGACTATGCCGTGACAAAGAGCCTCAAGGTGCAGTGGACCCACACCAAGGACTCGAAAGCCAGTCCCAACTCGTCGTTCTCCGCCCGCGTGAACTTTGCCTCCGAAAACTATGAGCGCAAGAACCTGGAGAGTATGTACAACCCCCTCTCCTATACGCAGAGCACCCGCGCCAGTTCTGTGAGCTTCAGCCACACGTTTCCGGACATCGGCCTGACCATTTCTGGCTCCGGCAACCTCACGCAGAACATGCGCGACTCGTCCATCGCCGTCACCCTGCCGGATCTCAGCGTGTCGTTGGCGCGCTTTTACCCCTTCCGCCGCAAGCACCAGGTGGGCAAGGAGCGGTGGTATGAGAAGATTTCCATGTCGTACACCGGACAGATGTCCAACTCCATCACCACCAAGGAGGACAAGTTGCTCAAGTCGAACCTCACCAAGGACTGGCGTAACGGCATGCAGCACCGCATTCCCGTGGATGCCACCTTCCAGCTGTTCAAGTACGTCAACATTTCACCCACCTTCTCCTTCCGCGACCTGATGTACGCCACGCGCATCAACCGCTCCTGGGACCGCGAGAAGCAGGTGGAGGTGGCCGACACGACTTACGGCTTCTATAATCTCTACGACTGGAACATGGGCGTTTCGGCCAACACCACGCTCTACGGCTTCTACAAACCGTGGAAAAAGCTCTTCGGCGACAAAATCATCGCCATACGCCACGTGTTCAAACCCACCGTTTCGTTCAGCTATGCCCCGGACTTCACTACTTCTCACTACGGCTACGTGAAATACTACGAGAAGGTGGATGCGCAGGGCAACGTGACGAACGTGAAATATTCGCCTTATGCCAGCAACCTCTACGGTTATCCGTCAGGGACGAAGCAGGGCATGGTCACCATGTCCATATCGAACAACCTGGAAATGAAGGTGAAATCCGACCGCGACACCACGGGCGAACGGAAAATATCCCTCATCGACGAACTCTCCGGAACGCTCTCCTACAACTTCGCCGCGAAAACTCAACCCTGGAGCAACTTGAGCACACGCCTGCGCTTGAAACTCAGCAAAAACTATACGTTCTCCATGGCCGCCGTGTTCGCCACTTATGCCTACAAGTTCAACGAAAACGGCCAGGTGGTAACCTCCGACCGCACGGAGTGGAGCTACGGACGCTTCGGACGTTTCCAAGGAATGTCGCAGAATTTGTCCTACACCTTCAACAATCAGACGTGGAGTAAGCTGATGAACAAACTCCACGGACGCAAGGACAATGAAGGCCCTGAAACCGCCGGTGAGGACGACGAGGACGACACCGAACTGGAGGACGCGAACGTGGATCCCGACTTGCTGGCGGCACGAAAGGGGGGCAAGGAAAAGAAGAAGCAAAAGGCCAAGGTAGATGAAGACGGTTATATGACCTTCTCCCTGCCCTGGTCGTTCACGCTCTCCTATGGCATCACCATGGCCGAGGACCGCTCCAAGCAGATCAACGTCAGGCGGATGCGCTATCCTTATTCCTTCACCCAGTCGCTCAACGCCTCGGGTTATCTGCGCATTTCGGAAGGATGGAACATCAGTTTCTCTTCAGGATACGACTTCAATCAGCACGAAATCTCCATGACGACGATGTCCCTCTCGCGCGATTTGCACTGCTTCGAGATGACGGCCTCTGTAGTCCTCAAGCCTTACTCTTCGTTCAACTTCACCTTCCGCGCAAGGGCCTCGGAGTTGACCGATGCCCTGAAGTGGGACAAACGAAGTGCCTACTCCACCAACGTGGAGTGGTATTGACAACCGCCAGCCGGGGCGGCGCGCAACGGCAGCCGGGAACCATGCCGGCTACCTTCTCTCCCGGCCATTTTATTTCGGAAAACCTAAATCCCAAACTATACTTAATATGAACATCAAAACCATTGCAACAGCATTATTGGCGGCTTGCGTATGCTACGCCTGCGACAGTGACAACGACAACGAGTACCACAGCACGTACTTCTACCCCCTCAGCAGCAGCGGCATCGAAACGTATGCCGACCAGACGGTTGACTCCGTGCGCGTTATCAGTTTCGACTCCTGGTCGTTGGAAAACAACTGCGACTGGTGCGTCGTTTCCTCCAATGGCCAGCAGGCTCCGCTCCAGATTACCATACCTGCGGGCTATATGGCATCTTCGCGCCTCGACTTCGCCCTCCAGCCCAACCAAACGGGCCGCCTGCGCACCAACCGCATCGCCGTGGTCAGCTCTTACGGCAAAGTGGGCACCGTCTCGCAGGTGCTGGTGCAATATCCGCACTTGAACATCCAATACCCTGATGGCGTAATTTCTGGCTCCGGCTCTGATTATGCCTGCAAGTACAGCCTGAGCATCGCGGCCGCCGGCGTGGCTCCCTCGGGCAGCAAGCCGTATGTGAAATTCATTGTCTATACGGACGATGCACGCCTCAGTTCTTCCGCCGACTGGCTCGTGCCCGCCGAAACTTCCGGTTTCAATAAATATGAGGCCGTCAAGGTGGAGCTCAACGCGGAGGCTAACCCCGGCACCGAGGAGCGTACGGCCACCCTCACCCTTACTTCAAACGGTGTGAGCACCCCCATCACCATCTCCCAGCTCGGACAAAAAGAAGAACAGTAAAAAAAGCCCGCTTCTGCGCTCACGTAATTCAAAATAAAGCATTACCTTCGCACCGGCTTTGAAAAAGAGGCCGAAGCAAGGTCCCGTAGCTTAGCTGAATAGAGCGTCAGATTCCGGTTCTGAAGGTCTTGGGTTTGAATCCCAACGGGATCACAGAAAACAATAATGCCAAGCAGCATCTCATGGTGTCGCTTGGCATTTTTCTTGTGCGTTTATGTCAGGGGGTATGCCCCGTAAAACGATTGTTGCTCGTTGTCAGTTTCCCGCCCACTCAAAGTGCTGGTAGTCCTTGCTGTTTTTCCAACTGCCGCCCCACCGGAAACCGTGTTGGGTGAAAAGCCGGTGGCAAAGGTCGCCGGGAATAATCTTGTAGGGGAAACGGCGAGAACGGTCCAGGTAGCGGGTGGCGGTGGAAGGCTCGCAGACGGACTTGCCGCCGGGGAGTTTCTTGTAGTAGGGGTTGTAGAGCGGATTGATGTCGATGGCTAAGCCCAAACCGTGTTTGGAAATTTTGCGGGTGTGAGATATGTAACGAAAGTTGAACGCCGAGGTGTTGTTGGCCCGCATGGAACGCTCATCTTCGGCATCCCAATAATCCACCAGGCGCATCCGTTCGATAGGATAGCCGTTTTCAAAGAGCTGGAGGAAGATGTCGGCAACGGTTTGGGCAATCCGCTTGTTCACCACCAGTTCCCCTACCACCGCTTTCCCCTCGGCTGTGCGGTGCAGGCAGCGCACGTAGCGCAGGTCGGTGCGCGGTATGCCACACCCGGCCTTGTAACTCTTGCCCTGCATGATTCGGAAAATGCTGTCGGGCAGTTCGCTGACGGAAAAGAAGGCTGCCGCGCCCTGCTGCTGCCATACGTGATCGGGCACTTCCTGGCCCGGAGAATAGGTGAGGGCTGCCGGGGCCGAATTGGCGCATTCGACCGGCGCGCTGCAGGAGGCATCTGCAGCAGGGCTGGGGAGGGACGGACGGATGGCGCAACAGGTCATCGCGCTCCAGAGAACAAATGAAGAGAGGTAGAAGGGCATGTCGTGAAATGTGTGGAAGTGAAGTGAATAGTCAGAGGGATTGGACAGCCTTGTACAAACGTTGCAAAGCTTCTTGCAGCAGGCAGCGCGGCGTGGCCACGTTGAGCCGCATATAGCCCTCGCCGCCGGAACCGAACATCTCTCCGTCGTTCAAAGCCAGCTTGGCGCGGCTGACAAACAGACGGACCAGTTCCTCGTGGCTGAGGTGCAGGGCGCGGCAGTCGAGCCGCAAAAGGCGTCGGCCATGTCAGCCGCACTGTCGAACTCATAGGCCGCAGTGTGGTATACCGGCATGCTCAGCGCACCATAGGAGTCGGGACGCTGAAAGGCAGTATGGATGGCCTGTGTCTGCTTGTTCATGGAAGAAAGGGGGTGTTTGTTTGGATTGTTTTGCATGAGCAAAGGTAAAGCAATGTCTCGGAGAAAACAGTCGGCCAGTATGACTATTTTCTGGGGGAGTGGAAAATCAGAATAACATTCTGAAAATGGTTGTAGGGCGAACCTGTTTCAGAATGTTATTTTATCGTATAGCTTATCCGGCAGTTGTTTCGTGGGGATTATGCACCGTGTGGCAGCATGGAGCCTTGGTGATGAATCATCCTCCGTTCCCAGCTGCGGGATGCGCCGTTATAATCGGTACTTCACTCCTGCCATGGCCAAGAAGCGGGGTTGTGGAATATTAGCCAGGTCAAAATAGCGGTGGGAGGTGAGGTTGGTGAAATCTGCAAAGAGTGTGTACCTCGGAGCTGTCCATGCCAAGTGCAGGTCGAGGAGTGCGTGCGTGCCGTAGGGGCGTGCTTCCGCCGTGGGCTTGAGATTTTCGTAGACAAGGTAGGAACCTTCGCGCTGCTGCACGCGCAGCGTCCACTCTGCCGTGAGTGCGGAAACCAGGCGGTGCTTCAGCCGCGCCACGAACTTGTGGCGGAGATATTCCATCGCATAGTTTGACTTGAAGTACGGCTCGCCTTTGCGCCGGTGCTGGTCCAGCCAGGCGTAGGAAAGCGTCAGTTGCTGCAAGGGCTGGCGCTGACCCAGCCACTGCTCCAGTTGGAACTTGGCATCCAGGCCGGCACCGTAGGTGTCGAGCGAGAAACTCGTGGCGTGGTAGATGTCGTCAGCAGAACGCATGACCCAGTCAATCATGTCGGTGCCCCGCTTGTAGTGTGCCTTGAGGTGCAACGTCACGACGGGGTGTACGAAGTCGGCACCCAGCCGGAAGGCGGAACACTCCTCGGGTTTAAGGCCCACATTGCCCTCCTGCGTCGGACTCTTGTACCACAGGTCGGTGAAGGAAGGCAGGCGCAGCGACTGCTCGAACGAGGCGAACAATTTCCAGCGGGATGTGGGACGGTAACTGAAGTCTATGCCGGGGTAAAGGCGGAACTTGTGGTCGATGGCGTTGTTCCGTTCCGCCATCAGGCCGGCTGAGAGCGTGAAGTGTTTCCATATCAGATTGTGTTCGAGGAAGTAGGAAATATTGGTGCGGTCGTCGCGCTTATTGTAGAAGCGTCCCGGTTCGCCGGGTATGCCCACGTATTGTTCCTCGCTGAGTTCGCGTCCCAGGTTCGTGCTGTAGATAACTTCCTCGCGCATCTCCGCGCCGATGGCGGTGCGTCCCAAGGCCCAGTCGGTGAAGGCGTTGAGGCCGGCGGTGAATACGTCGCCGCGATGGAAGTTCTCGCCCGTCTCAGAGTTGCGTATCAACTGAAAATGATCCAGACTTCTCACCCACGATAGTTGAGGTGTAAGGTGTACTCGTCCTTTGCTTTCGGCACGTGCCGATACGATATAGCGGCGGGTAGCTTCCCACTGGTTGGGATAAGCAGCCGAGTAAAAAGTGTTGGCTCCGAAATCGTTGGCCGTTACACCCGCTTGTAGGTTTAGGGCAATGTCCGGCGCGTCGTAGGCTATTTGCGCATAGCCTTTCCCACCTTTGAAATCACTGTTGGGAGTGGCGCCGTCGCTTCGTTGCCAGCTGCCGCTGACAGCAGCGCTCCATCCTTTGCCCAGGCTTCCTGCCGTACGGGCTTCGCCGCGCAGGGTGCCGTATGAGCCGGCTTGCAATTCCACTTCAAGAGGCGACGAGGCGGAAGCGGCATTTCGCGTGACGATGTTCACCGCTCCGCTGAAGGCTTGGCTGCCCATGACGCGCGAAGCTGCGCCTTCGAGAATTTCGATGCGCTCAATGTCGGAAAGATTAACGGGAAAATCGGCCGCGTTGTGGCCTGTTTGAGGATTTACAAGGGGTACGCCGTTCAGAAGCAGGGTAATTTGGTCGTGCGTACCGCCGTCGATGCTGATGTCCGTTTGAATACCAAACCCTCCGCGCTGTCGGACATCTGTTGCCGCTGAGAGTTTGAGAACGTCGTTGATGCAGGTGATACCCGTCGCTTCGAGGTCGGCTCGTGTCAGGGTCGTGATTTGCCGTGCCGCCACTTGTGCCGCCAACGGGGCGCGTGTGGCCGCCACTTGTGCTTCGCCCAGGTCCAGCGTGTCGCTTGCTGCTGCGGGTTCGGCCTCTTCGGGCACGGAGCCCCAGGGCAGTGCGTTCGCAGCCTGGAGGCAGGGAGCCGCACTGGCCAGTGTGGCCGCACTCAGCACGCCAATGCGTACCTCTCGGTGCAGACAGCCGAACAGAGCCCAGCTTTTGCGGCTGAAGTGGCTGAAGGTCAGCACACGTTTCTTTGATTGTTGTTTAAACATAATGAGATGATTTTATAAAACAGCCCCGCACCGTGCGGAGCTTTGCTTCCAGAGATTGTACTAAAGCAAAAAGTTGAGCGTTTGCAGGGGAAGGTTGCTCAATTCCTTATTTATAAAGGAATACTTCTTCTCTTGCAAACGCTCAAGCTTGTTCACAGTGTACAGATGGGTATGTTTTTATTTCACAACCACTTTGCGGGTGATGGAACCGGCCAGTGTGTTCACGTGAAGCACGTATACGCCGGGCGTCAGGTTTTGCAGGTTAATCAACTCCTCCTGTCCGCGGCGGGGAGCCTCGATGCGCTTGTTGTAAACCATCTGTCCGTTCATCGAAACCACTTCCAGTTGTGCGTATGTTTCGTTGTTGTTGAACAGCACCTTCCATTCGTCCGAATTCTTCATGAACGAAACCGGTTTTTCGGTGTTTTGCATTTCGTTGATGCCGCTTTGGTTAGCCATTTCCAAGGCTTTCTTCAATCCTTCGTAGGCATCGATTTTACCATATCCCGAACGGGCGTTCCAACCTGTTTCATCTGCGTCGCCGGTTGTTTTGTCTCGGCGGGCCGTTTCCTTGAAAATGGTCAACACATCCTCGTAGGTCAGTTTCGGGTTGGCTTCCAGCCACAAGGCCAGTATACCCGTCACGGCGGGAGAGGCCATTGAAGTACCCGACATCGTGGCATAATAGTACTTCTTGCCGTTGACAGTGACGGCTTTTACCAGATAATCCTGATAGTCGTTGAAATTCTCTGCGTTCTGCGAGAAGGCCGAGAAGACCACTCCGCCGGGTGCGCATACGGCCGGCTTCACGGCATCGCCGAGCTGGGGTCCGGGGCTGGTGAAGTTACTCATGGCGTTGGCCGAGCCATAGAAGCTCTTCAGGCTGTACGTCGCATTGTTGATGTTGGTGAAGGAGTCGCGCACGTTGTACGAACCCACGGCCACAGCCTTGCCCACGGAGGCGCCACCCTCGCCGCAGAGGTATTCATCGTCGCCTTGGGTTGTACGGTAGGGGGTGGCGGAAGTAACAAATTCGCAGGGCGCGTTGTCACCGTCGAGCCAGGCGTGAAAAGCATCGTCCTTCTTGCCAGTAACCTCAAAGAAGAAGCTGCAAGTCGACATACTGCTGAGGCCCAGCACTTTAATCAAATTGTCAAGTCTGCCTTGGATGGTATAATACTGCCTTTGGTTGTTGGGGTCAATGCCTTGCCAAATGTACGTTCCCGCCGTGTTCATTTGCGACGTCGTAAGCTCGTAGCGTTTGCTCGATGCGTAGACAATGAATTTGACATCGAAGTGCGATTGTCCGTCGTTCGCTTCGCTCCAGATAGAACTGTGGATATAATTGTTTATGTTGTCCGACGTGGGCTTGATTTTCAGGTAAACAGGTGTGTCGTCGGAGGTGAAAGCGCGGCGGGCGTGGATTTTCGAGCCGCCGGAGTTACCCATGGCCGCCACCATCAGGCCGCCGGGGCCGCAGAGGTCGCTCATACCCCGGTCAAATTCCGTGCTGCCGTCGTGCGGGCCGATTTCAGCGCCGAAGCTCATGTTCAGCACCCAAGGCTGGCCGTTGTTCTCGGCGTAATTCTTGATAGCCTTGGCCTGTTTCAGCACGCTGCTGTTGGCAAAGTCCGACGAAATCAGGATGAGGTCGGCATCGGTGGCGAAGCCGTAGTAGTCAGAGCCTGACACCTTGCTGCCGGCGGCGATGTTGGCCACGTGTGTGGCGTGTCCCACATAGTCGCGGCTGTCTCTGGTGGGCCGGCTCGAAGTCAGCGTGCCCGAAGTGGCGCTTGCGCCGTAGCGTACCACGCGATTCGTGAATGCAGGGTGTGCATATTCAAAGCCCTGGTCGATGATACCGACCACGACTCCCTTACCTGTGAACGGCGTTTCCAGCCCTTCGCCTTCCGTAACCTTCGTTACGCCCGTTTCGTCGCGTGCCTCGGACAGTCTGGGGTACAACTGTTGTGAAGCATGTATATAGTTCACGTCCGTGCGTTCGGCCAGCGTGGGGATAAACGAGGGAGGCAGCGTTACCACTACCAGTTTGTCTGTGATTACTTCTGCTTCGTAACCATTGTCTGCCATATATTTTGCCACAGCGTCGGCATCCGTCACACTGACTTGTGCGTCAACCATACATTCAGGCGTAATCGTCCTCAATCCTTTAGCAGCTGCACGTTGCACCGTACGGCCTTCGATGAGCGCATCAAACTCTCCGCTCCATTTGCGTTGCGTTTGGAGCGAAGCGTTGTTTTGTGCCCATGTGGGCACCGCCATCAGCAGTGCGGCACCCGCAATGAGTAGATGTTTCTTCATTTTTTACAGATATGTTTGTTTGGTTATTTTTCTTACAGCGCGGGCAAAGGTAAAGAATATCTTTGACAAATGTAAAAGAGAAAAGGATAAATAACTTTCATTTGGTTACAAAAAGACCATATCCCGGCTTATTGAATTCAATATGGCCTTTTCGGACGAAAATCGGAGCTATGCGTTGATGGACTTGGCTGTTGTCAAAAGGCTTCCCTGACGCGATAACGTTGGGTCCCCATTGGGCATTTATTGATAGCCTTTTTCATTCCATCACCGTATAACTCCGATGCGGTTCTCCTGTTTAAGGAACGTCTATTTATGTGTCATGATGTCAAGCACGCGGCGGTCCGTTTCGTTCATCGCCTCCGCTCCGATGCTCACCAGGTTGCGTATGCTTTGGTCCACGTCCTCGTCGATGATGCCCTCCACGCTGTTCACGCAGTTGCCCTGCATGGCCAGCATAGCCGAGAGAACGGCGGTGCTGACGCCCGATGTCAGTTTCAGAGCGCAGCTTGGTTTTGCGCCGTCGCAGATCATGCCCGTCAGGTTAGCAATCATGTTTTTCACCGCGTAGCTTGTCTGTTCAAAAGTGCCGCCCATCAAATACGTAATGCCGCAGCTGGAACCCGTTGAGGCCACCACGCAGCCGCACAGGGCCGACAGTGTGCCCAGGTTCAGCTTGATGTAAATGGCGGTGAGGTGCGAAAGCATCAGGGCGCGGGTCATTTCCTCCGCTGTGTTGTGGTTCTCTTCAGCAAACACCACTACGGGGTTCGTGGCGCAGATGCCCTGGTTTCCGGAGCCCGAGTTGCTCATCACAGGTATCATGGCGCCTGCCATGCGGGCGTCGCAGGCGCACGAGGTCGACGAGAGGATGTGCGAGAAGATGTTGTCGCCCATGATACCCTTGCCCAAGGGGCGCGAGAGAGCCTTTCCCAGACAATGGCCGTAGTTGCCTTCGAGCGAGAGGCTGGCAGCCTTTTCGTTGAGTCGCCTTGCCTCGTTGATAAAGCTGATTTCTTCAATCGGCATCGTTGTGGCGTATTCCCATACCTTGCGTAGCGTGAGAGAGTGGCGCAGTTGGTTCATGTCGTTCGCCACGGAGTCGGCAGCGTTGTCGGATTTTGCTTCGCCGGTGGTGCGTTCGTCCAAAGAAGTTTGCCCGTTGCGTGCTATATATATATAATGTGTATGTTCGCCTGCTATGGCTACGCAGGCCGAGTTGCCTTCTTCATCGAAAACCTCCACTTCTACGTAGAGCTTGCTCGGCGCATCTTCTTTCAGGTCAATGTGTATACGGTTGTCAGCTTCCAAGTAGCGTTTGGCTTGCTCCACCGCTTCGTTGTTTACGTCGGCCAGACATTCCAGCTTCTTGTCGGCGCGTCCGATGAGTGCCCCCAGTGCGATGGCAATGGGGAGTCCTACCATTCCCGTGCCCGGTATTCCCACGCCCATGGCGTTTTTCAGAATGTTGGCACTGAGGTGTGCTTCAATGTGTGCGGGTGTAGTTCCCAATTCTTGGGTTGCGCGGCTCACGGCCAGTGCCACGCAGATAGGTTCGGTGCATCCGATGGCCGGCACCACCCAGTGGCGTACGAGTCGGGTGATTTGTTGTTTCTCTAAGTCGGAAAGCATGGTTATGATTTAGGGTTAGTATCCGTTTTGTCGCCCTCCGGATTGCGATATTCCTTAGGAGTGCAGTCGTATAGTCGTGCAAAAGCTTTGTAAAAGGCTTGTCTGGAGGCAAATCCCGATAGCAGCCCGATTTCTTCTGCAGTGAGGTGGTAGTATTTGGGAGAGCGCAACATTTTGCAGGCATCTCTCAGTCGCAATCCGTTCACCAGTGCGCAATAGTTTTGTCCCGTTCTGACCGCCACGGCGGCTGAGATGTAGCGCGTATTGGTGTGTAAATCTGCTGCCAGCTTAGCCGTGGTATATTTCGGGTCCCGGTAGAGCTTATCGCCGGTCAGTTTTTGTAGAATGCGAATGTAGAGTTCGTCGGCCCTTTCGGCTTTCAGCCGGTTGCGGTAGGCCGGTATATTGTTGTCTTTTTCCATGTATCAGGTGCTTGCGTGTGCAAAAATAGTGATTTTCTTTGCCGAGCCGTCGCCTATCTCATGTAAAATATGGTGCAAGGCGTGTGCGGGACAAAAGCTGAAATAGATTAAGTCAGACAATTAAGGCCACAGCATACGACTTTTGCGTTTGCAAGTTGTCCTTTCGTTTCCTTTGTTGTCTGTTTTAGCAAAGCAAGCACCCATGAATTGTTCATGCGCGATGAACAATCCATGGGTGTACTAACGTATGAAAAACAGGAAACTACATTACTTCAATTTTGCGTGCCAGTTTCACTTCCTCCTCGTTTACTTTGGGCAAGTCGATGGTGAGGATGCCGTCTTTCACGCCGGCTGCGATTTTCGATTTGTCCACATTGTCGGGCAAAACCAGCGTTTGTTGGAATTTCACGTAGGAAAATTCGCGGCGCAAGTATTTGCGTTCCTTCTTCTCCTCCGTTTCGTTGGTTTTCTTTTCCATTTCAATCACCAAGTCGCCGTTTACGTCCAAGTGGATGTTGAAGTCTTCCTTCGTCATGCCCGGAGCGGCCAGTTCCACGGTGTATTGTTCCTTGTCCTCGGCCACATTGATTGACGGTGCGGTGGCATTGGCGCGGGTCATGTAAGCGTTGTCAAAAAAGTCGTTGAATGCGTTGGGCAACCAGCCCTGAGAATAATACTTTGTCATAGCTTTATGTTTTATTTGTTTGATTATTTGTTATTGGTTTGTTCTTCTGAACACCCCACTAAGGGCAAGGGCTGTGCCAAAGCTATTATTCGGAAATTTTGACAGGATCTGCTGACTTTTTGACGCGAAAATCGAGCCGCAGCTCAACGATTGGGGCTTCTCGTCAGGGTTTCAGCGCAGCATATTCGCGGCTGTAGCGCAACATCTGCTGGTCGTAAGCCTCCGAGTAGTCCAACTTCACGTCCGTAATGCGGCCTGCGGCATCGCGTTCGGCGTGGTAGACCGGATTGATAAAGCCTTTGTAAGGCGAGAGGTGCAGGCGTTCGTAGCGGGCCAGGATTTCGCGGTGCAGCTCCGGGTCTATTTTCACGGCGTAGCCCTCTACCAAGTTGCGAGCCGCCTCATAGTCGCCCTCGCTCTTGATGCGTTGGATTTCGGCCAAGAGTTTTCCGAAGAGCGTGCGGAGTGCTTCGTAGTCGTTAATCTTCACGTACGTCTTTCCCTTTTTCTTCACTAACTCCACCACCTTTTGGTTCTTGCCATGCTCGAATGCCCAGCGGGCAATCAGGGCGCGGTTGCGCATGTGCGCCTCTTCGATTTGGCTGCCCGGCTTGATGCGTACCAACTGCGTGAGCAGTCCGTTCTGCATGTACGTGTAATACTGGCTCTTGTACGCCTCCATGTCGGGCGTCAGTCCCAGTTCCACCAGTTTCGGGTCTGCCACGTAGTACAGGCCGAACAGGTCCGCGCGGGCCTCCTCAATGGTCGAGCCGTAGGCTTTCAGTGTGTCGGGGTCGGTGCCCGGCAGCAATTTTCCGCTGCCGTGTCCCAGACATTCGTGCAAGTCAGTGTGCAGGTCGTCGCAGGCATCGCCGTAGCGGGCAATCAGTTGGCGCGTGGCGTCGTCGATGACAAATTCCTTGTCCATGCCGTTGCCGTGAGCCGCCTTGTTGTAAGCATCCGTCAGGTTGCCGATGGTCACACTCTTTGATCCGTGCTCGCGGCGCACCCAGTCGGAGTTGGGCAGGTTGATGCCGATGGCCGTCGAGGGGTAAAGGTCGCCCGCCAGTATGGCTGCCGTGATCACCTTGGCCGAAACGCCTTTCACCTTCTCCTTTTTGAATTGCGGAGCCACGGGCGAGTGGTCTTCAAACCATTGTGCGTTGTCCGAGAGCTTCTGTGTGCGCTGCGTGGCCGCCAAGTCTTTAAAATTGACGATAGCTTCCCACGACGCCTTCATGCCCAGCGGGTCGCCATAGCTCTCTGTGAAATAGCAAGTAAAGTCTACGAGGCTCTGCGTGTCGCGTAGCCAATGGATGGAGTAGTCGTCGAACGTGCGGAGGTCGCCTGTGCGATACACCTCCACCAGCAGGTCAATCACCCGCTGCTGTTCCGGCGTGTCGGCAAAGGGCCGTGCCAGCAGGAGGTTGTCCACGATGTGCTCCAGTGCGGGTGAGTACATGCCTCCCACGCGCCAAACGCGCTCCGTGAGCTGTCCGAACTCGTCGCGCTCCAGCCGTGAATTCATGCCCATCATTATGGGGCGCGGGTCGGCGGCCGGTTTGCGCTGCGCATAGAACTCTTCTGCCTCCGCCTGCGTAATGCCCGGCGCATAGTAGTTGCAGGCCGAGGTCATCACCAGGTCGTCGCCGTCACGCTGGTTCACCCGCATGGGCATCACCTTGGCGTCGAACATCACGGGGAATAGCTCATCGCACAGCCCGTCGACCGTTTGTCCCGTGCTCAACGGCAATTTTTCGGCCGGCACCTCGTGTAAAGCCCGGCGCAGGTCGTCGGCGGCAAACTCGGGCTCGAATTTCTCGCAGCCGTAGTGGTGATGAATGCCCGAGGAGAACCATACCCGTTTCAGGTAAGTGGAGAGTCCCTTGAAGAATGCGCTTTGGCGGTCGCCGGGGTAGTCGGTGTAGACCGTTTCGAGCAGCTGGCGGATGCGGAGGTTGTAGCGTCCGTTCTGGTCGAAGAGAATGTCGCGCCCCCAGAGGGCGGCCTCTTGCAGGTAGTAGATAAAAGTTTTCTGCTTCAGAGAGAGCCGGTCGAAGCCCTCCACTTTGTAACGAAGCATTTGGATGTCGGCA
Source organism: Bacteroidales bacterium (assembly GCA_022773145.1). Lineage (GTDB taxonomy): Bacteria > Bacteroidota > Bacteroidia > Bacteroidales > Bacteroidaceae > Alloprevotella. The sequence continues at coordinate 16,049 of JALEYW010000010.1, forward strand.
AACTGCTCATCGGTGTACTTAAAGTCCCCCGTGTTTGTCGAACTTCCGGGAGTGAGGCTTGCAGCCCCCGCGCCGCAGGCGGCGGAAGTGGCAAAAATCATGGCAACTAATTTATTTTTCATAAGTGTGGACTATTTCTTGTTGGAAAGCCCGTTGGTCGTCAGGCTGATGGCGACTGTGTGTAACCGATTGCAAAAGTAAGCAGAATGGCCGATAGATGCCGACCCATCGAAAGGCTTTTTGTCGTTCATGCCTTGCGGCTTCCGTTCGGTGCGATGGCGGGCTGCCATGCCGGTGAGCCACTCTCTGTTCACAAGTCCGCCACTTGTAAAAAAAAGTCCTGGACTATTTTTTTCTACTCGCCGAGTTGTAAAAAATAATCCAGGACTTTTTTTCAACGACTTGGAAACGGCCAAACAGCAGGGCGGAGGTGGACGGGAAACGACCGGTTTTCCCGTATATAAACAGTAAACAGCTGCCTGCTGATGGTCATTCGGTCAATCTCGCTCACGCGCGCGCGTGTATATATAAGGAGTAAGGTGCTGGCATCGACGAGGCAGAGAGGGCCGGCCGGGAAGTACTGTTTCCGGCCGTTCACCCTGTTAGCCAACAGCCTTTTTCGCTGCGTGGAAGAAAAATGTTTGGGACAATATTGCCGCAAAATAGGTAATGCTAAAGGATTTGCTTACCTTTGCATATCTGAACCAATCTGAAAGTCCTTGAATATGTGTAACGAAACCCTCTCCGAACAGTTGCGCCACATCAAGCGTTCGCTGCGCGGGGTGATGAACGGATCGGTGAGTGCCTCCATGCGCCAGAAGGGGCTGACTTATAAAGTGAACTTCGGCGTGGAACTGCCCCGTTTGCAGCAGATGGCCGCCGAACTGCCTCACACTTACGAACTGGCGGCGGCCTTGTGGAAGGAAAACATCCGTGAGTGCAGACTGCTGGCGGGAATGCTCATGCCGCTCGAAGCTTTCGATGCCGAACTGGCCGAAGTGTGGGTGGAACAGATGCAGTTCGTGGAAGAAGCGGAGTGTACGGTGATGCACCTCTTCGCTCGTGCCCCTTGGGCCTCGGACAAGGCTTTTGAATGGATAGCCTCGCCCAGCTGGATGCACGAGCTGTGCGGCTATCTGCTCTTGGCGCGCCTCTTTATGCAGGGCCTCGTGCCGGGCGTGCGCGATTTGGACGAATTTTTGGACCAGGCGGCCACGGCGCTCCGCAGCGACAGTGTGCCGGTGGCGCGCGCGGCTTACAAAGCCCTGCTGAAACTTTCCGACTTGGGACCCGTGCAGGAGGCAGCGGTCGATAAGGTCCTGGCAGACCTGTGATGAAACTGCCGGCTGCATCAGTCCGAAAAGGAAGTCTTGCAGTGAGTTCGGTACCTCCTTCCTTCGTGCCCACAGCTTTATTTGAAAATAATTCATGCGCAGAATTTTTAATTTCCTGGCCGACGTGGCGGCCCACAACGACCGCGAATGGTTTGCCGCACACCGCGCTGCCTACGACGAAGCGCAAGCGCTCTTTGCCGAAAAGGTGGGGGAGCTGATTGGCATGCTGGCCCGGTTTGATGAAACTGTGGCCCATGTGGAGGTGAAGCAGACGCTTTATCGCTTCTATCGCGACACGCGCTTCAGCCCCGACAAGTCGCCTTACAAACGCCACTTCGGGGCGTACATCAATGCCCGGGGCAAAAAATCCATCCACGGCGGATATTATCTTCACTTGCAGCCGGGAAACTCGATGGTAGCCGGCGGCGATTACTGCCTGCCGGGGCCGGTGATGAAGGCCGTGCGCCGTTCGATAGTGGAGCAGCCGGATGCTTATCGCGCCATATTGGAACGTCCGGAGTTCAAGGCCCTTTTCCCCGTGGTGGGGAGTGAAAGTCTCAAGGTGAGGCCCGCGGGATTTCCTGCCGATTTCCCCTATCCCGAACTGCTCAAGCCCAAGGATTTCAGCGTGGCCCACGCTTTGCCCGACAACTTCTTCACAGACAGTTCCGACTGGACGCAACAGGTGGCGGAGATGTTTCGCACGATGAAGCCCTTCCTTGATTTTATCAACGAAACGGTGGACGATTTCCTGTAGTCGGGAGGGCAGTTGAAGGGTTGACAAAAAGTGAAGTACAAGGGGATGTAGCAACCTGTCCCTCCGGCGGTAACCCCTCCGCTTCCGTGCATGGCAACGCTTCAACAAGAGTAAGAAGGTCCTTTGAAAAATTTAAAAGAAAATAGCTGTGATGAGAAAAATTAGCTGCCTTTTCTGCCTGGTGCTCACCCTCTGTGCCTGTACGCGGACCAATATGCGGCAGGTGGTGAAGATGTTGGCCGAACAGCCCGTTGACACCGCAGGTTATGCCAAACGCACCATCCAAACGGCCGAGTTCTCGGCTGTTGTGGCAGACTGTTTCGCAGATGTTACCTATCATCAGGATTCAACGCAGTGGTGTGTGGTGTTTCGGGCACCCGAGAAAATTTGCCAAGGCATGAAGGCCGAGGTGTCGGAGGGTGTGCTCCGCATTGAGCTCGACAACCATTTCCGAATGCCCAAGAACGTGGTGGCCGTTTGCCATGTGTATGCGCCGGCCGTGGGCTCGTTTGAACTGAACGGCGGGAAATGCTTGCGCCTTGGCCGCCTGCAGCTGCAAGCTCCGCTCCGCGTGGAACTCAACGGCGTGGGAACCATCACCTCCGAGGAGTTGCGGGCTCCGGCGATAACGGCCTTGCTCGACGGGGCCGGAACCATGGACCTCAACGGCATAGATACGCCCCAACTGCGCGCCGAAATCAACGGAGTGGGCGATATCGTTCTCAGCGGCCGCACCGGACGCAAACAAATTCTGGTCAACGGCGAAGGCAACGTGGACACCACTGAGCTGAAAACCGTTTCCCAACAGTAATTAAGCAACTAAATTCTTATACAACAACTGATGAAAGCATTCCAATTCAAACCCTTGCTCAAAACCACCCTGTGGGGTGGTGAGGAGCTGACGGCCTTGAAGCAAATGGCCGATGCTCCGGAGCAGGTGGGGGAGAGCTGGGAAATTTCGGGACTGCCGGGCGATGAAACGCCTGTGGTAGCCGGGGAATTCCGGGGAATGACACTCCGACAGCTGGCCGAACGGTTTGGTGCCGAACTCCTGGGTGAGCATAACGTGCGGCGCTACGGCACAAACTTCCCCCTGCTCGTGAAATTCATCTCCACGGCACAAGACCTGAGCATACAGGTACACCCCGACGACGAGATGGCGCAACGCATGGGGCATCTTTTCGGGAAAAACGAGATGTGGTATATCGTTAAAGCCCGGCCGCAGGCTTTTCTCTACCTCGGCTTCAATCAAGGGCTGACGCCCCAAAGTTTTTCCGAAGCCCTGATGCAAGGGACGCTGCTGTCCTATTTGCGGAAAATCGACACGAAGCCCGGCGACAGCTTCTTTATTCCCGCAGGGTGCATTCACAGCATCGGAGCCGGCAACCTGCTCATCGAAATCCAGCAATCGAGCAACGATACGTTCCGCGTGTTCGACTTTGACCGTAAGGATGCAGCCGGAAACAAGCGCGAGCTCCACGTGGAGCTGGCTTGCGAAGCTCTCAGTTTCGACCCGGAACCCGAAGGGGACATGCTGACTTACGAAGTGGCCGACAACTGCCCCACACCCTTGGTGCGTTGTCAGCAATTCTGCACCAATCTCTACCAACTCACCGAACCTTTGAGGGTGGACTACGGCAAACTCGATTCCTTCGCCGTGTTCGTGGCCTTTGAAGGCGATGCGTTGCTCCGCTACGACGAGGGCGAGCTCCGGCTGCAGGCCGGGCAAAGCGCACTCTTCCCGGCGTCGACCACCTTCGTCGACATCCTGCCCGGCGAGGCGGGCTTCAAGGCCCTGGAGGCAACGTGTCCTTAACTGAATGCGGACTTGGACGGAACACACCGCTTGTCTGCATCGCACAAAGTGAATAACCTTAATCATACCATACAGCTTTATGTTAATTATCGGAATTGCCGGTGGCACGGGGTCGGGTAAGACCACCGTAGTTCGCAAAATTGTGGACACGCTGCCGAAGGATATGGTGGCCGTCATACCTCAGGACTCTTACTACAACGACCAGTCGGATTTGCCCCTTGAGGTGCGCAAACGAACCAACTTCGATCATCCCGATGCCTTTGAATGGCCCTTGCTGGCCCGCCAGATTGACGATTTGCGCCATGGCCGGGCCATCGAACAGCCCACTTATTCTTACCTCACCTGTACCCGCTTGCCCGAAACCGTACACGTGGAGCCAAGAGATGTGATTATCGTGGAGGGAATCATGACTCTCTACGACCGAAAGCTGCGGGAACTCATGGACTTGAAGATTTTTGTCGACGCTGAGTCGGACGAAAGATTGCTGCGCGTCATTGAGCGCGACATGGCGGAGCGGGGACACCCGTTAGATATGCTCATCGGAAAATATCGCCAAGTGCTCAAACCGATGCACGACGAGTTTATCGAACCCACCAAGCAGTATGCCGACATCATCATACCCAACGGAGGAGAGAACGCACGGGCCATTGCCATGATGCAGATGTATATTCTCTCAGCTCTCATCAAACGTTAGCAACTCGTTTTGCACAAGCCAGTTGACATACAGCCACGCTACGAACTCGATGAGCACTTTTTCCAAGTAAGCATGTTGTGATTTTCGCCTTTGATACAAAAAAAGAACTACCTTTGCAGCTGTAAAGCAAGTACCGTTACAAATATGATAAACAGAGAACTGATAAGGCTGAAAGTGGTTCAGCTCGTTTATGCGTACTATCAGAATGAAGGCAAAACGCTCGAAGTGGCGGAGAAAGAACTGGCGTTCTCCTTGCAGAAGGCTTATGAACTCTACGAATACCTGCTTTCTCTTTTAGTGGAGTTAAAAAAATATGCCGAACGCAAGAATGCGGTCAGGGAGGCACGCGAAAAACGCACCGGCGTCGTGGCGGGCGGATTGGCACCCGATTGGGTTTTTGCCGAGAACAAGTTCCTCCAACAGTTGGCAGTGAACAAAGCATTGATTGACTATCAGGAAAATCGAAAAGGCCAGTGGGTCGAAGAAGATGCCTTCGTCAAAAAACTCTATCAGCTTTTCATCGAAAGCGACATATTCCAAATGTACATAAGCAAGGAGGACTTTTCTTACGAAGCCGACCGCGAACTCGTGAGAAAGCTCTACAAAACTTATGTGGTGGGAAATGACGACTTCGACGCACTGCTGGAAGACCATTCGCTCTATTGGAACGACGACAAAGTGGTGGTGGACTCCTTTGTCCTGAAAACCATCAAACGCTTCACCGAAGTGAGCAATGAGGACCAGCCTCTGCTGCCCGAATACGCCGTGGACGAAGACCGAGACTTTGCCGGCAGACTTTTCCGCGCCACGCTCGAACGTGGAACCGAGTTGCGCGACATGATACGCGCCAAAACAAAAAACTGGGAGTTCAACCGCTTGACTTTCATGGATGTGATTATCATGCAGATTGCCCTGGCGGAAATCCTTACCTTTGATTCCATCCCGCTGAACGTGTCGTTCAATGAATACCTCGACATCGCGAAGGCTTACAGTACGCCACGGAGTTCGTCATACATCAATGGTATGCTCGACAGTATCGTAAAAGGGCTCGCAGCGGAAGGACGCATCCATAAAGTGAGGAACTAATTTCTTTCAACTCCTTTTTCGAAAAAACAACAACCCAATTATTTATAACGTATGAACACAGTAATTTTGCAGGCCGCCGCCCAGCAGCAAGGAGGCGGTATGTCCATGATTGTAATGATGGTGGTGCTCTTTGCCATCGTATATTTCTTCATGATTCGTCCGCAAAACAAGAAACAGAAGGAAATCCAGAAATTCCGCAACGCACTCACCGTGGGCCAAAATGTCATCACAATCGGTGGTATCCATGGTACGGTGAAGAGCATCGACGAGGAAGCCGGCACTGTTAGCCTGGAGGTGGCTTCAGGCGTCAAGATTACTTTCGCCAAGGATGCAATCAATCCTGTAGCCGAGAAGAAGTAATGACGCAAGGCGGCATAGGAAAACGATCTTGCTGATTTTCTAAAGACCAACTTTGAACATGTTTTTCACCTCAAGTATCAGGCATTGTTTTTCCATTTTGTGGAACAGACAATTCCTGATTTTTCTTTTTTTCTTGGCCCTTTCGGCCATATTCTGGGTGTTTCAGGCATTGGGGGAAACCTATGAGGAAGATTTTCAGGTACCTATTGAGCTGAAAAACGTACCCGGCAACGTGGTCATCACCACAGATCTTCCCCAAGCCCTGCATGTTACCTTGCGCGACAAAGGAAATCTGCTGTTGGCCTACCACTATACGCGACAACTCAAGCCGGTGGTCATCGACTTCAACACTTGTTCCAACGCATCGGGCCATGTGGTGGTGCCGGCGGCGGACTTTATGCGTCAAATCGCTCCCCAGCTCATGCCCGGCACGCAGGTGGTGGGCGTGAAGCCCGATACGGTGGAATTTTACTACAACTACGGGCTCTGCAAGCGGGTGCCGGTGGTGGTGCAGGGCACTGTGCGCCCCGACCGCCTCTTTACGCTCGCCGGGGTGCAGCAAAGTCGCGACTCGGTGCTTGTGTATGCCTCGAAAAACCAGCTTGATACCATCACAGCCGCCTACTCCAAACCGCTCAGCCTGCTCAATCTCACCGACACAACCCATGTCAGGGCGGAGTTCGTCAAGGTGAAAGGTGCGAAGTTCGTGCCCAACCAGGTAGACCTCACTTTCTGCATTGACCGCCTGGTGGAGAAAACGGTGCAGGTACCTGTGCGGCAGGTAAACTTCCCCGCCTCCAAACAACTCCGCACTTTTCCCACAACGGTCAGCGTAACCTTCCAAGTGGGCATGGGATTGTACCGACAGATTACCAGCGAGAATTTTGTACTGGTGGTCAACTATGAGGATTTGCTGCGAACCAAGGGAAATCAATGCCATCTTTCGCTGAAAACTATTCCGACCGGCGTGTCGCATGTGCGCATCAATCCGCAGGATGTGGAATTTGTGATAGAAGAAATACCCGACTACGATGCAGATGCTGAATGATATTCGTCCACTCGCCGTGTCGCCCGTAATGCTTGTAGGTATTACGGGCGGCATCGGTAGTGGCAAGAGTTACGTATGCCGCCAGCTTGAAGCGGCCGGCCATCCCGTTTTTTATTGCGATGATGAGGCCAAACGCATCATCCGTACCGATGCTGCAGTGCGGCGCGAACTGTCCGCTGTGGTAGGTTCAGAGGTGTATGATGCCGGGGGCCGGTTGGTCAAGTCTGTGCTTGCTGCATGGCTTTGCAGGGGTAGGGACTACGCAGCGCGGGTTGATGCCATCGTTCACCCCCGTGTGGCTGCCGCATTCCGCGAAAGGGCGGAGGACATGTGCAGTCGGCGGAGCGAGAACGCTTGGGAACATGCTGAACTGCAGCTTCCGTCCGTCGGGCAGGCCATAGATTTGGAGCAGTTGGCGCATTTACCTGTAGGGAGCGTACTCTTCATGGAGTGTGCCCTGCTTTTTGAGGCCGGCTTCGACCGTTTGGTTCACCGCAGCGTGCTGGTACATGTTGAGGCCGCCACACAGCTTCGTCGACTCATGGAGCGCGACCACATCAGCCGGGAGAAAGCGCAGGAATGGATTGACCTGCAAATGCCGGAGGAGGAAAAGATGAAGCGGGCCCATTATGTGCTGTGTAATGAATGAGGCTTGGTGTCGGGCAGTCGGCCGTGGCGTGCCCGAAAATCGTCATCCGTTGTAACCCGGACTGCCCCGCGCAAAGAGAAAAGAGCCTTTTCTTATCCGCTTCCCCGATTTTGGGGCTGCAATCCGAAAACTTTTGTGCCTACATAGGCTTACAGAACGAAAACTTAACCAAAAAGTATTACTTTTGCACAGCTAACAAACCTAACAAGCTAATTACTCAACAAATTATTAGAACATGCAAGACACAATTCTGGCCATTTCGGGAAAGCCCGGCCTCTATAAGCTGATTTCGCAGGGACGCGGAATGCTGATTGTTGAAACCATTGATGCTACTCGTAAACGTCTGCCCGCAGGTGCACGCGACCGTGTAACGTCCCTCAACGACGTTTCGATGTATACCAACGATGAGGACCAGCCTTTGATGAATATTTTCCAGTCCATCTACGACCATGAAGAAGGAAAGGAAACTTCGGTGGACTATAAGAAGGCTTCAAAATCCGAACTGGCCGACTTTATGACAGCCGTGCTGCCCGATTGGGACCGCGACCGCGTACACGATTCTGATATCCGTAAGCTCATCCAGTGGTACAACATCCTGGTGCGCGGAGGCTACACTTCTTTCGTAGAGCCCGAACAAACCGAAAAGGTTGAAGCAGCTGCCGAAGACGAGAAAGAAGCATAAATTATTACTGTCAGGCATGAATAACCATGAGGTCTGAGATGGTGAGGAATTATTCCAAGCGTTGTGAAAGGCAAAGCCTTATTCCTGTTACAGCTTGTTGAAACTCATCCTCTCAGACCTCCTTCTATATCTTTCACTCATCTCATTCCTTTTTTACATCATGGCTCATTTTCAAGACAAGTTATGCAATGTGCTCACCTTCGTCGGTCTTGTCGGCGTTATCGTGTGGGGCACGGCTTCACTATGGCCGGAGGCGGAGGCTACGCCGCTGCTGCAGCCCGGAGCCGAGGAACCGTCCGCTGACACCCTGCCTGCCGACACCCTGCCCGAGCTGCCCCTGACGGAGGACCAGCCCGTGGTGCAGGAAGAGGTGATGAATGACACCGTAGCGCCTGATACGGTCGCCTTGGAGGACATCTCGTGCGACACACTTGTCCATTCCGCCGCTTCGCACCACTCCGCCACATCTCCGCAGGAAGAGCCAACCACTCAAAAGGAGGAGTCGGAAACGACACCGGCTGAGGCAAAATAACTAATACCGCTATCCGGCAAACCATGATAGGAGCGGCGTGTCCGCCAGCAGTTGTGGTTTGTGGTGCAACAAGTTTACAATCTAACATTCCCTAATTTTTCAATACAAAATTCCCAAGATTTTCAATGGGTTACTCCCAAGATTTCCAATGTTCGGGTTTTACGGCGGTGAAAAGGGGGAGGAAAGTCCAGAGAATTCGGAGAGTGTAGATTGTCTGGATAGTCCGTAGAATATGGATAATCAGGATAGTCTGTAGAGGCCGTGGCTGATGGAGAGGATAAACAAAAAACATGCACCGGGCGCAGGGCCATGGTGCATGTTTGCTTATGGTATAGGGCAGTTGGCGGAGTGATTATTTGGCCAGCTGCTCTTTGATAAAGGCTTCCATTTCGGGTACGTGGGCCTCGGCACGTTGCAGCAGCGTCAGCTGGTTCTTGGTGCGCACCAGGTTGTGTTCCGGATACTGAATCTTGTAGTAAGTGTCGCCGTTCAGGTAGTCTGCATAGAAGCGCACGGTCTGCATGTAGGGGAAGAGCAGTGCGCCGTAGGGCAGGTTCTCGATTTCGATGGGGGTGAGGAAGGCGCGGGCCGTTTTGAGGTAACCTTCGGTGAACGCCTTGAAGATGTCCATGCGGAAGTTAATCTTGTCGTATTCGGGGCTGTCTTCCGGCTGCGTGTTGGCTGCTGAGCGGAGGAAGTCGCCGTAGTCGGAGAATACGAAGCTGGGCATTACAGTGTCGAGGTCGATAACGCAGAGCACATTGTCGTCCTTGTCGAAGAGGATGTTGTCTACCTTCGTGTCGCAGTGGCAGATGCGTTTCGGCAGCTTGCCTTCGCGGAAGAGGCGTTCGCTGCGCGTCATGTCCTCGGCGCGTTTCATCAGCTCATCGGCGATTTCGCGCGTTTCAGCCAGGCGTCCCATCTTGTCAGCCTCCATGGCCTCCTTGAGCTGTTGCAGACGGAATTCGATGTTATGGAAGTCCTTGATGCTCTCGCCGAGTTGTGCGGGGATGTCGGCCAGCGAAGCCTGGAAATCGCCGAATGTTTCGCCCACAATGTAGGAGCTTTCGGGCGTTACGCCGCTTTTCGACACCGTTTCGGGGATGAACACCATGACGCGCCAGTATTTGCCTTCGTGTTCATAGTAGTATTTGCCACACTGGCAGGGTACGAAGTGGAGCACCTTGCGGTCGATGTCGGGTGTGTCGATGGCTTCGAGTTTGGCGCGGATATGTCCCGTGACGGACACGATGTTGTTCATCAGCAGGTCAACGTCGGGGAAGATGGCGTTGTTAATGTTTTGCAACACGTAGTCGGGAGCATCCCCTTCGGTAACTACCATGTATGTAGTGTTGATTAGGCCGTTTCCGAGGGGTTTTACTTCAGCGATTTTGCCTTCAATCTGGAAATGGGCGGCAATTTGTTGCAATTCTTTCTGTTCCATGATATTAGAATGTAAGATTGATGTATTGGGTTTGTAATTGTTTTTCCTATGCCGGGCAAATGTAACAATTATTTTTGAATGTCAGTTAAACGCCCACTGTTTTCTCCAATAGAGAAGCGCAAGCATCTTCCAAAAGTTCTACGACGTAATCAAAGTCTGCTGCGGTGCCATAATAAGGATCGGGAATGCTGTTTTCCGTTGGGTGGTGTTGGAGGTAGTCAGCCATGGGTACTACTTTGCATCGTGCTGCCTCGTCGGGTGCTAAGCGGCGCAGTTTATCGCAGTTGCGGTTGTCCATGCCGATGATGAGGTCGAAGCGGCGGAAGTCCTCCGTCTTTACCGGGCGTGAGCGGTGGGTGAGGCGGTAGCCCCGGGCCTGTGCTGCCTGGCGCATGCGGACGTCGGGCAGTTCGCCTTCGTGGTAGTCGATGATGCCGGCTGAGTCCGCTTCAAAGCGGGATGCAAGGCCGTTGCGGGTGGCTAAAGTGCGGAATATCTCCTCGGCGGTGCAGGAACGGCAGATGTTGCCGAGGCAGACAAAGAGTATACGGTACATGGGGATATAGTTTTTTGAATAGGTGAATAAATAGAGTGTGGAAAACGGGAGTGGTGCAGCGAAGGGCAGGAGTGGGAAAAAGGAAGAGTTGAAAAGTTTATCGAAGGCCGTTTGAAGCATTGGCTCCAAGCGGAGATAAACTTCTCAACTCTTCGTTCCTTAGTTTGTTGGCGGCCTTTCCCGCCAGTCTATGGCGAGAAAGAAGTTGTTATCGACGAACGATTACTTTCCAAGTGCGTCCGTCCACTTTCACCAAGTAAGTTCCTTGGGGCAGTGTGGCAACGGAAACACTCAGTTCGGCAGTTGCTTCGCCGGCTGTGGCGCGTGCCACCACAGAACCGCCGAGGTCGTAGACCGTCAAGGCTTCGCCGGCCATCAGTTTGCCATGGTAAACGATGCGTCTGCCTTCGGCACTCACAGTGCCAACTTTCGGCCCGTTGGCGGCTACGTGGTCAATGCCCGTTTCCGCACTGCTGCGTGGGCAGAAGCGGATAGTGTGTGTGAAAGTGCCTTCCGAGGGGCAGAAGTACTTCGAGAGCGTTCCCGTGTTCTGTCCGCAGCTGCCGTTGCCCAGGCCCTTCTGCGTGTAGTCCAGGTGAAGCACCGTGTTGGAGGGCGTGAGGTTCCAGCAGTGGAGAGCCGAGGCCATTTTGCTGTCCTCGTAGTGAAGCAGCTGGAAGTCCGTTTGTCCTTCGGCCTGCATTTCGAGCGAGAGGCCCGTTTCCGGATTGGTCAGTTTCAGCTCTCGCATCTCCGTGCGGTTGCCGCAAGTTTGCGGTCGCGGCGTGGGTTCAAACATATCCGTCACGGTGGTTTCGTAGCGTCCGAGGAAGGCCGCGTCGCGGCGGTCTATGAAGTTGTCCCACGGGCCTCGGGCATAGTAGCTCACCTGTTCAAATCCTTGGGGCAGGATGAGCTGTGTGCCGATGCGGCGCAGGTCGGCCGACTGCGGTTCGTAAGTGGCCTTGAGGTCGAGCGTGCCGTCGGGGTAGAGCGTATAGTCATATTTCACGTTGCAGAGCGAACCGAGCTCGGTAGTGCTGAAGCGCACCACGCCGTTTTCGTCCGCCGATGGGGCATCGGCCGGTTTGCGTGTCAGGATGCCGTTGCCCGTTTCGTAGCTGTCGCCGCCGGCAGCGTCGTTCTCTACCCAGCGATAGTTGGCATAGTCAAACGATTGCGTGATGGTGCTGATGAGTTTTTCCCCATTGTACGACCATTGGCGGAGTCGGCCCGTAGCAGCGTCGAAGAGGTACGACACCTTGTTGTTCTGCACCAGGTGATTGTTGTATTCGTTCTTGCTCACGGTGAGCGGTTCGTCGGCGGGCTGCACTTCGATGGTGGGAAGCTGCGGGGTGTATGCCTGCATCACCACCTGTCCCTGTGCCACGGGGTAGCCGGCTTCGGCCCAAGGCGTTTGATCCTTCAGGCACAGGCTCAGGTTGAGCAGATACTCCTTGCCTTCTTCCGGCACGGTAGTGTAGGGCAGCGTAACGAAAGATTGCAGTCCCGGCTTGATACTCGGCATTTCCATCTCGCCGCTTTCCACCTCGTGGCCGTCGGCCAGCACCGTGTAGCGCAACACGAATTGGTCCAGATTGGTGAAGCAGTACGTGTTCTTCAGACCCACTTTCTTGGACGAGGAATAGAAATTGCCAAACTGGGCATATTGGTAAATCTGCTTCACCTGTGCCAGTTTGGGCGTCCAGGCTCGGTCGGCCGTGATGAGGCCGTTGTTGACAAAGTTGCCCTGATGCGGGCCCGGATAGTCGTAGCCCGTCATGAACTTGTTCCATCCTTTCTCCGTGAGCGTGCCGGCTTGGATGTCAGCCGCGTCGTAGATAGACTGGTCCACCCAGTCCCAAACGCATCCGCCGATGCCGTAGGTCGAAGCCTCCATCTCGTCCCAGTACTCCTTGAGGTTACCCACGGCGTTGCCCATGGCGTGCGCATACTCACACATAAAGTAAGGCTGCTGGCGTTTGTTGCCGTTGGCATCGCTAATCATGCGGTTCAGGTTGGGGTACATCACGCTCCAGAGGTCCGTATAGGCGGCGTTGCCCCGGGTGGCGCCTTCGTAGTGTACGATGCGGTCGGGGTCGAGCTCCTTGCAGCGGTCGTAAGTGGCTTGCAGATTGCTGCCCGTGCCGCTTTCGTTGCCCAAGCTCCAGAACACCACGGAGGGGAAGTTGCGGTCGCGTAGCACCATGCGTTCGGTGCGGTCAATAAACGCCGCCTTCCACGATTCGCTGCGCGAGATGGCATTGCCGGCCTGCTCCCAGTTGTGATGACACTCCACGTCGGCCTCGTCCATGCAGTAAATGCCGTAGTAGTCGAACATGCTGTACATCTTGGGTTGGCGCGGATAGTGGCTGCCGCGCACCGTGTTGATGTTAGCCTGCTTCATGAGTTGCACATCGCGCAACATGGTGGCGGTGTCTATAGAGCGGCCGTGAACGGGGTGAGTATCCTGCGTGTTGGCTCCTTTGAAGAGCACTCGTTTTCCGTTGACATACACGAGGCCTCCATCGATGTTCACCTTGCGGAAGCCATATTTGGTGGCAAAAGCCATTTCTTCCGTGCCCGCACCATCGAGTTGTGCCACCTCCACGGTGTAGAGATTGGGCGTTTCCGAGGTCCAGGGCAGCAGTTCGGTGAGGTTGTCCATCACCACGTTGGCTGCAGCGTCGGTTTGTCCTTCTTCAAAGGTGAAGGCTGCCGTTTGTGAAGCCACTTCGGTGCCGTCGGGAGCAAGGAGTTTGATGCGCACCTGCTTTTGGCAGGCTTCGCCGGTGGAGTTGGCCATTTGTAGTGCCACAGTCAGCTTGCCTGCGGCGTAAGTGTCGTCCAGCTCGGAAGTGATGAAGTGGTCGCTCACGTAGACCGTGGGTGTGGCGTAGAGATAGACGTCGCGGTGAATGCCGCTCATGTGCCACATGTCCTGTCCCTCCAAGTAGGAGCCGTCGCTAAAGCGATAAACTTGTACAGCCACGTTGTTCTCGCCGGGGCGCGCCACGCTGGTGAGGTCAAACTCGCTGTCGGTGTTCGGACCTTCGGTGTAGCCCACGTATTGCCCGTTCACCCACACGTAAGCCGCGCTGTAGATGCCGTCGAAGTGGAGCACGATGCGGCGGCCGCTCTCCCAGCCCTCAGGCAGAGTGAAGTTGCGGCGGTAGGAGGCCACGGAGTTGTACAGTCCGTTGCGCATGTTGATAGCCGGTGGGGCATCGGTGAAGGCGTAGTCCACATTGATATAATAAGGTGAGCCATAGCCTTTCATCTCCAAGCAGGAGGGCACGCTGATGGTGTCCCAGGCCGACACATCGGCCTCGTCGGCATAGAAGTCTTCGCTGCCGGGAGCTTGGTCCGGCGAGTTGACCCAACGGAGTTGCCAAATGCCGTTGAGCGATAGCCACTCTGCTCCCACAGGGTCGAGCCAGGGCCGGGCGTAGCGGTCTGCGTCGGCCCGGAGTGCGGAGGTGGAGGCGTAGGGCATGAACACGGCGTGAGCCGGCAGCTTGTGCTCTGAAAAGACCGTTTCGTCCTGCCAATAACTGCTGCGGGGCTTTTCCTGCGGAGTCGTTTCCTCAAAGCTGAAGTAAGAAGCCGAGGCTTCGCCCGTTTCGGTCAGTTTAAGCAAGTCGTTTTCCACCACGCGGAGTGCTTTGTCCGTATTGCCGCGCCACAGGAGTTGGTACACGCCTTCAAGGCCCTCTACGGGTTGCAGCAGGAAACTCTCGTTCTCGCTGGAAGTGCTGGTTGTCCAGTGTACGGGGTAGAAAGGTGTATCCTTCTTGTTCGGTGCCACATCGATGGCAAAGTTCGGATAGCCTGCACTCACGATGATGAAAGAGCCGTCAGCAAAGGTAGTTCCCTTGATTTGCCACTTCTGGCCGTAGGACTCCTCATTCAAGTCCTCTGTGAAGATGGGCGCATCGTTCATTCCCTTGTCGCCGTTGCTGATGACTTTTCCGGTGAGGTTGCTCTTGATGTAGTAAGTTTTTTCTTCGCTGAGGAAACCGCCGATAAGTTCTTCTTCAAACACGAAGTAGGACGATTCGGCGTCGCCCTCGGCTGTCATTTTCAGCAGGTCGTCCTCCACCACGCGGAGGGCTTTGCCCGTGTCCGACCGCCAGAGAATTTGGTACGTGTCTGCCAGTCCTTCCACCTCGCGGATGACGAAACTTTCGTTGGCACTGCCGGTATTGGCATCCCAGTGGACGGGGTAGAACTCCTTTCCGGGACGTTCGGGGGCCACGTCGATGGCAAAGGAGGGGAAGTCGGCGCTGACGATGATGAATGTGCCGTCGCCGAAGGAGGTGGCTTTCAGCTGCCACCGTTGACCGGACGAGTTGGCGGCATAATCCGTGGTGTAGATCGAAGCGTTGCGCGCTCCGGCTCCGCCGTTGGTGATGACTTTGCCCGTTTGGGCACTGCGAATGCGGTAGGTTTTGCTCAGGCTTGGCTGTCCCGATGCCGTGAGGAGGGGAAGCAAGGCGAAGAGCCACAGGTAGAGAATACGTTTCATGCGGTAGGTATGTTATGATTTGATGATTCTGAAAGCGGAAAGCTGAGGAACAAACAGGGGGTAACCGAGCTTTTGCTCAATCATCCCCTGTTGAAGCAGCACATCGGTGGCGGATTATTCCACTGCCACTTTCTGGCTGCCCACAATGTAAATGCCCGGCATCAGTCCTTCAACCGTGTTGAACCCTTGGTTGAGTTGCACCTTGCGGAGCAGAATGCCCGAGCCGTTGTAGATGTTTACGTTTTGCGGCTTGCCCACGGTGATGGCGATGGCTCCCTTTCCGCCCACAGCCTGGAAGTAGGCTTCGGCGCGGGCCTCGTTGAGCGAGGATGCCAAGGGGTCATAGCCGTATTTGTCGTCGAGGAAGGCAATGCGTTCTTGCAGCCAGTTGTCAGTGTAGTCGGCTGCCTGAGCAATGTCCGGATGGTATTGCGGCCAGCGGTCGCCCTCTCTGATGTCTGCCCCGCTTTCGGCAAAGAGTGCGGCGTAGTCCGTGACGCGCTGGCGGAGGCTCTGTTCATTCCACACGTTGTCGCGCAACTCGCAGTAGCGTGCCTGCAACTCGTCGTCCCAGGATAATCCGCTGTGCTTGAGACGGTAGTAGATGGTGTGCTCGCCGTGTTCGTTGGCCCAAAGGAACTGGTCGAAATCCTGGTCCGGATAGGTGAGGTCCGTAGAGCCGTCCCAGCGTGCGCCGAGTACGCCGTCGAGGTCCCAGGGTGCCAATCCCAAGCGCTCACCCTCAGCCCCCTGTTTGTCGTAGACAAAGTAGAACATGTTCTTGCCGTGGTTGTCCGTGGCCAGGAGCAGTTCGATAAAGAGGTAGTAGTCCTTCAGCACGGGGTAGTCGAAGCGCGTGGCCAGCTCGTTGTCGAAATCCTTCTGCCGGCTGGTGGCCACAAAGTTCACTGCGTTCCACAGAGGTCCCCAGTCAACGGCCTCTTCCTCGAAGTCGGGATACTTGAACTCATATTCGCACCACGTTTCCACACCCATTTGGTTGAAGTATGGGTTGGGTGAATAGCCGGGGAAGTCCTCTTGGTCCATCTCGTGACCCATGAACACCTCATAGCTCCATTGCGATGACTTGTAGAGCAATCCGTGTATTTCCTCTTCGCCTGTGGCGGATTTTTCCGCCGCCACGTATTTCTTCAGCTTGAGTTGTTTGCGATCCAGCTTTTCCGTCATGCAGTAGATGCCGTGGTATTTGCCGTTGAGGAACACTTCCACGAAGCGTCCGCGCGTGCCGGTGCGTGCTTTCTTCTCGCGGTCTTTATAGTAGGGCGGGGTGGAGAAGTCGTTCCAAATGTCGGTTGATACACGGTTGCGCATGCAAGCCGGGTCAACGGCCATGGCATCGAGAATCCAGTTGTTGTCGTCGCGCAGCCCGAAGAAGGAGCGGTCAACCGAGTTGCCCTCTTCATCACGCAGCTTAATGGCATAAGCCTTCTTGCTCATGCCCATGGCGGTGGCGCCACGGTAGCGGTAAGCGGCGATGTAGGTGGAGTCAAATCCTGCGATGTCGGCGTCTGTCACACGAATGGAGCCGGTGGTATAGGTTGACCCGTTGCACGAAGGCACGTTGACCTCCACAATGGGCAGGAAGGTGAAATGCAGTGTGGCGCGGTCCTTCTCCGTTCCCTCGTTGTCCGTCAACACTAAGTGATATTCCGTTTGGCAGTTCACGTTCGGAATGACCACTTCGCCTGAAGTCTCATCCGTTTTGGCTTCTTCCAATGCCACGTTCCAGCCCTCGTGTCCCTCAGTGGCTTTCACCATGAGCGAAGTCTGCCAGTCGCCGCCATTGCGCAGGGAGGTGGGAAGCTGCATCAGGTAACTGTTCGACAGTGCGTCGTAAACCAGCTGTTTGTCGCCTAAGCGTAAAGAGTCGATGGCTGTGGCGAAGGCATCGTTGCCGGGAGTGATTACGCCGCCGCCCTCAAACGAGATACCCTGCCGTTGCAGGAAAGTCAGGTGGCGGGTGTCTGAAGAGGCGAATACGAATGTCGAGCCGTCGTCCACGTCCCACAGGCCGATGTGGTGGCCTCCGTAGTCGTTCCAGAAGCAGTGTTCGCTTTGGTAGTAGTCCTGCGATGGGAGGTTGTCCGTCTTTTCGATGGTGTAGCCCGGGAGGTTGGTGTACTCACCGTAGCCGAACGTCCAAGTGTTGCCCTCGGCGGTGCCTTCGTAGAGGGAAAGGCCCGGATTGTCGGACGATTCCATAGAGCCGGTGTAGTAAGTGGAGACGTAGCTGCCTGTGGAGGTATAAATCTGCACGCCGCCGTTCGTTTTCACAAAGTAGAATTGTCCACGGGCGGGGGCGTAGCTCGTTTCGGCAATAGAGCCGGCATCGTTGTAGACATAATATTTGCTGCGGAGGTTCACGATGGAGTAGAGCACGGGGTTGGAAGTGTCTTCGGTGTAGACCACGGGCAGTCCTAAACCGGTGTTCTCCCAATATTCCCCTTGGTCGGAGATGCCGGCCAAGCCAGTGAAGGGGGTTGTCGGCTTGTCGCCGCCTCCGCCGCTTTCGTCGCTTGTGATGCTGAAACACTCGTTGTCAGTGCCCGACCCCGTGTAGGTGCCGAGCAGGTAGGTGCCGTCCGTGCGGAGGTTGAACCATTGGGTAGGGTCGCTCACGCTTTTGATGACGTAGTAGTCGCCGCGCTTCTCGAAGGTCCAGCGACTGTCGTCGTTTTGCGCCATATCAGTGAGCTTCAAGCCTTTCACAGCTCCGGGGAAACGCTCGGTAGTGTAGGTGATGTACTGCCGGGAGGAGGCATTGGAAATGGTATAGCCCGCACCGTCGGCCTTGATGTACCACCACGCGTCGTCGGTCGGTGTGCCTGAAGTGTCGAAGTACAGTTCCGGTGTCTGTCCGTGCGCCACGCCGGGCACGACAACACCCGTTCCGTAAGATTTGCAGCCGATTTTGTATTTGGTATTAGGGTCAAAATCCTGTGCCCCAAGCGTAGCTGTCAGGGAAAACAGCAAGCCACAAACCAAAAGTAATAAACGTGTCATTTATTTAGGTTTTAAGGTTTTCGGAAGGAAGAGAATGCAAACTTATGAGATGGGTTTGCGCGTCAAATGTACGAATTTTTTGTTTAGCACATACGTTTCTCCACAGTTTCCTATTTTTCGTGAAATAAAAAAGCGGAAAAGGGGTGTAAAAGCCGGCTTTGCGAGTTACGGAAAGCCGAGTGGCGTGCCGTTGTGGCGGCGGCGGAGTGCGTGGGGCCTTAGGTCGGTGAGTACATACAAAAGCGGGAAACGAAACCGCAGGCATTGTGAGGTGGGAAGCCGACGGCTCCCCTGTGCCTTCTGCTTCGTTTCCCGCAGAAATGGAAGGAAAATGGTCGGAGGGAGGAGTTATTGCTTTACAAACTTGAAGTGTTTGAAGTACACCTTCTGTTCGCTGCCGCTCACGTTGGTCAGGCGGAGCTTCGAGGCCGACATGCCGCCAAGTTCGTTGCCCGTATGGATGACGGGGTCGTCGGCACTGTAGTGGAGCAGGCTCACCGTTTTCCACTGTCCGTCGGCATACAGTTCCAGCTTGAAGTGTTTGGCCACATCGGGCACGCCGAGGTTGAAGTCCATGCCGGCGAAGGTAATGTTGCGGTCACACTCGATGAGCAGGCTGCCTCCGTTCTGCCAGTTGATGACTTCGAGTGCGGGCGACACGTTGACATCGTTGCCGCGCACCGTTACCGGTAGCAGGGCCAGCTGCGTAACGTCCGAGGTGAGTTTGTAAGGATTGTAGTCCGCAGTGTTGGAGAGCTGCGTGCCCTTTTCCTGGTTGTATTTGTCCACAGCCTTTGTGAAGAGCTGGTTGGCCGTGGGGAGAAGCACCTTGGTGGCCACCTTGATACCCGGTTGCAGGGCGTGGCGCACGTCGGAATTTTCGAGTTCGTACATCTGCTCTTGCAGTGAGCGGGCCTGATTGTAAAGTCCCTCGAAGGTAATCACCCCGTCGGCGTAGTCCGTGCGGTGGATGAGGTTCATGAGGCAGACCGCGTTGCCGTATTCAGCCACGTTTTTCGCCTGGAGCAGCCAGGGGCGCAGTTCGCGGATGAGTTCCGGGTTCGATTTGTCGCCCAGCAACACGTCGGCACTCATCTTCAGGGCCCAGCACTGCTGCATCAGTTCTGCCACCGCCTTCACGTCGCCCGCTAAGGCCTTTTCTGTCAATGGCTTCAGCTCATCGCCCTCTTCGCGCCGGAAACCGTGTCCGTTGGGGCCGAGGTCCTTATTGTAAAGCGCGAAGGTGCGGAGTGCGGCGGTGTTTCCGGGGAGCACGGCCTGCAGTCCCTTCTCCCAGTCGCGTTTCTCGTCGTACGCCTTCATGTTCCAGCAATAGTCGGCGATGCCATAGAGCGATATTTTGGAAGCCTCGGCGTGTTCCATGGGGTTGGAAACGAAGCCCGAAAGGTCCTCGGCGATGTCAAGTCCGTTGCCGTAGGCCGGGCCGAGCAGGATGTGGTCGCGCACGAAATCGCTCACGGGGAAGTTCCACCAAATGTACGCCTTGCGGTCGATGCGCTGGTTAATCCACTCCATGCTCTCCTTGTCGATGCAGTGAACCACCGTGTTGCCCGTCCACATGATTTGTACGTCCTTGTTCATCTTGGTTCCTAACGTCCGCAGGTAGCCTTTTTCGTCGTTGGCCCAGGCGCGGTTGTACTCCGTGGGACACATGATGAGCGGCGAAACGTCCTTGTGTTTGGCAATGAAGTTGTCGTCCACGTAGTTCAGGAGTTCAGCCTGCTTGTCGGCCTTGGTGCCTTCGCCCCAGATGTCGTCGAAGAACACGGCAAAGGAGCGGATGCCCAGGTTGTACATCTTTTCGAGCTTGGCCATGAGTGCATCGCGGTCCTCGGGTGTCCATTTGATGTCGATGCCCGGGTGGATGGCCCAGTAGAAGTTCACGCCCCACTGCTTGGAGTGTTCGTTCAGTTCCTGAATGCGTTTGGCTTCAGCTTCGGGGTAAGCCTCGCGCCAGTGGTCGCGGTGGTAGGGGTCGTCCTTGGGTCCGTAGATATAGACGTTCATTTTGTTGCGTCCGTAGAACTCAATCTGGCTCAGGCGTGCCTTGTGACTCCACGGGGTGCCATAAAAGCCTTCCACGGTTCCTCGAAAAGCCACGTCGGGCCAGTCGGTGATGGTGGCGCATTCCATTTTTCCCTCAGCGATGGAGCCAAGCAGTGTTTGCACACCATAGAACAGTCCGGCTTCGTCGGCACCGGCAATCACGGCACCTTTGGGCGTGATTTCAAGATAGTAGCCCTGGGCGTGTGCCGGTATGCGTGCGGCATATTTCTTCACCGTTTTGTCGCCTTTCACGCCGAGTGTGAGGCAGAATTTCGCCTTGTTGTTGGTGGCAATGCCGCTTTGCTCCAAAGCTTTGACGGCAAAGCCGTTGAGGCGTGCTGCGTCGGCCTTGAGAGTCCAGGCTTTCGGTGCGTCCAACAGGTCGCCGCTTTGCAGGTTCACTTGTTGGGGTATGGGATTGACGAGGCTGATTTGAGCCGGCGCTTGGACGGCTCCCCATGCGGCAAGCAGTAGGCTTGTACAGATAAATCGTTTATTCATAGGAGAATGTTGTTTTTCCTGGTTAGCGTAAGGCGTTGCCGGAAGGTAAGTATGCCGGCCCGACAAAGGTAGTACATTTTTTCTGTTAAGGTTACTTATCTTTTTATTTTGAAACAAAAGGACATAAAAAAGGCTCAGGACACTGCACTGGAAGGATAGGAACTTGAAGCGAGGTGTGCGAACTGTGTCCGGAGCCCTAAAAAAGGCAGGCACTTCTGCCTTTATGTTTTGTTCAATCTCTATATTATTTGAAGCTTTGTGAGGCAATCTGCGTCAAAGTAGTTCAAATTTTTCTTTTAGCTTGGAGAAATAGCGTCGTGAGGCTACCACTTGCAGGTGGTTGTAGGGGGAAGCCAGCCGGCACTTCTGCGTATTGTTCTCCACGGCACTGAGGTAGGTGAGGTTGATGATGCACGTATTGCTGATGCGTGCCAGGTTTGAATCGAGTGCCAGCAGGTCAGAGGCCGAGATGCCTTTTTTCAGGATGTGCGTGCTATTGTCCGTGAGCATGAGTTGCCATGAGCGTATATCGCTCACATAGGCGAACATCAGCACCTGTTCGATGGTGATGAGGAGCAGCTCGCTCACGGTCTGCATGGCCAACTTTCGGGTGGAGGCGTTACCGTTTGAAATCGTGCGCACCGAATTGTGAACGGCACTCTTCAGACGGTCAATGATGGTGCGCAGTTCGCTCTGCTTGTAAGGTTTGAGCAGAAAGTCGAAGGCCGATTGGCGGATGGCATCAATCATGTAATTGGCGTAGCCGGAGTAGAACACAACCTTGAAGTTGAAGTTAATCCGTGGACAGATGGACTGCAAAAAGTCCAAACCCGATTTGCCGGGTACTTCTACATCCATGAACAACACGTCAGGCTGCTCTTCCAGCATGGGCAGTGTAGCGTCTGCATAGTTGCTGAAAGTGAAAACAGCGGAAAACTCTGGAGCGTTTCTTAAGTCGTTGGCCAGAGTTTCAAGGGCTGTCGGATTGTCGTCTACGACAAATGCGATGAGGCCTTTGGGCGTTATCATAAATGGTTTTCCTTATCGGATTATTCGTGTTCTTCTATGCAAAAGTACATTCTTTTTTCTTCTTTTTCCTGATTTTTAAGAAGGAACGGGTTTAGGCGGCATTTTTCTCGGCTTAAGCGGTAAAAAATAAAGATTGAGCGGTAACATTTTTATACGAGTTTAAAGATATTGTTAATAAATTGTTGGGTGCTCTTTCTCCTGTCGTTTTCGTAGCGGGATGATGTGGGGAACTATGACGGATTGTTCCGTCGGAGAAAGTGGAAATGGAGTGGTCGCCCTGGCTGCATTTATCTTCACCTGTGCCCGTGGGCGAACAAGTCTTGGAGTCTGTATGTGCAACTCCTGGACTATTTTTTTCTACTCGTCGAGTTGAAAAAAATAGTCGGCAACTTGTGGAGAAAGGTCTTGGATATGGTTCGCATGCTTCTGTTTTGAACATTCCTCGCTTCCCTTCTCTCCCTTGCCCTTCCATCAGCTGCCTCACAAAGTGGGCTTACCTTTTCTGGCTACCCATCCCCCTTCCTCCTTCTTCTCTTTCCTCGCTGTAAGGGCCAATATTTCAACTTTCGGAAGTATCGAAAGTTGAAGGTTGTAAGGTTATGGTCGTTTCGCTCCCGAGTTATGAGGTCATAATAATACTGTTTGACGCAATCAAGGTAGCCAAGCGAGTAACTATATAACCTCATAACCTTATATCTCATAACCTCCGAAACTTGAAGCCTATATATATACGTATTTTCACCTTGAAAAAAAGGTTCAAACCTTCATCTATGGTTGTTTCTTTGCTGATTTTCAGCGATTTTGTTTATGAATGATTGGCCGGTTCAAACATTCAGCAACCGTTCATCATTCATCCTTTCTCAGAGGGCTCTATTTCGCGTTTGTCCCCCTTTTGTCGCCCCTTGCAAGTGTGCCTGATGACCTCTCTTTGCCGCTTTGATGCACAAAAAACAGCGAGGTAACCTTTGGAGAAGGCGACCTCGCTGTAAGGGGGTTCATTCCGTTGCGCCCGAGTGGGGCGGCGAAAGACGGATTAGAACTGATAGCGGTGATCCATCATTTTCGATTCGTGCATAATCATGTAGTTGAATACCGACTGGTAAGCACGTTGTCCGATGGTCTGAGCATATTGTGCCATTTCGGCGGCTGCGTCAAACTTGTTGCCGGTGTTCGATTGGCCGGTTACCTTCACAAGGTAGAGAGCGGCAGATCCTTGCACCAATGAAGAGTACTTGCCAACGGCTGTCTTGGCAATGGCACCGGCCAGCTTGGGCTCGGGAGTATTCACGCCGTTTACCATGGGGAAGCCTGCGAGGCTTTGGTTGGAGAGCGTATCAGTTACGCAACCCTTGCACTTCTGCAGGTCGGCAGTCGTTTTAGCATTCTTGGCCATGGCCAAGGCCTTTTCTGCCTTCTTGTTCTGCTTCACCACAGTGGTGAGGTATTCTCTCACGGTGGGGTTGTTCCAAGGCAGATAGCCTTCGTCGTTGGTAGCCTTCACGCATACTAACAACAGGTGGTCGTTGGCGCGTCCGCATTCGTAGAGGCGGGAAACGTCGCCCGCTTTGGCCTCGTCGAAGATCCAGCGTGCGCAGTCCTTCGACTGGTTGCCGCCGATGCGGGCCGGTATCATGTTCTGCATGGGGCTATATCCCGGCAGGTCAATCAGCATATAGCCGTTCTTGGCGGCGTTCTGCTCGATGGAAGCAATGTCTTTGTTCTGAGCTAAGAAGCGGTTGAATTTGCTAAGCTCGTCCTCGTAGGTCTTCTTGGAGAAGTTGAGGGTGCACTTCACGACAGCCACGTTGTATTTCGTAACCATCTTGCGACGGTCGAGCACTTGTACCACTACGGCACCCTGCTCGTTAGAGATAACGCGCGAGCTGTTCGAGGCAACACCGAAAAGTGCGGTCAGATAGTCGGCGCTTTCTTCAGGCATGCCGAATTGTTCGTACTGGTTGGAGGAAATCCAAACAGAGTCGGAGCGTTGTCCGTATTTCTTGGCCAAGTCGGCAAAAGCAGCTCCGCCGTTCAGTGCATTGAGGATAGAATCTGCTTGTGCTTTGCGAGCTTCCGGTGTGGCAGCAGTAGCCACAATCTGACGGTAGAGTATAGAGTCGGGAGCTTCTTGCTTGCTCAGCAGTTTCAGGGTGTTGATGGTGTTATCCTGAGCGTTGTAGTAAGTAGCCTTTACGGAACCTACTGCCATCGAGTCGAGGTTGGCAGCCACATCGGGCATGGTGCGGAACGCCATCTTGCTCATGGGCAGGTTGGTGTAGAGCACTTCAGAGTTGGAGGTGCGTACCACGTCGGCCACATCGTTGCCTTGACGCAGCTGTTCCTCGAAGCCCTGCACCTTCTTCATCAAGTCGGCGCGGTCGGCAGCACTTGCCATCACGTTCACGTCGATCAGCTTGATGTCGCGGGTAGGTACGGGCGAGAAGAACTGCTCTTTGTATTGGTCGTATACGGCTTTCAGGTCGTCGTCCGTCACTTGAATGTCCTTGTCGGCGATGGTGCTGTAGGGCAGTGCTGCCACTTCGGCCGTCTTCACGTTGTTGCGTGCGTCGAAGTTGGCTCGTGCGGCGATGGGGTTCGACACGAAGCCCATGGCGAAGAGCATGTTGTATTTGTTCGAGAGCAATTCGTCGCGGAGCTGCTTTTCGCTATGGTCCCACAGCTTCTTGATCAATTGCAACTGCTCTACAGCCTCACCGTTCTGTGCCTGTTGAGCCTGTTGGATGGTTTTGTTGTAGTCCTTGAGGAACGTTTGGAGCTGGGCCAGGTCGAAGCGGCCGGTCTGCTGGTTGCCGAAGATGCCGGCCATCATTTGCAGGCTCTGTGCAGTACCCTGTCGGAGTGCTTCCTGCATTTCGCCGTCGGTAACGTAGAGACCCAGTTTGTCGCACTCGTGTTTTACCATTTGGTTTTGGACATACTGTTGCCAAACCTGCTCGCGGATTTGTTCGCTCTGCTGGTCGGTGAGGTTACCGTCTTGTCCTTGCAAGCGCATTTGCAGTCTGGTAACTTCGCTTTGTTCTTCGACCATGGTCTGGAAATCTTGGATGGAGAGCTTCTCCCCAAAGATTTTGCCTACTTGGTTCCGGTCCATGGCTGACGTAGTCTCGATTGACCGGAAGAACTCTTCGGCAATGAAAGCAAAGAGGGCCAAGCCCAATACGCCCACCAAGAGGGCGCCTTTGCTTCGGATGGTTTGTAATGCTGCCATTTGAATTTATTATTGTTTTTTTATGATTTTATTCTGGTGGAGAATTTGTCGCGCAAAAGTAGGGAAAAATTCCGAAATCGACTGTATCCTATCTAAAAATCGGCTCTTTTCTGTTGGTTACCGGCTTTTTCGGTGGCTCGTGGGGCCTTCGCGCAAGGGAATGGTGTCGGTAACGGCCGTGTCGCCGGGTTGTTGCGGCGCTGTCGGGCTATCGGTGAATGAGCTGTTCATTGGCATGAAACCCTTCGACTGTCTGACGTGGTACTGTGAGGGCCGGCCGTTGCGCAGCGTGGCTCGAAACCAGTTGCCTTCGATTTCCTGTTCCGGCTCCGTGAGTCGGGTGTACACATCCGACGCCAGTTCTCCCGTCCGCATGTTCCAGAACAGTTCTTCTGTGTTCAGTCGCGACTGTGCCTCCTTGTCGTGGAGCACAATGTGGCCGTGGAGTTTCCAAAGGTTTTGGTCGTAGAGCCAGGCGGTGTCGGCGGTGATGTAGAGGTTCACTTTGAACTTATCGTCGTAGCGTTCGATGAAGATGCCCTGGGGAAATTCCCACCGGGGCGGATTGGTCTTGTCGAAAACCCGCCATTCTTCGGCAATCATCTTGTAGCGGATGATGCCGGAGTCGGAAATCAGTTTGCTCACGCCGTGAGTCACCATCACGGGCAGCGAGTCGCGGTTGGTCACCGCATTGCCCATCGGCGGGGCCTCGTTGCCGCACGAACCGGTTATCAAAGCCAGCCCCCCGATGAGGGAGGCTGCCGGCAAAATGTGCAGGAAATTGCGCATGGAATAAGGAGCTGTGTGGGTGGGGTAGAGGAAGGATGGCCGTTTACTCGGCTTTCCATTTCATGAACCACCGCTCGTTGAACGACAGGCCGATGCAGAACCGGAAATAGTTTTCTGTCACCATGCCGGCCTGCTTGGGTTTCACCCTTTCGTACTGGGCCGAGAAGTTGATAAAGGAGCGGTTGTTGTGGAAGTTGGTGATGGGCAATCCGATGCCTAAGCTGGCTAAAAAGTCGCGCGGGCCGTCGGCACCGTCCACCTTTATATAAGGAGTGGAGTAGGAGATGCCCAGACGGTAGCGCACGCGGTTGCTCCATTTCAGCGATTCCGGGTTTGGAGCGTACTCCATGCCTACGCTGACCTTGTGGCGGTCGGTGAAGCTGCCCTTGGTGGCCGTGAACACTTGCCCGTTGTCGGAGGAATATACTGAAGGGTATTTCACGCTGCTCCATTTCTGGAAAGTATAGTCCACTCCCACGCGCAGTGAGTTGTTGTGCGTCCACGTAAGTCCCACGCCCAAGGTATGGGGCAGGGCAAAGGCATTTTGGGCCTTGAGTGTGTCGCCTCCGGCAATGGTGGAGCTTGACTGAATCTTCTGGTTGTAATAAGCAGCCGTGCGGTTCACGTCGTGCCCCAGGTTGTAGATAATGCCGAGCGTCAGCTGGTTTTTCTTGTCGAGCGTGTAGTCATATTGCAGTCCGGCTCCGAGTTTGTAAGTGCGGATGTCGGCTGAGTAGACCTGGCGCGAGGAGTTGATGCTGGAGTTGTCGAAGCTCATCAGTACCGTATGGTTCAGTTCGCCCCATAGGTAACCGGCGTTGATGCCGACGGCCAATGTCTTAAAGGGGGCCCAGCCAATGCCGGCGTAGACTTCGTGCAGTCCGCCGTCGCCGTAGAAAGAGGTGGTTTGCGTAATTTCGTCGTGTCCGGAGGAGATGGTCTGGTCTGAAGTGGTGTTGTAGCCAATGGTGCTGTATGGCATGATACCTACCGACATGCCGAGTTTCGGCGTCATGCGGAAGCCTGCCGTGATATAGTCCACGGATGTATTTTTGGCGTTGGTCTTCACACCTCCCATGCCGATGTTGGCATTTTGTAACGATAGGCCGAAGTCGAAGAGGAAGGTGAGCGAGTCGATGGCCGCATACGAGGCCGGGTTGAGCGTGTTCAGTTCCGTACCGTTCTTCATGCCGTATGCCGTGCCGGCCATGCCTTTATTGAAAGCGTTTCCGCCCTCTGCAAGCAAGCCGAAGCCATAGCGTGAGTAGGGAGAGTTGCTGCCGTTGGTCTGAGCCCGGCCGGGCAGTGCGGTCGTGAGGACCAGCATCGTCGCACAGCATAATTTGAAAAGGTTGTCCATCGTTTTTGTTGAAAGGGGAAAATCCGGGCTACGCAGGGTGGCACGGTGAAAAGTGATGTTGGAGAATACGGTTCAGCCCTGTTTCCACGAGTGCGTTGTGGCAAATCACCTCCGCGTCGGTGGTAAAACGCCGTCCGTTGCCTCCGGTGAGGAACACGGCGGCTCCGGGATGCGTGGCGCGGAAGCGGCTGATGTATCCGTC
The DNA here is from genome assembly GCA_022773145.1 of Bacteroidales bacterium. GTDB lineage: Bacteria > Bacteroidota > Bacteroidia > Bacteroidales > Bacteroidaceae > Alloprevotella. The sequence goes on from JALEYW010000010.1 coordinate 43,736, forward strand.
GATTTCGTATTGAATGCCCTGCCACACGCCGGCCAGCATGGCCGTTTCGGTGGTGCGGCCTATGGCTTGCGGTTCGGGCCGTGGGGCCGACGATGCCACCAGCGGTAGCCGGGCTGTCTGTTCGTGGAGCGCGCGCAGCCGCATGCCCACACCGGGAGAAATATTCCCGCCGCGATAGTGCCCGTCGGCACTGACAAAGTCGTAGGTGATGCAAGTGCCCACATCGGCTACCAACAAATCGCAACCGGGCCTGAGGGTGGCAGCTCCCACTGCTGCGGCCAGACGGTCGGCACCCAAAGTTTGGGGCGATAGGTAGTCGCATACGAGCGGCGTGGGCGTCAGTCCGTCCACTTGCAGCACGAAGGGCACGGCACGGCGCAGGGCTTCTGTCAGGTGGGGAGGGATATGTCCCACCACAGCCAACGCGCAGGCGTTCACCTCGTATGCCTCCGCTAACTGCAGCAACTCTTTGGTCCAATCTGTTTCGAGCTGCTTGCGCAGCAATAGCGTATGGTGGTCAAAGAGGGCGGCTTTGGCCGATGAATTGCCAATATCGACTGTCAGGTTCATATATTCTTGCATAAAATGCCTTGCAAATTTACGGTAAGGCGCGGTTACAGAGAAATATTATCCGTTTTTTTAACTTTTTAGATGAATTTCATTTCTGCTTCGGGGCGGTTTTGTCGGCGAAATGACCGATAGTCATGGTTCCTACTGCTTGGGACGGACAGCTTCGCTACTTTTTTCACATCGTGGGTGCGGTAGAAGTCAGCATGCAAGGGCTTGGTGGAAAAAGTCGGCGACTTGTGTAGAACAAGTCCCGGACTATTTTTTTCTACTCGCCGACTTGAAAAAAATAGTCCCGGACTTTTTGTCGCCATATCGCCGACAGTGTCGGCAGTGCCTTTTGCCGGCTCATTTTTCATGCTTTCGGGCGGTTTGCGGCCAGGGCGATTCCTTCACTTTGTGGACAATCGGGCGGCGGTGTTGCCTATATACCTATTATATATACAAGTTTCGCGGGTGTAAAGGTTATGAGAAATAAGGTTATGAGGTTATAAAGTTACTGTTAGAAGTTTTGCATATCAGAAAAGACGATACTCCGAGGGTAACTTTATAACCTCATAACCCAGAGAGCGAAGCGACCCTAACCTAATAACCGATAAGTTTCGCAACCCCCGAAACTTAATTTATATATATAAAGAGCCGGCCGTGCGGATTGGCACAGTCGGCTCTTTGAAAGAGGTATGCGGAGAAGCTACTGGAAGTACACTCGCTTCACGCGGTTGCTGACGGAGGTCAGCACTTCGTAGGGGATGGTGTCGAGCAGGTCGGAGAGCACCGTGACGGGGAGCTCGTCGCCGAAAATCTCCACCGTGTCGCCCTCGGCGCAGTTCGCGTCCGTCACGTCTATCATGCAGACATCCATACAGATATTTCCCATGTAGGGAGCCTGCTTCCCGTTGACCAGGCAGTAACCCTTGCGGTTTCCAAGGTGGCGGTTGAGTCCGTCGGCGTAGCCTATGGGCACAGCAGCGATGAGTGAGTCGCGCTCCACCACCGTGCGGCGCGAGTAGCCCACACTGTCGCCCTTCGGCACGCGACGTATCTGGAGAATAGTGCTGTGCAGGGAGGTAACATTGTGGAGTCGGCGGTTGTCGATGGGGTCAATGCCGTAGAGGCCCAGGCCCAGGCGCACCATGTCGAGGTGGCGTTCGGGGAAACGCTCAATGCCTGCGCTGTTGCAGATGTGGCGAAGAATTTTGTCGGGGAATGCGGCCTGCAACGTGCGCGATGCTTCGTCGAAGAGCTGGAACTGATGCTCGGAGAACTGGTCGAATTCCGGCGAATCGGAACCTACGAAATGCGAAAACACCGAGCGTGGCACCACAGCCGTTTGGTGGCGCAAGCGGTCGATGATGACGGGCACATCGGTGAGCGGGTTGAAGCCCAGACGGTGCATGCCGGTGTCGAGTTTCAGGTGAATGGGATAGCCCTGTATGCCTTCTTTTTCGGCGGCGCGGATGAGGGCGTCGAGCAGCTTGAAACTGTACACCTCGGGCTCCAGGTCATACTCAAACAGGGTGTGGAAGGCCGTCATCTCGGGGTTCATCACCATGATGCCCGTGGTAATTCCAGCGCGGCGTAGCTCTGCTCCTTCGTCGGCCACGGCCACGGCGAGGTAGTCCACGCCCCGGTCTTGCAGCGTCTTGGCTATTTCCACCGAGCCGGCACCATAGGCTGAAGCCTTGACCATGCAGGTGATTTTCGTGTCGGGTGAGAGGAAGGAACGGTAGAAGTTCAGATTTTCTGCCAGGGCTTCCAGGTTCACCTGCAACGTGGTTTCGTGCACGCGCAGCGAGAGGGCGGCGGTGATTTGCTCAAAGCCAAATTGGCGCGCACCTTTTACCAGCACCATCTCCCCTTGCAGCCGGTCAACCAGCCCGCTTTGCATCAGTTCGTCGGTGGTGGTGAAGAAGTTCTTCTGCATGGTGAAGGCAGAGTGGGCTTCGGAAATTTCCTTGCCCACGCCAATCAGACGGTCCACGTGGCGGTGTTCCAGCATCTCGTTTACCTTGGCGTAGAGCTCGGCTGTCGGCAACCCGGTTTGCAGGATGTCCGAGAGAATGACGGTCTTGGGCTTGTTGTCCTGCTCCGGACGGCGGTTGAGGAAGTCAAGGGCAATGTCCAACGAGGCTACGTCGGAATTATACGTGTCATTGATAATCGTACACTGCCTTACGCCCTGCAACACTTCGAGGCGCATGGCCACGGGTTCAAGCCGTTGCATGCGGCGGGCTATTTCTTCCGGCTTCAGGCCGAGGTGGAGGCACACGGCCAAGCAGTGGATGCAGTTTCTCACCGAAGCATCATCGGCAAAGGGAATGAAAAGTGCGGCAGTTTGCTTGTCGTAAACGTAAGTCAGGGTAGTGCCCTTTTCTTCCTTTTGTCGGTGGCTGATGTAGAGCGGGCGGGAAGCGTCGTTGACGGACCAGGCAAGGAGTCGGCCGGAGTAGTTGAGCATGGCCAGACTGTCAGAAATGAGCTGGTCGTCTGCACAATACACCACGACTTCGGCGTCCTTGAAGAGGCTAAGTTTTTCGTGACACTTCTCCTCCGGCGTGGCGAAGTTCTCCTGGTGAGCCGGCCCGAGGTTGGTCATTACGCCGATGGTGGGCTGTATGATGGCGCGCAGTGCCTGCATCTCGTCGGGCTGGGAGATGCCGGCCTCGAAGATGCCCACCTGGCTGTGCTCGTCGAGCTGCCAAACGCTGAGGGGTACGCCCACTTGCGAATTGTAGGAACGGGGCGAACGCGTCACGTGGAGCGAGGGCGAAAGGAGCTGGTAGAGCCATTCCTTCACCACGGTCTTACCGTTGGAACCGGTAACGCCGATGACGGGCACGGCGAATTCCTCGCGATGACGCTCGGCCAGGCGTTGCAGGGCTTTGAGCGGACTGACCACGAGCAGGAAGTTGGCTTCGGGATAGGCGGTCTGCCAGTCGGCAGGCACCGTGCCCACCACGAAGTTGCGAACGCCTCGGCGGTAGAGGTCGGGGATGTAGCGGTGGCCGTCGCCCACTTTGGTGCGCAGGGCGAAGAAGAGGGTTGTTTCGGCAAAGGCCAATGAACGGCTGTCGGTCAGCAGCCAGTCGATGCTGGCATTCCGGTTGCCATACCTGCGGGCACCGGTCAGGGCTGCAATGTTCTCGATAGAATAGTGCATGGCAAATTTCCTTATTGGGAGTTTGTTGAATGATTTTCAGAATGAAGTCCCCATTTCTCCTCGAATGCTTGCCGCCGTTCCTTGCATCGGAGCAGGAACCGGCGGTAGGCTTCGCTTTCGGGGTGGAGGGGACGGTGGCTTTCATCGCGCAGGAGCTGCGCCTGTTCATGGGCAAACTCCGAAAGCGCGGGGGTGAAATAGTGTGTGCGGAAGCGTTCCCACACATAGTCGACGGCTTGTTCCGAGGGGTGGAGCATGTCGGGCGCATAGAAACGGTAATCGCGCAACTCGTCGGTGATGATTTCGTAGGCGGGGAAGTATTCCACGAAAGGGAAGGTTTCGCACAAAGCGTCGATGAGTAGTAGCAAACGGGCCTTGGAAAGTGCATTTTGATGCAGCCCGTGCTTGACGTAACGGTAGGGGCTGAGGGTGAATACTACGTGTAGCTGTGGACAAATGACATGAAGTTGGCGAAGTGTGTGTTGCCAACGCTCCAGCATCGCTTGCCCGGAAACCACTTGCTCGCTGAAAAGCCGCGAGGGCATTTTGTGGCAGTTGGCCACAGGGAGTTCGTTGCCGTCGGGTGTTTGTAGGAAAAATACATGGTCGGTGCTGAACGTGATAAACAGGACTTGGGAGCGCAGCAGGTGGCTGTGGGCCTGTTGGTGCGCCTCTTTGATGATGGGGCGCAGCAGTTCGGGCGTGGCGGCCTCAAAACGGGTGGAGAAAAGCCAGTGGCGAAACTGGCGGTCGCCGGCTTGGAACATTCCTTCGTCGAGCAGCGTGGGGGAGGGCTGCATCCATGCGTCGAGCGACAGGCTCAGGCTGATGGGATTGTAGAGCACGCCGGAGGGATTGACGCATACCGCTTGCGGCGGCAGGCTTTGCCGCAGACGTTCGCCCATGTGGTCGGCAAAACAGGAGCCTGCGCACATGACAACCGACCGAGGGGTGAGCCGGATGGCGGTGGAGGGAAGTGCTACGGGGGTAATCAGTTGCATGGACCGGAAGTGTTGGTTCGGAAGCCGGGAACCCGGTGGTTTAAAGGAGAAAAAAGTGAAAAAGATAAATAAAAAGCAGCCTTGGAAGAGCGGGTTTTAATCGCTTTCCCAAGGCTACGTCCATGATTTGCGGTGTCAGGCGAAACAGGTGGCGACCTCTTTCCCTCTGTGACACCCCTAAAATTTGGTTTCGTAGAAACGGTTCGGTAGGTTAAAGCCCCAGCTTCTTGGCAATGTCGGCAGGGATAGCACTCTTGTGGATGAGGATGTTCATGGTCTTGTATGCCACGTAAGCCTTCGAGGCATAGAACATACCATGATACTTACCGTAGTCGCCCCAAGAGTTCTTCACCATGAAGTATTCCGTTCCCTTGTTGTCTTTGGCCAGACCGTAAACCACCATGCCGTGGTCGTCGGTGGTTTCCCAGTTGTCGTAGCCCTGCTGGCGGAGTTCCTGAGTAATGGTCAGCTCTTCGTCGGAAGCAACTTTAGCACCCGTGTCGATGGTTCCGCCCCAGCGTGCGGCGTCACTGCCGGTCAGGTCGCGCACTTTCAGGTTCTTGGGCACGTAAGCGTAGTCCTTGCCGTTGCGACGGCCGAAATATTCCTCCGTTACGTCGGCACCCCAAGCGAAAGAGTAGCCGTTTTTCACGGCACTGTCCATCACGCGCATGAACTCGTCGAGCGGCAGGTTGTAGCTCTCGGCCCAACGCCAGTTGTCCTGGATTTCCAGGATGAACTTGGAGTAGAAAGGATGGTGCGTGTAGGATGTGAGCGAAACATAGTCGTCCGGGTTGAGACCCAAGTAGTCCTTGGCGTAAGCCTGCGGCGTATAGGTCTTACCATTGGCGGCTTTCACTTCCTTAGGCAGTTCGCCGAAGTAATTCTTGTAGATGTTGAACAAATCGTTCTTCCAGGTGAGCGAAATCTTGTGTTGCTTGCCTTTGGCCAACGCCGAAACGTAGGCAGAAGTTACGGCATCAAGCTGGTTGAAGTTGAAGAGCGAATCGCCGTAGAGCGTTCCGGGAGCCGGCATGGCATTCTCCGGAACAATACCGTAGTGCTTCAAGCAATAAACGGCGTCGTAGAACGAACCACCTTGGGAGAAGCTCACATCACCGTGCGTACGCACAGCTTTGTCTGCACGATCCATGTAAGTGTTGTATACAAGGAACGACTCGCAAAGGTCGTGTGTGCCTTTGCCCATGCGGAGCAGTTCAGCCTCGAAGAAGCCCAGAGAAGAGTAGGCCCAGCATGTGCCGCTCTGGTTCTGGTCCTTGATGGAGGTGATGGGGTTCTCTTTCACCACGGTAAAGATTACCGTGTCCTTGGGGGCAGTTGTTTTTTTCTTTGCTGCCATTGTTCCCGGCACCAGCGTACATGCTGCGAGTGCCATGAGGAGCATTTTCTTCATGTCTTTGTGATTAGGTTTGTTATTGGTTATTAGTTGGTTTTAGTAGATGATCGGATTGTCGTCGGCGTGCTCCCGGAGGAACTGTTCCACCTCCTCTACGTGGTAGGGGATGCGTTCTTGGCCGAGGAAGCGGCAGCCGTCGGGCGTGATAAGCACATCGTCCTCGATGCGCACGCCTCCGAAATCGCGGTACTCGTCAATTTTGTCAAAGTTGAGGAATTGTGCGTTCGTTCCCTCCTTTCGCCACAGGTCGATGAGGTCCGGAATGAAATAGATGCCCGGTTCGTCCGTCACCACGTGCCCTGTTTCGAGCCGTCGGCCAAATCGGAGCGAAGCCGTGCCGAATTGTGACGACGGCCGCGTTTCTTCGTCGTAGCCCACGTAGATTTGGCCGAGCCCTTCCATGTCGTGGACGTCCATACCCATCATGTGGCCGAGTCCGTGGGGCAAGAAGAGGGCGTGAGCCCCGGCATGTACGGCTTCTTCGGTGTCGCCGCGCATCAGACCCAACTCTTTCAGGCGATCGGTCATGAGTGCGCACACCGCCATGTGTACATCCCACCAGCGAACTCCCGGACGGGCATGAGTGAGAGCCAGGTCGTGGCATTCCACTACTATATTATATATGTCTTTTTGGCGATTGGTGAAATGTCCGTCTATAGGTGTGGTGCGCGTGTGGTCGGAGCAATAATGCTCATTCGTTTCTGCGCCGGCGTCAACGAGCAACAGGCGGCCCGCCTCCAAGGGTCGGGGCGAGGGATAGCCGTGCAGAATTTCGCCGTGCATCGACACGATGCTCGGGAACGACACCTGTGCGCCGTAGCTGGAGGCTATGCCGTCGAGCACGCCACCTATATATTGCTCCGTAACGCCCGGACGCGCCAGCCGCATGGCTGTGGTGTGCATGCGGTAGCCTATGGCCGAAGCCCGTTCCAGTTCGGCAATTTCCTCCTCCGTCTTGATGGAGCGAAGCTTCACTACGGCCTTGATGAGCGTGAGTGAGGCTGCTTCGCGCTGCTTGGAGGGATGAATGCCGAGCAGGTCCATGATTTGTATTTGGATGTCGTGACGGTAAGGCGGCAGGAAATGCACCGGTCGGTCGGCTTTTAATGCTTGGTCGACGATTTCTGCCAGGGCCGCCATGGGGCGCGCCTCGGGCACGCCGCATTCTGCTGCCATGTCGCGCACGGAGTGTACCGAGCCGTACCACACAATATCGTCAATGTCGATTTCGTTGCCGATGAGTACTTCTTTTCCGGTGTCAGCGTCGATTACGCCCACCAGACCGTCGCGTTTTTGTCCGAAAAAATAGAGGAAGGAACTGTCCTGCCTGAACTTGTAAGTGTTGGCCGGATAGTTATTGGGACAATCGTTGTTGCCGAACAGCAAAATCAGTCCTTTGCCCACAAGCTCGCGCAGCTTGCGACGGCGTTCCACGTATGTTTGCTGTGAGAATAACATAATTAAGATTTTTGGGGGAACAAGAGGCGATGAAGGTGGCTAAAATGCCTAAATCCACTTGTTCCGGGTCAACTTTTGCAGCAAAAGTACATATTAAATTCGGTAAACTTCTAATTTTGCCCTGTATTTTAGTTTTGGCAAAGAGTTTTGTGGGTTCCAGCCCGCAGGTTTGTGTTTTTTGTGGAAGAGTTTGTGGCTTCCGGTCGGTTTGCGGCGCGTGGTTTTAGAGCGTTGGTTTTCCGGTGGCCGGTTCCTCGCAACCTGAGTGGGCAACTGCATTTTTCCGACAACACATCAGTAATCATACAAACTGAACAGATTTTCATTTATGACGACTAACAGATTGCAAAGCAACCTTGTTTCTGCTTTTCGGCAGCATGAAGCAGGGTTGGTGCTGGAAGGTGGAGGCATGCGCGGCGTGTTTACTTCCGGTGTGCTCGACTGTTTTTTAGACAATCACGTCACTTTCCCCTATTGCGCCAGTGTGTCAGCCGGAGCCTGCAACGGGCTTTCTTACATGAGCCGTCAGCGAGGCCGGGCCAAGAAGTCGAACATTGACTTGTTGGAAAAATATCGTTACATCGGCATGAAGTATCTTTGGACGCAGCATAGCATTCTTGACCGCGACTTTCTTTACGACAAACTTCCCCGCGAATTGCTTCCCTTTGACTATGCTGCGTGTTTTGCCAACCCTATGACTTTCGAGATGGTCGTGACCAACTGCCTCACGGGCAAAGCCGAGTATCTCACGGAGCGCAGCAATGAACAGCGGCTCATACAGATTGCCAAAGCCTCCTCATCCTTACCCTATGTCTGCCCTGTGGTGTGGGTAGACCACAAGCCGATGCTCGACGGCGGCATTGTCGACTCCATCCCCCTGGAGCGCTCCATCGAAATGGGGCATCCTTACAACGTGGTGGTGCTCACCCGCAACAGGGGCTACCGCGACACGGGACGGGACATCAAGAATCCGCCTTACATCTACCGCCGTTTTCCCCGCCTCCGCTTAGTGCTCAGCAAGCGTCATGCCTGCTACAACCGCCAGCTCGAACTGGTGGAACGCATGGAAGACGAAGGCCGCATACTCGCCATCAGGCCCAAGCGACCTTTGGAAGTGGGGCGTTTGGAGAGTAATATTGACAAGCTGACCGCCCTTTACGAAGAAGGCTACGCCTGTGCCGCCGAAGCACTGGAGCTGTTGGAGCAGTTCAAGCCGTGAATTGTGCGCCACCAACAGGCTTTCTCATCGGCTTCTTATTCCTAAAAACTATTGGTGCCGCTTTTTTTGAAACAAAATCCCCATCCCCACTTCTCACCTCTGCTACATTCTTCTCCATTCCATGCTTCTTTCCGAATTACTCACGTCTTATGCCAATCATCCTCAGGTTGCAGCCCTCTGTAAGTTGACTTCCGAGGCTGACACCCACACTATTTACATGGAGGGCCTGCAAGCTTCAGCCCCGGCGGTGGTTTTTGCTTCCTGGGCCTTGCGCCTGGGCCGACAGGGCAGGACCTGTCTGATTGTGTTGGAGGATGAAGAAACGGCCGGCTATTTTTATCACGATCTCACCCGGATGTTGCCCGACGACCGGGTGCTTTTCTTTCCCTCGGCCTACCGTAGGGCCGTGAAATACGCCCAGCGTGATGCCGCCAACGAGATACTGCGCACCGAAGTGCTGGGTCGCCTTTCAGCCCGGTGCGAGGGTGGAGAGGCCGCCGCCGATGGCGCGTTGTTCGTGGTGACTTGTCCGGCTGCCTTGGCCCGCCGCGTGGCTCCCTGCAAGGCTTTTTCCGACAGCAGCATCAGTCTGGCCGAGGGCGAAAGCCATGATCTCACCGACCTCTCCAAACGTTTGCTCGAATTGGGCTTTCACCGTAAGGACTACGTCTACGAGCCCGGTGAGTTCGCCTTGCGCGGTTCCATCCTCGACGTGTTTTCCTACGCCTCCGAATACCCCTTCCGCATTGACTTCTTTGGCGACGAAATAGACTCCATCCGTCTGTTTGAGGTCCAGACCCAGCTTTCGCGCGAGCGGAAAAAGGAGGCTCGCATCGTGCCCGACACCGAAGAGGCCCGCGCCGAAGGCGGCCAGGTGCCTTTCACGGACTATCTGCCCGCCGACACCGTGGTGGCATCGCCCAATCTGACCTTCGTGGCCGACGCCATCGACCGCATCTACACCGAAGGCTTTGTCAGGCAGGCCGAGTTGGCCGGTGAGGCGCAGAGCGAGATGGAGGAAGCTGCCCGGCGGGCAGAGCTCAACCGCGAGTTGCAACTCATCACCGCCGCCTCGTTTCTCCGGGGGGTGGCCGGCAAGCAGCGGGTGGCCTTTGGACCGGCGCGGCCCGACAACGCCGATGCCGTGGTCCACTTTTCCGTTTCGCCCCAGCCGTTATACCATAAAAACTTCACCCTGCTCGAAACCGACTTGGCACAGTTCAAGGTCGACGGCTACGCCTTATTTATATTGGCCGACAGTCCGAAGCAAACTGAACGCTTGCAGCACATTTTTGAGGAGACCGGGCAGGGCACGACCTTCCAGCCCGTGGAGCGCACCCTGCATGAGGGATTTGTAGACCACACCTTGCGGCAATGCTGGCTGACAGATCACCAAATCTTCGACCGTTTCCACAAATACAATCTCAAAACCGACCACGCACGCGACGCCAAGATGGCACTGACCCTCAAGGAACTCATGCAGTTCGAGCCCGGCGACTTCGTGGTCCATATCGATCACGGCGTGGGCCGTTTTGCGGGATTGGTGAGAATGCCGGCGGCCGACGGAGAGCTGCAAGAGATGATCAAACTCACGTACAAGAACGACGATGCCGTCTACGTGTCCATCCATTCGCTCCACAAAGTGTCGAAATACAAGGGCCGTGAAGGCGAACCGCCGCGCATGAGCACCCTGGGCACGGGGGCATGGGAGAAACTCAAGGAGCGTACCAAGAAGAAGATAAAGGACATCGCCCGCGACCTCATCCGTCTCTACTCCCTCCGCAAGGAGGAGAAAGGCTTTGCCTTCAGTGCCGACTCGTTCATGCAGCACGAGCTGGAAGCCGGCTTTGCCTACGAAGACACGCCCGACCAGCTGCGCGTGACGCAGGAGGTGAAGGCCGACATGGAGAGCTCCCGCCCCATGGACCGCTTGGTGTGTGGCGATGTGGGCTTTGGCAAAACGGAAATCGCCGTCAGGGCAGCCATGAAAGCCGCTGCCGACAACAAACAGGTGGCTGTGCTCGTGCCAACCACCGTGCTCGCCCTGCAACACTATAAGACTTTCGCTTCGCGCCTGAAGGATTTTCCCGTCAGGGTAGACTATCTGAGCCGGGCGCGCACTGCGGCACAGACCAAAGCCGTGTTGAAAGATTTGGCCGAAGGGCAAATCAACATCCTGGTGGGTACGCACAAACTGATAGGGAAGAATGTAAAATGGCACGACCTGGGGCTGCTCATCATCGACGAAGAGCAGAAGTTCGGCGTGGCCGTGAAGGAGAAACTCCGCCAGCTGAAAGTCAATGTCGACACCCTCACGATGTCGGCTACGCCCATCCCGCGCACCCTGCAGTTTTCGCTCATGGGCGCCCGCGACTTCAGCGTCATCCAAACCCCGCCGCCCAACCGGCGCCCCATACAGACGGAAATTCATACCTTCAGCCATGAAGTGATTGCCGAGGCGGTGAATTTTGAAATGAGTCGCAACGGACAGGTGTACATCGTGACCAACCGCGTGGCGGCCTTGGCCAACCTGGCTGCCTTGTTGAAAAAATATGTGCCCGATGCCCGCGTAGCAACGGGCCATGGCCAAATGCCGCCCGACGAGTTGGAGAAAGTCATCATGGGCTTTGTCAATTACGACTACGATGTGCTCATTTCCACCACCATAGTGGAAAACGGCATCGACATTCCCAATGCCAACACCATCATTATCGATGCCGCACACTGCTTTGGCTTGTCCGACCTCCACCAGATGCGCGGCCGCGTGGGACGCGGACCGCGCAAAGCCTTCTGCTATTTGCTCGCGCCGCCGCTTGCCCTCCTGCCCGACGAGGCACGGCGCAGGCTGCAAGCCATTGAAAACTTCTCCGACCTCGGTTCCGGCATCCACATCGCCATGCAGGACCTCGACATTCGCGGAGCGGGCAACTTGCTCGGCGCAGAGCAGAGCGGCTTCGTGGCCGATTTGGGTTACGAAACGTATCAGAAAATTCTGGCGGAGGCAGTGGCCGAACTGAAGAACGATGAGTTTGCCGAACTCTACGCCGAGGAAATCAAACAGGCCGGCACGCTCAGTGGAGAGTTCTTTGTGGACGACTGCACGGTGGAGTGCGACCTCCATGCTTACTTCCCCGAAACCTATGTGCCGGGAGCCACGGAGCGCATGATGCTCTATCGCGAGCTTGACGGTCTTTCGGGCGAAGAGCAGATAGAGGGCTTCCGCCGACGCATGGAGGACCGCTTCGGACCCCTCCCGCCCGAGGGTGAAGAGCTGTTGCGCATTGTGCCACTGCGGGCCTTGGGGCGTAAAGTGGGGGCAGAGCGTCTGTCACTCAAGAACCGCCGGATGATACTCTACTTTGTCAGCAATCCGGACAGCGCTTTCTATCGCAGTCTTACCTTTGACAATCTGCTGAAGTTCGCCACCAATCACTATCATCGCTGCAAATTGGACGAACCCAACGGACACCGCCGCATGACGGTGGCCGACGTGCCCAGCGTGGAGTGTGCGCTGACCACACTCCGCAACATGATTAACGGATAGCCCGTTTCCGGCGCTATGGTTGAGGCTTGTTTCCTGCTATTCCGCATCCTGTCTCCACAAGTCGTGGAGTCGTAAAAAAAAGTCCTGGACTATTTTTTTCTACTCGTCGAGTTGAGAAAAATAGTCCAGGACTTTTTTCAGGCGGTTTGCTGACGGTCGAAACGCCTTGCCCGCGGGAGCCTCCGGTCGCGCCTCGCGCGCGTAGATATTATAGGAGTCGATGGGTGCATTCCCAACCGCACATGTCTGTCGGGCAGCTTGAAAAATCACGTTGGAGGGCAGAACGAGGCGGTTCGGCGAGGTGGATTGTCCGATTTTCCTTACCTTGTGCCCGCTCTTCCTTTTTTTTGAAATAATGCGTAGCAAATCGTCAGCCGTCGTCGTCTGATAGATACAGCAAAGGAATAAGTTCGGTGCGAAGCCTCCTCCGGTCCGTTCAGGGCCTTTCGGTGAGGAAAACATACAGCATGCCGACGTCGTCCGACTCGATGCCTGTGGATTTCGTCCGCTTGGAAGGTCGGAAGTCGTGCCGTCTTACCCTCGTTGGCGGGGCCCGCCGCTTCTGTTTCCCGACTTATTTTCCTTTATGCTGATTTCGGAATACCATCCGCTGCCAAGAAAAAACGATCTCATGACCGAAAAAGATTTTGCCCTGCTTGTACGCGAGCATAAAAGCACCATCTATACCGTGTGCCACATGTTTGCCTCCGACCAAGACGAGGTGAACGACCTGTTTCAGGACACGCTCATCAACCTGTGGCGCGGTTACGACTCATTCAAGGGACAGTCCAAACTGAACTCATGGATTTATCGCGTGGCCCTGAACACGTGCATCTCGGCCGACCGAAAGAAACGGCGCAAGCCCACCATCCCGCTCGAAATGGACATCAACTTGTATGAAGACACCGATGCCGACTCACGGCAGATACAGTTGCTCTACAAACGCATCCACCGCCTGAAACCTTTCGACCGCGCCATCGTGCTACTTTGGCTCGAAAGTTTACCCTACGACGAAATTGGTGCCATTGTGGGCATATCGGCCAAAAATGTGTCGGTTAGGCTGGTGCGCATCCGCGAAGAACTGAAAAAAATGAAAGACTGATTCCTAAAAGTGATGTTTATGGATACGTTAGAACAAATGAAAGAACAACTGCGCCTGCTGCAGGACAAACTCGACCGCCAGACCCTTGTGAGCGAACGGATGTTGCGCAGCGTAGTTAGCCATAAAGTGAATGCGTTGAACCGTCAGGCGGTACAGATAGCCCTCGTCGGTTTGCTGGGCATGCCTTATTGCATCTGGGCCTTCGGGATGTTGAACCTTTCTGTGCTTTTCCGGGTCGTGACGGTCGTGTTCCTGGCGCTGGCTGTGGGCTACACTTGGTTTTCTCACCGAGGACTGGGCAGCAGTGCCATAGCCAACGCTTCGCTTCGTCAGGTAGGGCGTCGCGTGGCACGCATGAAACTCCTCTACGCCCGGTGGCTGCGCTTCAGCTTGCCTTTCTTAGGCGTCTGGCTGTCGTGGTTTACGTTAGAAATCTTGCAGCAGATGGAGTACAGCATGGAATATCGCGTGGGCATCCTCTGCGGTGGCGCGGTGGGCGGACTGATTGGCGGCTTCTGCGGATGGCTGTCGTACCGGCGCACGCAGCGGTTGGCGCGGGCCATACTCGACGAGATAAAAGGGCTGGATATGATAGAAACTGACCCTGCCTAAACGCGCCGATAAGGCGTTTCTGCCAGTCAAATGCTGCCTCCCGGCTGCCAAAAGGAACGCTTTTTTTATGCGAATAACGAAAAAAATGGGCAGAATGCTTGGCTGTTTGCAGAATACTCCCTACTTTTGCATCGCTTTCGGAAAGAAATGCTCTTTGACATGGTGCTTATAGTTCAGTTGGTTAGAGCGTCAGATTGTGGTTCTGAATGTCGTGGGTTCGAATCCCACTAAGCACCCTAAAGTTTACTTCCCGCAAAATCAAAGTCAATCCTTGGTTTTGCGGGATTGTCGTTTCAATCACTCAGAGCCCCGCGCTTTGAGGCTATTTATGGATTTGTCAATGGAAATGCAAGAAAAAAATCCTTCCCTTCCGCAGGGTGGAGCGATAAGCCCGGAAGCCGAAATCGTGATGCACAACCTGCTCACCCGTCGCAGCGTGCGCAAATATAAAAGTACGCCTGTGCCGCAGGAACTCCTGGACCGCATCATCGAGGCCGGCACCTATGCCGCCTCAGGCAAGAGCCAGCAGCCTTGGATTATCGTGCAGGTTACAGAACCCGCCGTGATGGAACGCCTGCGCCGCGTCAACGCGCAAATCATGGGCGTGGCCGAAGATGCCGACCCCTTCTATGGCGCACCGGTCTACCTCATCGTGCTGGCCGAACGGCAGAACAAGAATCATGTCTACGACGGCACGCTCGTCATGGGCAACATGATGCTCGCAGCCCATGCTCTGGGGTTAGGAACCTGCTGGATTAACCGCGCCCGCGAGGAGTTCGACATGCCCGAGTGGCAGGAGTGGCTCCGCTCCTTAGGCATCGAGGGCGACTACGAGGGCATCGGCCATCTCTCCGTGGGCTATGCCGAAGGAGAGCCGCGACCGGCCAAACCGCGCAAGCCTTGTGTATATAAGGTGTAGGGACGAATTGTCAAAAAAGAGGTCCGGGGTTACGAAGTCAAACATTTCTCTCACGAACAATCGCGAACGACTGTTCAATGGGATAGGTTTTTCTTCGTAACCCCGGACCTTATTGTCGGGTAGGGCTTAGGCGTTGCGGAAACGCAGCTGCTGTCCGTCGGCCTCCACCACGATGGGCTTCTCCTTGTCCACCGTGCCGGCCAAAAGGGCTTTGCTCAAATCGTTGAGCAGCAGTCGCTGCAAGGCCCGCTTGACAGGACGTGCACCGAACTCGGGGTCGAAACCGGCTTTAGCCACCAGACTGACGGCACTGTCGGCCACGCTGAGCGTTACGCCCTGTCCGGAAAGGAGCTTGCCGATGCCGGCCACCTGAAGGCGGACTATCTGCGCAATCTGCGGAGCCGTGAGCGGATGGAACATGATGATGTCGTCGATACGGTTCAGGAATTCGGGCCGGATGGTCTTCTTGAGCATCTCCAGCACCTCAGTCTTCGTTTCCTCCTCGATGCGTTCACGTTCCTGTTCGTTCTTGCGCGCCCACTCCTCAAACCGTTGCTGAATGAGCTGCGAGCCCATGTTGGAAGTCATGATGATGATGGTGTTCTTGAAGTTTACGGTGCGCCCTTTGTTGTCCGTGAGCCGCCCGTCGTCGAGTACTTGCAGCAGGATGTTGAACACGTCGGGGTGAGCCTTCTCTATCTCGTCGAAGAGCACCACGCTGTAAGGCTTGCGCCGCACGGCTTCAGTGAGCTGGCCGCCTTCATCGTAACCCACGTAGCCCGGAGGCGCGCCGACC
This sequence comes from Bacteroidales bacterium, assembly GCA_022773145.1. Taxonomy (GTDB): domain Bacteria; phylum Bacteroidota; class Bacteroidia; order Bacteroidales; family Bacteroidaceae; genus Alloprevotella. Next base: position 59,531 of record JALEYW010000010.1, read on the forward strand.
AGGCGGCTCACGCTGAACTTCTCCTGGTATTCGCTCATGTCGATACGTGTCATCATGTTCTCGTCGTTGAAGAGATAGTCGGCCAGGGCCTTGGCGAGCTCAGTCTTGCCTACGCCCGTCGTACCGAGGAAGATGAACGAACCGATGGGGCGTTTCGGGTCCTGAAGTCCGGCTCTCGACCGGCGCACTGCATCGGCCACCGCGCGGATGGCTTCGTCCTGTCCCACGACACGCTGGTGCAGTTCCTCCTCCAAGTGGAGCAGTTTTTCGCGTTCGCTTTGCAGCATACGGGTCACGGGTATGCCGGTCCAGCGGGCCACCACCTCGGCAATGTCGTCGGGGGTTACTTCCTCCTTCACCATGGCTTCAGCCCCTTGTCTGGCCTTCAGCTGTTGCTGCCGCGCGTCGATGTCGTCCTGCAGCTGCCGCAGTTTTCCGTAGCGTATCTCCGCCACGCGGCCATAGTCGCCTTCGCGCTCGGCGCGTTCGGCTTCAAACTTCAGCTGCTCCATCTGTTGCTTGTCCTGCTGGATGCCGGCCAGCACCTCCTTCTCGCCTTCCCATTTGGCTCGGAGGTCCTTTTCCTTCTCCTCCAGTTCGGCAATGTCGCGGTTGAGAGCGTCGAGCTTTTGCGTATCATTTTCCCGCTTGATGGCCTCGCGTTCAATTTCGAGCTGGCGCAGGCGTCGGGTAATCTCGTCCAGTTCCTCCGGTTGCGAGTCCCGTTCCATTCGGAGCTTGGCTGCCGCTTCGTCCATCAGGTCGATGGCCTTGTCCGGCAGGAAGCGGTCCGAAATGTAGCGGTGTGAAAGTCCGACGGCGGCAATCAGCGCATCGTCCTGTATACGTACACGGTGGTGGTTCTCGTAGCGTTCCTTCAAACCGCGGAGTATGGAAATGGCGTCCTCGGGCGAAGGCTCGTCCACCGTAACCGTTTGGAAGCGTCGCTCCAATGCCTTGTCCTTTTCAAAGTACTTTTGATACTCGTCCAAGGTTGTGGCCCCGATGCTGCGGAGTTCGCCCCTTGCCAAGGCGGGTTTCAGGATATTGGCCGCATCCATGGCTCCCTCGCTCTTGCCTGCGCCCACCAAAGTGTGGATTTCGTCGATGAAGAGGATAATTTCCCCTTGCGCCTGCGTCACTTCGTTGATGACGCTCTTGAGTCGTTCCTCAAACTCCCCTTTGTATTTCGCGCCGGCCACGAGTGCGCCCATGTCGAGCGAATACAGTTTCTTGTTCTTCAGGTTCTCCGGCACGTCGCCCCGCACAATGCGTTGCGCCAAGCCTTCCACGATGGCCGTCTTGCCCGTTCCCGGTTCGCCAATGAGGATAGGGTTGTTCTTGGTGCGGCGTGAGAGGATTTGCAGCACGCGCCGTATCTCCTCATCGCGGCCTATTACGGGGTCGAGCTTGCCTTCGCGCGCCTCGTCCACGAGGTTGCGGGCATACTTTTGCAGTGCCTGGTACGTGTCCTCACTGGATTGCGACGTAGCCTTCTGTCCGCCGCGCAGCTCCAGGATGGCTTTCTTCAGGCCGTCGGCTGTCACGCCGGCATCCTTGAGCATTTGCGCCGCCAAGCCCCCTTCTTGCAGCAGGGCCTGCAAGAGCGGTTCCAGACCCACGTACGTGTCGCCCGACTGGCGGGCAATTTCCACCGCCTTTTGGAGCACGCGGTTCGCCTCGTTGTCCAAATAAGGCTGTCCGCCGCTCACGCGGGGCTGCCGCTGCAACTCATTCTGCACGGCGGCGCGCAGGGCGTGGTCGTTCACCCCCAGTTTTCCGAAGATAAACTGCGTGACGTTTTCCCCTTCCGACAGTACGCCGTTGAGCAGGTGTAGCGGCGTGATGGCCTGCTGTCCGTTTTGCGAGGCCAGCTCCACGGCCTGCTGCACGGCCTGTTGTGCTTTGATGGTAAAGTTCTCGAAGTTCATATCTTGTCTTTTTTATGGTTTGCTTTTGAGTGATGAAGAGAAAAGGCGAAGGCCGGAGTAGGGAACGCCGGGTTGTTCGTTTCTCTTTTCGATTTTCATACAGGCAAACCTGTTGCCACAGACAAGATCGATAACAAATGTTAGTTTTTTGTGTCAAAATGGCGTGAAATGGCGGAGTCCGCTTTACAAATCCTCTGCAGTTTGAGCCACAAAGTCAGCTCCGGCCGCCAAAAGCTTGTGTGGCGAATGATTTCCCCAAGCCACGCCAACCAAGTGTGCGGCCCGTGCCGCCGCCCCCATTTCCATGTCGAACGAAGTGTCGCCAATTACCGTGGTGTCGTCGGCTCTTACGTGCGCCATGCGCTGCAGTGCCAGCACCGGGGCGGGGTCCGGCTTGTGTGCCTGGACATCTTCGCAGGCCACGACGAAATCAAACAAATGGCGTATGCCCAGCTGCGTGCAAAGCTCCTCTACGGAGCGATGGCCCCGGCTTGTGGCGATGGCTACGATGTAGCCGGTATCGTGTTGGCGTTGCAGGGCGGCGGCAATGCCGGGAAACAAACTGACATTGACCGAACCAAGTTTCTCAAACAGCTCTTGATAAGAATGAACCGCTTCCTCTAACGGCAGACCGTCTACCCGTCCGAGCTGCGATATGGCTACTCTGAGTGGCAGCCCGATGGTTTGGCGCACCGCCTCTTCTGTTGGTATGGGCCAGCCCATTTTCTCAAACGTGGCCTGCATGGTGCGCACGATGCCCGCCGAGGTGTCGGCCACAGTGCCGTCAAAATCCCACACCACCAAGCTGCGGCGCAAACAGTACTGCACGGTGGCACCCGCACCGTCGAAGCCCGCAATGGGAGGGCAGAGTTTGGTAACTCGGACCTTGGCCATGGCAATTTTGGGGAACGAGCTGATGAGCGAGCGGGCAATCCGTCCTGCCACATGTTCGAGCAAGGCGGAGGGAATATCCATCTCTTCCTTGACTTTCTGGTAAATTTCAGCATAGTTTATCGTGGCTTCCAAAGAGTCGTGGCAGAGCGCGTCGTGCGCTTCGGCATCTGCGATTTCCATCGACAGGTCAACCACAAAATCGCCCTCCACGGCGCGTTCCTGCGGCAACACGCCATGCCGGGCCTTGAAGTGAAGCGAGTTTAGTTTAAGGTACACGTTGTCTTATGTTTAGTAGATTATAAGGGATAGGGTTATGAGAGATTAGGTTATGAGGTTATAAAATCACTCACTGAGCGACGGGGAAATTCTCGCTCAAATAGTAATATTATAACCTCATAACCCCATAACCTTATAACTTTCAAATTTCGGATTGCTATCCGCAACGGCTGGAGCCGCAGTGTTTGCAAATGAGGCAGCCTTCCTGGTAAACCAGCGTTTCGTGTCCGCAGTTGGGACACTTCTGTCCGGTGGCTTCCGTGCCGTCTGTGACATATTTCTTCAGGGCTCGGCTCACGCCCACCTTCCATGTGTTGATGCTCTCGCTTTCCAGTTGCAACGAGTTGACCAGTTTGATGACATTCACGATGGGCATGCGATAGCGTAGCACGCCGGAGATGAGTTTGGCGTAGTTCCAGTATTCCTTGTTGAACTTCTCCGAAAGACCCTCCACCGTCATTTTGTAGCCACGCTTGTTTTCAAACTGGAAGTCGTAGCGTTTGGATCCGTCGGGGCAGATGGTTTTGATGATGCGCCCTTTTGTGACCGTTTTGGGCAGCACGATACCCTCTTCATCGTCTTGCAGACCGGTGAAAATCTCGTACGGATGTCCGTCGAGCAGGCCTACGAAAGCCACCCACTTCTCTTTGTTGTTCTGGAAGCGCACTACGTCGCACTCCAGCACGTCCGGTCGGCGCTCCGTTACCACGGGCGGTTGACACTGCGGCAGTGGTTCGGTTGTTGCTTCGCCTGCTTTCTGCTTCTTGTCCGTTTTCTGCGTGCTGACCAGCACTCCGGAGCGCGAGCCGTCGCGGTAGATGGTACATCCCTTGCATCCGCTTTGCCAAGCCTCCACATAGAGGCGGTTCACCAGCTCCTCGTCCACCGAGTTGGGGAGGTTTACCGTCACACTGATACTGTGGTCCACCCACTTTTGGATGCTTCCCTGCATCTTCACCTTCATGAGCCAATCCACGTCGTTTGCGGTAGCCTTGTGGTAAGGCGAGCGTGCCACCAGTTCGTCGATTTCCTCCTGCGAGTAGTTGCGTGAAGTGTCCAGCCCCTGCGCCTGCATCCAGGTGAGGAATTTGTGGTGATAAACAATGTATTCCTCGAAGGCGTCGCCCGTTTCGTCCACGTAGTCCACGCGCACTTCCGGATCGTTCGGGTTCACCTTGCGGCGTCGCTTGTACACCGGCATGAACACCGGTTCTATGCCGCTGGTGGTCTGCGTCATGAGGCTCGTGGTGCCCGTTGGTGCGATGGTGAGGCAGGCTATGTTGCGGCGTCCGTACTGCACCATGTCGGCATACAGCTCCGGGTCGGCATCTTTCAGGCGCAGGATAAACGGGTTGTTGGCTTCGCGGGCAGCGTCGAACACCTCGAACGCGCCTCGCTCCTTTGCCATCACCGTGCTGGAGCGGTAAGCCGCGAGTGCCAGCGTGCGTTGCACCTTCACCGCCATGTCTGTGGCCTCCTGCGTACCATAGCGCAGTCCTAAGGCGGCCAGCATGTCGCCCTCGGCCGTTATGCCCACGCCTGTGCGGCGTCCTTGTGCCGTTTTGCGCTTGATTTTCTCCCAAAGGCGGAGTTCGGTGAATTTCACCTCCTCTTCCTGCGGATCCGACTTGATTTTTTCGATGATGCGGTCAATCTTTTCCTGCTCCAGGTCGATGATGTCGTCCATGAAGCGCTGTGCCAATGCCACGTGCTCTCGGAACATCTCGAAGTCGAACTCCGCCTGCGGCGTGAACGGGTTTCGTACGTAGGAGTAGAGGTTGATGGCCAGCAGGCGGCAGCTGTCGTAGGGGCAGAGGGGGATTTCGCCGCAGGGATTGGTCGACACTGTGCTGAAGCCCAGGTCTGCGTAACAGTCGGGTATACTTTCTCGGCGTATGGTGTCCCAGAAGAGTACGCCCGGCTCCGCGCTTTTCCACGCATTGTGTACAATTTTTTTCCACAGCGCCTTCGCATCGATTTCCTTCACCACCTGCGGTTCGTTGCTGTCGGTGGGGAACTGCTGTTGGTAAGGTATTCCCTCCGTGGCGCAGCGCATAAACTCATCGTCAATCTTTACGCTCACGTTGGCCCCGGTGATTTTTCCCTCCTGCATCTTTGCGTCGATGAAGTCCTCCGCTTCCGGGTGGCGTATGCTGATGGACAGCATCAGTGCGCCGCGTCGTCCGTCCTGTGCCACCTCTCGGGTAGAATTGCTGTAACGTTCCATGAACGGTACGATGCCGGTGGAGGTGAGAGCCGAGTTTTTCACGGGTGAGCCTTTGGGTCGGATGCCCGAGAGGTCATGACCTACGCCGCCGCGTCGCTTCATGAGCTGCACCTGCTCCTCGTCGAGCTTCAGGATGGCGCCGTAAGAATCGCTGTCGCCGTCGATGCCGATGACAAAGCAGTTGGAGAGCGAGGCAATCTGGTTGTCGTTGCCGATACCCGTCATGGGCGAGCCCGCCGGTACGATGTAGCGGAAATGGTCCAGCATTTCAAAGATGCGCTCTTCGGGTACGGGATTGGGATACTTGCGTTCGATGCGCGCCAGCTCACCTGCAATGCGGTGGTGCATGTCTGTGGGCGAGCATTCAAAAATATGTCCGAAGGAATCCTTCATGGCATACTTGTTCACCCAGACACGGGCAGCCAACTCGTCGCCGCCGAAGTATTCGAGTGAGGCTTGGAATGCCTCTTCGTAAGCGTAATTTTTCTTTTCCACGTTGTGTATGTTTTTTCAGAATATACAAAATAAGGTCTTGGCTTTCCGGTCAGCCTACAGCCGGAGGCTGTTGAGCGCACTGCCGTCCAAGCTTCTCAGAGCCAGCACTCTGCCGGAATAGGTGGCGAAGGAAGGCGGGTTTCCTCCTTTCGGAAATGTGGGAGAGCCGGTGTTGAGAATGACGGGCCGGCCCTGTTCCTTATCGGCCGGTTCCAGTTTCATCAGGTGCGTATGTCCCTGCACCAGCACGTCGCAGGCCGGTCCTGCCGGCAGTTTCTTTTCGCCGAACACGTGGCCGTGGGTGAGGAAGAAACGCACCCCCTCGTCGGCCAGCAGCACATAAGGTGCCTGTATGGGAAATTGCAACAACATTTGGTCCACTTCCGAATCGCAGTTGCCCCTCACGGCCACAATCTGTGCGGCGCGTTCGTTCAACCTTTCGGCCACGGCCATCGGGTCCAGCCCCGGGCACAGCCCGTTGCGCGGTCCGTAGTTCAGCAAGTCGCCCAGCAACACCAGCATCTCGTAGTGGTGCGCATCGTAGTAGCTGAGCACGGCATCGAGGGCGGGCAGTGAACCATGAATGTCCGAAAGAAAAAGAATTTTCATTGTCTGTAGAGTTTGTGGTAAGCAATGCGATTGGTTTTCAGCGGTTTCCCATGGCTAATGCCTCTGGAAATAACGGAAACGCGGGGCGAAGTTAACAAAAAGCAGTTAGGCGGCTTCACGTTGTAACTTGTTTTTTACGGGGTGTTCTATAAATTCATCCCCAGATGCTTCAAAGGTTATGAGAGATTAGGTTATGAGGTTTTAAAGTGACCGGGAGCGGCAATTTATCCGCCATGAGCAGTAAAAAAATCACTTCAAGACCTTACTTCTCCTAACCTTTGCCGCTTCCGTAAAGTATCTTTTGGGACTAATTCCCCGGACATCTTTATATCTCCGCCTTTGTCCTCTCTCAAGTGTTCCTCCTTTCCTTTTTTCTTGAAAATTGTTCGTTTGTTCCCTAGCGGGTGGATGTTGTTAGGAGCATTGGAGAATTATGGTTTATTTTGCCGCGAAAACTATAACGCGGTTTTCCGTTTCTCTTGCCGTTGAGCCTTTCGCCGGGCAGGAGTTTTCAATTTGATTCTACACTCAGCACAAGCAAACCATGGATAATACTCTAAAGCGTCAGTCGATGAAGACTTTGTCCTATCAGTTCAGCGACCGAATCAACATTATCAGCGACTTGAACCTGAGCGACGAGCGGCTGTCCGTCAAGCGGTTGGAGGCGTTCAGCGTGATGCTGTGTACGCAGGGCGAGGCGGACGTTTTTCTGAACAACCGCGAGATACACCTGCAGGCCGGGCAACTGCTCAGCACGCCTCTGGGCACGTTGGTGGAAGTGTCGTATTATTCGTCTGACCTCAAGTTGATAGGCTTTTACCTTTCGCGTCAGTTCTTTGAGGAGTTGAACGCCATCCCCTTGGGAATGTGGGGCACGTCGGGCTACATCGAGGAGCACCCCGTCACTTCGCTTGATGCCGGGTCAATGTCCTTGTTTTGCAACTACTATGAGCTGATCCATTCCAAGCTCAACACGGAGCGCCCGCTCGAACACCACCAGTTAGTCGTCACCCTGCTGTTCCAAGCCTTCATGTACGAGCTTCACGATGCCCTGGCCGGCAGTCTGGCGGTGAGGATGCCGCGTTACACCTCGGGCGACAATATTTTCAAGCAGTTTTCCGACCTGCTCATCCAGACCTATCCGCGTCCGCGCTCCGTCAAGTGGTACGCAGCCCACCTCAACGTAACAGCCAAGTACCTCAGCACCGTTTGCAAGCAGAACTGCGGGCATACGGCCTCGCAACTCATCAACCGCTACGTGGTGGAGGATGTGAAACGCCTCCTCATGCGCCCGGAGAAAAGCATCAAGCAGATAGTGGTGGAGCTGGAGTTCCCCTCCATCTCCTTCTTCGGCAAATTTGTCAAGAAACATTTGGGCATGGCTCCTAAGTTTTACCGTCGGCAGCTGTGATGCCGGCAGCTGTTGGCGGCCTACCTTTCACAAGTCGCCGACTTGTGTCGAACAAGTCCTGGACTATTTTTTTCAACTCGACGAGTAGGAAAAAATAGTCCAGGACTTTTTGTTGCCCGACATGGGCATAATCTAATGGGTGAAAGTCCCGAGCGCGTCCCGATAGCGGGAAACGCATAGTCCGAGGCAACGGTGTCTACCGCGAGGAGAATCGGAAGGAAGCCAAGGGCAAAAGTCTGGCTCCACGCACAGAAACTTGATACAAGGCTCAAAGTCAGGGGTAAGGTTGCTGAACAAACCAAAGCCCGATAGCTATCCGGACTGACGCGAGTAAATCAAGGGAGTATAAGACTGAAAGATTATGTTCTTAATCGGGGAGGTCTGTGGGGCGATCCGCAAGGCAAGCAGTAACAACGAACCCACAGAAGTCAGCAGATGCCATAGTAGTCAACGCCTTAAAGCTCGTGGGCGTAAACGAAGGGCAAAACTTAACCACACGAGCAAGACTTTATTTACCCGATGAAAGGAGAAAAGCCGAAAACATCAGAAAGCTGCCCTCGGAAGAATAGCTCGGAAAGCGAAAGGTATGAGGGAGCGCCTACTTTGATTGGGATA
>JALEYW010000080.1:0-52158 GCA_022773145.1 Bacteroidales bacterium
TGAACGCTTTGAAATCCAAGCCTTCACACTGGCGGTGAATGCTTGTGAAGGGTTGAAAATCCAAGCCTTCACACCGAAAACCGCTGAAAATCAATGAGAAAGCGGCTCATACGGCCCTTGTAGTGTGAATACTTGAAAATCCAAGCCTTCACACTTATAACCAATGATTTTCAGCGAAAAACGCGCTATGTGTGAAAGGGTGAATGCTTTTTTTTGGGGGGATAAAAACGTATAGGAAAATCGAGGCTTTGGGGCTGTAAAGTAATTTATAATTTACATTTTACATTATTATAATGGGTAACTGCGCCGATGTCGTCGGCATAGCCTCTCTTCATCCCGACAGTGAAGGCTGTCGGGCAAAAAAGAAGATGCGACGGGAGAACGGAAATGGACAAATGAGGAATGCGCTGTTCTGCCGGCGTTTGGGGTGTCGGGAGGCATAGGAACAAAAAAATTGATTGTCTCCCGACAACCAATCTTTTACTAACCTTAAATCTAATACCATGAAAAACAATGCAAATGTACAGGGGATGACACGTACATCCAAACATCTGAACAAAAATGACGGCTGTTTTAATATTATTTTGATAGAAAACAGCGGTTTTGCCAACTCATTCTGTCAATGAACGCCCTGTTTGGTTCGCCGGGACTGTTTTTCTGTTTCACCGTAGCGGCGGCGAGGGTTAAGGTCGTTTGTCGTTTTCGGCAGCCTCCTTGACCTTGCGGAAGAGGTCGGAAGCGAAGATGAAGTTGTTGAGCAGTTCGTTGTCGGACTGCATCACCTCGTCCTTCGTGCCCTCCCAGGCGGCATTGCCTTTGTAAATGAAAAGGATGTGCTCGCCGATGCCCATCACGGAGTTCATGTCGTGGGTGTTGATGATGGTGGTGGTGTTGAACTCCTGCGTGATGTCGTGGATGAGTTCGTCAATGACGAGCGACGTTTTGGGGTCAAGTCCAGAGTTGGGCTCGTCACAGAAGAGATATTTGGGATTGAGGGAAATGGCGCGGGCTATGGCAACGCGCTTCTGCATACCGCCGGAGATTTCGCCGGGATATTTCGACGCAGCATCGCTGAGATTGACGCGGTCCAGACAGAACTGGGCGCGGCGAACGCGGTCCTTGTAACTGTCGGAGGAGAACATGTCGAGGGGAAACATGACGTTTTCTAACACGGACATGGAGTCGAACAACGCCGCGCTTTGGAAGATCATGCCCATCTCGCGGCGGAGCAGGGCTCGCTCGCGCTTGGTCATGCTCATGAAGCTGCGCCCGTCGTAGAGCACATCGCCCTGGGTGGGCTCAAAGAGGCCGACAATGTTTTTGATCAGAACGGTCTTACCGGAACCGCTCTGGCCGATGATGAGGTTGGTCTTTCCGCTGTCGAAGCGCGAGGTGATGCCCCGGAGCACTTCTTTGTCACCGAAGGACTTATGCAGGTTTCTGATTTCTATCATGACAGGAGTTGTGTGAGGAAGAGGTCGGAGAAGAGAATGAGCATGGAACAGGCCACCACGGCATCGGTACTGGCCTTGCCCACCTCGATGCTGCCGCCCTCAACATTGTAGCCGTAGAAGGAGGAGACGCTGGTGATGATGAAGGCGAAGAAGAGGGACTTGATGACGCCCATCCAAAAGAACCACTGGGTGAAGGAGTGCTGCAGACCGGCTGTGAGGTCGGAGGGGGTGATGATATGACCGATGTAGGCGGTGGCGTAAGCACCGATGATGCCGCTGAAGGTGCTGAAGATGACAAGGAAGGGCATGATAGTGATGAGCCCGGCAATTTTGGGAAGGATGAGGAAGGAGGCGGGGTTGACGCCCATGATTTCCAAAGCATCAATTTGCTGCGTGGTTCGCATGGTGCCCAGCTCGGAGGCGATGTTGGACCCGACTTTGCCGGAGAGAATGAGACACATGATGCTGGAGGAGAATTCAAGCAACATGATTTCACGGGTTACGTAGCCGGAGACCCAATGGGGCATCCAGGGGCTTTGGATGTTGAGTTTGATTTGGATGCAAATGACGGCTCCGATGAAGAAGGAGATGAGCAATACGATGCCGATGGAGTCGACGCCCAGCTGGGCCATTTCTTTGACGTATTGCTTGAAGAACATGCGCATACGCTCGGGACGGGAAAAGGTGCGCCCCATGAGGATGAGGTAACGCCCGAAAGCATGAAGAAATTTGGTTATCAGCATAAGGGATAAGTATTTAATGTATAATGAAGCCTGCGGCCTTGAAGTCGGCGGTTCTGCATCGTCCTGCACGTCGGTCGTTGACCTCATTATACATTATACATTTTACATTATTAAAAAAATCACTCCTCGGTATCCTTCCGCAGTGCATCGGGCCGCAGGTTGCCCTGTTCGTCGAAGAGGCCGTAGGTGGTGCGGAGCACGCGGAACTCGGTGCGGCGATTGAGGGCATTGCAAACTTCCTGCTGTTCGGGCGGAAGTGCCAGGATGTAAGGCAGGGTAAGAGTGTCGCCCTCGTGGAGGAAGGGGTAGGTTTCGAGCAGCTTGCGGTTGACTACCTTGGGCACTTGCTCGCCATAGCCGCAGGGGGTGAGGCGATCGCGGGCGATACCATGCTCCACGAGGTAGTTGACCACGCTTTCGGCGCGCCGCTGGGAGAGGCGCAGGTTGTAGTCGTCGTTGCCGCGATAGTCGCAGTGGGCGGCGAGCTCGATGGTGATGTGCGGATTTTCCGTGAGCATACGCGCCAGGCGGTCGAGCGCGGTACACGATTCCGGTGTCAGGGTGGCTTTGTCAAATTCGTAGAACACGTTGCGCACCAATACGGGGACGCTGATGCTGGGCAGGGGGAACTGCATGACGTGCTGCTGCTCCACCTCGGCACTGTCGGCCTGCAACGCGCCGCTCACACCGAGATAACCCTGGCAGGTGGCCAGGAAAAGATAGTTTACGCCGGGGGTGAGCGGCTGCTCGAACGAGCCGTCGGAGAGGACGCCGAACTTGAGGTTGGTGCCGTCGCTGCCCACCATGTAGACTTCGGCAGCAGGGAGTTCGTAGCCGTCCTGCTCGTAGACCCAGCCTTTGACGGTTTGCAGCACTTCGGGATAGGAGAACTCAAAGAGTTTGTCCCAGCCGCGTCCGCCGGTGGAGCGGTCGGAACTGAAATAGCCGCGATTGTGGAGACCTTCAAAGGTGATACCGAAGTCGTCGGCGAAAGAGTTCATGGGTACGGGCAGGTGGTGAACTTCCCACTTGTGGGTCACGGTGTCCTCGGTGGCGCGATAGAGGTCGAGTCCTCCGAGGCCGGGCGTGCGGCCGTTGCTGGAGAAATAGAGTTCGCCGCTGGGGCGGAAAGCGGGGAAGCACTCGTTGCCGGGGGTATTGATCGAAGGACCGAGATTTTCCAAACGGCCGAGGCCGTGGCCGCCGCTCATCTCGATGCGCCACAGGTCGAGCCCTCCGAAACCGCCGGGCATGTCGGAGGCAAAATAGAGCCAGCGACCATCGGGCGAGGGTGCCGGATGGGCGTAGGAGGAGAGGGTGTCGGCGGTGATTTTAAGCTGTGTGGGTTTACTCCACTTGGCATCGCTGCGGGAAGAGGTCCATATTTCGGCCAAGCGGGGGTATTGCGGGTCAGTGCGGCAAACGGTGAGGTACATGGTGGTGCCGTCGGGCGAGAAGGAGCAGGCTCCCTCGTCGTTCTCGGTGTTCAAATCTCCCTCGGGTGCTTCAGCGGGTTTCCATTTTCCTTTTTCATCTTTTTTGGCAAAGAAGATGTCGCCGTTCTGCATGGCAGTGATGCCGCTGACGTCGCCCAAGGACTGCTTGCGGGTGGAGGTGAAATAGAGTTGGGCGGCCTCGGTGCCCATATAGGCGGGGCAGTAATCGGAACGGTTGGCGTTGAACTGCGTAGCGGGCTTGACGGTGTAAGCGGAACTTTGACGGCGGAGGGTTTCCTGCGTGTGGCAGTTTTGCAAAGCGGTATGGGCGGCGGCATCGTCGGGAAAGCGTTCGAGATAGGCGGTCAGGGCTTTCTCAGCGCCTTTGTAGTCGCCCTGTTTCTGCAGCTGCTCACCTAAAAGGCGGAGGGTGAGTGTGTCGGTGTACTTATATCGCTCGGCATTGCGCAACGCGCCGACAGCCCGGGCGGTATAGCCGTAACGGGCATAGGCATCGCCCATTTTGAAGGCAATGCGACCACGCAACTCCTTCTCCTTGGGCGAGGTGCGCGAATAGGCTTGCTTGTATTGCCCGGCTGCCTCTGCATACTCGCCGATGGCCATGGCGGCATCGCCCCGACGGAGGGATTTGTCGACACTGCCACAGGATTGGCACCATAAGGCAACAAACATTAATCCTATATATATATATAAGGAGTAGCGACTGGACATGAAAAAAGGATTGTAAGACTTTGTCAGAATAAACCGGATGCAGCACAAACGGCCATTCGCTCCTCCAACGGACGAGGGCGCGAATTTTTGGCAAAAGTACAACTTGCAAACAGCATTGGAAAAAAATGATTTGATTTTTTTGGGTGTCAGCTTTGTTTTACTACATTTGCTGCGCTTTAAGATGCAGGTTTTCTGCGTCGAGTTTGATGGCTAATGGCTTATTACAACTAACTTTCACAACCACCCTTTCATGGAAACCCGTTTTCCGGCATGCTATGTCCAACTTCCTGAATACACGGAGCACAGACGCGCCCCTTTCTATTTGGCTGCCGAAGAATATATTGCCCAACATCTCCCAACGGACAATTACCTCTTTTCCTGGCAACTGGGTCCGACGGTGGTGATGGGACGCAATCAGGTGGCTCATCAGGAGGTGGACCTTGACTTCTGCGTGCAGGAGGGCATCGACGTGGTGCGACGGAAAAGCGGCGGCGGCGCGATCTTCGCCGATGGCAACAACATCATGTGGAGCCTGATTACGGGCGAAGGGGCGGTGGAGCCGCTGTTCATTGAGTATGCGGAACAGGTGGCAGCCGCCTTGTGTAAGCTGGGCGCGCAGGTGGAACTCTCCGGCCGCAACGATATCATCCTTAAAGGCGGCGGGAAAATATGCGGAAACGCTTTTTACCACTTGCCGGAACGGAACATCGTGCACGGAACGATGCTCTACGACACGACCCCCCGCCTGATGCAGGGGGCGTTACACCCGGATGTGTCGAAGCTACAGGCCAAGGGGGTGAAAAGCGTCAGGAGCCGCATCGCGCTGCTGAAGGATTACTTGCCGTTCGGTGTGACGGAGCTGCGCCACCGCCTGCGCTCGCTGCTGTGCGACCGAAGCGTGGCGCTCGGCGATGAGGCTGTGAAGGAAATCGAACGGATGGAGCAGGGCTACTATGACCCGGAATATCTCTACGGACAGACGGCGGCCTCGGATTTGACTCGCGAAGCGCGGATTGAGGGATGTGGCACATTGGCCTTCCACTTCACACTGCGCGGCACGCTGATTGAAAAGGTGAGCCTGTCGGGTGATTTCTTTGAGCTGGACAATGCTGCGGAATGCTTCAACCGGGCTTTTGCAGGAGCGGCATTCACCCCGCAAAGTCTGAAGCAGGCCGTGGAGGAACACCATCCGGAACGCAGCATCCGGGGATTGACCGCTGAACAGCTGACGGCCTGCCTCACCGACTGACGGCGGGCCGACGCACCGCAGCACGGTGTTCGCCTACTGCAGGGATTTACATATCCTTTTGAACTAACCTATATTCTACATTATATCATGTCTGAAAAAAGAACTTGTCTTTATGACCGCCATGTTGCTCTCGGTGCCAAAATGGTGCCTTTCGGCGGTTTTGAAATGCCTATACAGTATACCGACATCACCGATGAGCACCAGGCTGTGCGCAACGCCTGCGGCGTGTTCGACGTGAGCCACATGGGCGAAGTGCTCGTGACGGGACCGGAGGCTGAACGCTATGTGCAGCACATCTTCACCAACGACGTGGCCGGCGCTCCCGTGGGAAAAATTTTCTACGGCATGATGCTGCACCCTCACGGCGGCACAGTGGACGACCTGCTGGTTTACAAGATGGGCGACGAGAAGTTCTTCCTCGTTATCAACGCTGCCAACATTGACAAGGATTATGCCTGGATAACGGAACAGGCCAAGGACTTCGACGTACAGACTGAAAACCAAAGCGAATACTACGGACAGCTCGCCGTGCAGGGTCCGGAAGCTGAGCGCGTGGTGGAAGAGGTGCTGGGACTGACTTGCAAGGAGCTGGAGTTCTACACGTTCAAGCTGATTGAAACGCCTCAGGAAACCTTAATCGTGAGCCGCACGGGCTACACGGGCGAAGACGGCTTTGAAATCTACGGCTCTCACGCCTACATTCAGCAGGCTTGGGACAAGCTCATCGACAGCAAGCAGGCCAAGCCTTGCGGACTGGGCTGCCGCGACACACTGCGCTTCGAGGTGGGTCTGCCACTCTACGGCGACGAACTGACGGACGACATCTCGCCCATCATGGCGGGACTGGGCATGTTCGTGAAGCTGGACAAGGAGGAATTTGTCGGCAAAGAGGCCGTTGCACGCCAAAAGGCAGAAGGCGTGGCCAAGAAGCTGGTGGGCATCGAGCTGGAAGGCAAGGCTATTCCCCGCCATGGCTACGAAGTGGTGGTGGAAGACAAAGTTATCGGAGAGGTTACCACAGGATATTGTTCCATATCGACGGGCAAAAGCGTGTGCATGGCGCTGATTGATGCTGCCTATGCCAAACTCGACACGCCGGTGCAGGTCCGCATCCACCGCAAGCTGCAACCGGGCAAGGTGGTGAAGAAACGCTTCTACCAAAAGCATTACAAGAAGTAGGAAAACAGCTACTTCTTTCCCCTGCATATTTATCAACCAAACATATTAACAGCAACACATTATGGCAAAAGTGATTGAAGGGCTCTACTACAGCGAGAGCCACGAATACGTAAAAGTGGAAGGCGAATTTGCCTATATCGGTATCACGGACTACGCTCAGGAACAGTTGGGCAACGTGGTGTACGTGGACATCCCGGCCGAGGGCGACGAGGTGGAAGCCGGCAAGGACTTCGGTGCAGTGGAAAGCGTGAAGGCTGCCAGCGACCTGATTTCGCCCGTGAGTGGCGAGGTGGTGGAAGCGAACGCCGACCTGGAGGACCAACCGGAACTGATCAACCAGGATGCTTTCGCCAACTGGATTATCAAGGTGAAAATGTCCGACCCCTCTGAGCTGGAAAGCCTGATGAACGCTTCGGACTATCGCTCTATCCTTCACTAAGGCATACGCCAAACCCTATCAACCCTTTCCTTACAATGAAAATGCCACAGACTATGCCCGACTCAGCCTTCCGCCAACAGGTTGCAAGGATTGACGGGGAGGGTTTGTGGCATTTTCTTTATAAGAGAAGAGGTGCTTCACAGAGTCTTATCAACTGCCCATTAAACCACTGTTTCCATGAAATATTTTCCCCATACGCCCGATGACATCCGGCAAATGCTGGAAGTGATTGGCGTGAACAGTCTCGACGACCTCTACGCTGAGGTGCCCGAAGAGCTCAAACTACACCGCGAGCTCCAAATCCCGGAAGCTAAAAGCGAGATTGAAGTGCGCAATATCATTGCCGGAATGGCCGACAAGAACGCCCGTCCCGTATGCTTTGCCGGTGCCGGTGCCTACGACCACTATACGCCGGCGGTGATTCCCTATATCGCCTCGCGCAGCGAGTTTTCTACCTCCTACACTCCCTATCAGGCGGAGATTTCCCAAGGAACGCTGCAATATATCTTTGAGTACCAGACGATGATGGCGGACCTGACGGGCATGGACCTGTCGAACGCGTCGATGTATGACGGTGCCACTGCTACGGCCGAAGCCATGCTGATGTGTGTGGCCGCCGCCAAGAAGCGTAACCGTGTGGTGATTTCCGGCACTTTCAACCCCGGCGTGCTGCGCGTAGTGAAGACTTATGCGCATTTCCACGGCGTGGACCTCGTCGTGGTGCCTCCCGTCAATGGCATCACTGACCGTGCCGCCATCGATAGCCTGCTGGCAGCCGGAGATGTGGCCGGTGTCATCGTGCCGCAGCCCAACTATTTCGGCATCATTGAGGACTTTACCGGACTGGCCGATGCGTGCCACGCGCACAAAGCGCTGTTGGCCATCAACAGTGTGGCTTCCGCGCTGGGTGTGCTCCGCACTCCGGGAGAATGGGGGGCGGACATTGCTTGCGGCGATGCCCAAAGTTTGGGTCTGCCCTTGGCCTACGGCGGCCCGTACATCGGTTACCTGTGTGTCAAGAACGCGCTGGTGCGCAAGATGCCGGGACGCTTGGTGGGACAGACGGTGGATGCCGACGGCAAACGCGCCTTCGTACTGACCATGCAGGCACGCGAACAGCACATACGCCGCGAAAAAGCTACCTCGAACATCTGTACCGCCCAGGGTATCATGTGTCTGTACGTTGCGGCTTACCTCTCGCTCATGGGGCCGCAAGGTTTGCGCGAGGTGAACGAGAACACGTACGCCGCCGCACACTTGCTGCACGACTTACTGGTGCAGGACGAACGCTTTGAGGATGCCTTCCCCGAACAACTTTTCTTGGGTGAGTTCACCCTGCGTTACAAGGGTGCGGAGGGCGTCGATGCCTTGCGCAGCAGACTGGCACAGGCGGGCTTCCTGGCCGGTGTGAAGGCGGAGGGAACGGACGATTGCCTCATTCTTGCCGCTACCGAACAGCGTACAGAAGAAGAAATTGTAGAATTTGTCAAAACTGTCCTCTCATGAACCGCACTGTATATTCCCCTCTGATATTTGAGTTGTCCAAACCCGGACGAAAGGGCTACTCTCTGCCCCATAACCCCAGCCCCAAGCACCAACTCTCTGCCCTGCCGGAAAACCTGATGCGCCAGACACCGCCCACCAAACTGCCGGAAGCGGACGAACTGACCGTGGTAAGGCACTACACGAACATGTCGGGCAACAACTTCGGCGTGGACACGGGCTTCTACCCCTTGGGCAGCTGCACGATGAAGTATAATCCGAAAATCAACGAGGAACTGGCCGCACTGCCGGGATTTACGCAAGTTCATCCCGCACAGGATGCCCCGCTTTGCCAGGGCGCGCTGAAACTCTACGACGAGGTGCAGAAGACCTTGTCGGAAATTGCCGGACTCGGCCGCTTCACGCTAAACCCCTATGCCGGAGCTCACGGTGAGTTGACGGGGCTCATGGTGATACGTTCGTACCACATGAAACGGGGCGACACACGCCGCACGAAGATTATCGTTCCCGACTCTGCTCACGGCACCAATCCGGCCTCTGCCGCCGTCTGCGGATTGCAAATCGTGCAGGTGAAGAGCACGCCCAACGGAACGGTTGATGTGGAGGACCTCAAGCCGCTTCTTGGCGACGATATTGCCGGCATGATGATGACGAACCCGAACACGCTGGGCATCTTTGAACAGCAAATTCCGGAAATCGCACGTCTGGTGCATGAATGCGGCGGACTGATGTACTACGACGGTGCTAACCTCAACCCCATGCTGGGCGTATGCCGCCCCGGCGACATGGGTTTCGACGTGATGCACATCAACTTGCACAAGACTTTCAGCACACCCCACGGGGGCGGCGGCCCGGGCAGCGGTCCCGTAGGCGTACGTGCCGGACTGGAGGACTTGCTGCCCAATCCGCAGGTGAGGTTCAACGAGGAAACCGGCCTCTACGAACTCCACGAGAACCCGGAAGCCTTGGGCAGCGTTTCTCCCCACTTGGGCAATTTCGGCATCATCGTACGGGCTTACGCCTACCTGCTCACCTTGGGCAAGGAAGGCATTCCCATGGCCGGAAAGCTGAGCGTGCTGAATGCGAACTACATCAAGGAATGCCTCAAGGACTACTATTATCTGCCTATTGAGGGGCTGTGCAAACATGAGTTCGTGTTCGACGGACTGCTGCCCAAATACGGCGGCGCTCACAACGACGCTTCGCACATCACTACCTTAGAAGTGGCCAAACGCCTGCTCGACTACGGTTTCCATGCTCCTACCATCTACTTCCCCCTGCTTTTCCATGAAAGCATGATGATAGAGCCTACGGAAACGGAGAGCAAGGAAACGCTCGATGCCTTTATCGAGGTGATGAAAACCATTGCGAAAGAAGCACTCCACCATCCGGAACTGCTACGCGACGCGCCGCACGACACGCCTGTACGCCGACTGGACGACGTGAAGGCTGTCAAAGACGCCAAATTCGTATTCTAACTGTTTTCCTTGCGGGTTGCTCTCTGCATAGCGTATAAGCTGTCAGGGGGCACCCCGCCTTTTTTCTTCCCTATCCTATCAAATATTCCTCTTATCGTTTCCATGAAAACACTTCTCATCATCGGCGCCGGCCCCGGCGGCTACGAATGTGCCGTGCGGGCAGCCAAAGCCGGCTTGGACGTACATATTGTGGACAAAGTCGGCCACTTGGGCGGCACGTGTCTCAACGAGGGCTGCATCCCCACGAAATGCTTGTGCCATACCGCCCACATCGTGCAGCAGGCACGCGCCGCTGCCGCTTACGGCATACAGGCTGACTGCGTATCGTTCGATATGCAAGCTGCGCTTGAACGCAAAAACCGCATCCTCGACCAGCTGCGCCAAGGCATCCAGACGTTGCTGAAAACGCCGGGCATTACCTTCCACGACGGACTGGCGCGTTTCCTGCCCGGCGATCCGCACACGGTCATCATCGGCGAGGAGACGGTGGTGGCGGATTATGTCCTCATTGCCACCGGTTCGGTAACCAAATTCCTGCCTATTCCCGGCGCTCACACGCCCGGCGTGCTCACTTCGGAGCAGATGCTGTCGCTCGACCACGTGCCCGAACGGCTGTGCGTCATCGGCGGCGGTGTCATCGGTCTGGAATTTGCCTGCATTTACCAAACGCTGGGTTCCAAAGTCACCGTGATTGAATACAGCAAGGAAATCCTCCCTTCCTTCGATGCCGACATTGCTAAACGCCTGCGCACGGCACTGAAGAAACAAGGGGTGGAAATCATCACCGATGCCCCGGTCACGGCCATCCATGCCGACGAGACGCAAGGCGGACTGCTGCACATCAGCTACGAACGACGCGCTGCCGTTCACGAGGCACTGGCCGATGTGGCTCTCATGGCGGTAGGCCGGCAAGCCCATGTGGAAAGCCTGAACCTGGAGGAAGCGGGCATCGGCTTCACGCCGCGCGGCATACAGGTGGATGAACATTACCAGACGAATGTGCCGGGCATTTACGCCGTCGGCGACATCAACGGCCTGTGCCAACTGGCTCATGCGGCCACGTACCAGAGCTTCCGTGCATTGGACCACATGCTCGGTAATCCCCTGCCGGCTACCCCATCGCCCATTCCGGCAGCCGTGTTCACCACGCCGGAAGCTGCCACAGTGGGACTGACGGAAGAACAGGCACGCCAGCAGTGCCCCGATGCTTTGGTGCGGAAAGGATTTTACCGTATCAATGGCCGGGCTTTGACCATGGATGCGGGCAACGACGGATTCCTGAAAGTGGTTTGCACACCCGAAGGCAAGGTGCTGGGTGCACACGTGCTGGGCGCACAGTCAGCTGAACTTATCCACGAAATCGCACTGCTGATGAACATGGGCGGCACACTCGGCCAACTGGCTGCAACCGTTCATGCCCACCCCACCCTCTCGGAAGTGTGGCTGCAGGTTGCTGAAGGCTAAGAAAATCTTCTATCCACCAGTGTTTTTTGACTGCATGGATGGTTAACGCCATCATCCTTCTATACATTTTTTCGGCCTCCTTCATCCATTCAGACGTAAGGAGGCCGTTTTTCACCCTCTTTCCGACTCCACCCAAACGAAACTGCCGCGTAACCCCCAAAATCCCCCATTAGCCGCCCTGTCAGGAACTTGTTCGTTTACAACCACTACTTCCGAGAAATAAACCATGCATTACAAAAAAGGACACCAATCGCGATTTCTCGCAGTTAGCGTCCTCGTGATTCCGTTGGGGTTCGAACCCAAGACCCACGCCTTAGAAGGGCGTTGCTCTAATCCAACTGAGCTACGGAACCAAATGCGGGTGCAAAAGTAGGATAAAAGTTTGTTACAACAAAACGAAACGTCAATTTTTCCGTAATGGCTTTAAACCTCACTGCTTATATTTTTGTCAGGAAGTCGGGATAAGCCACTTTTTCTCTTCCCTCGCAAGAAGTCTGCCGGCGATTTACAATAAATCCAAAAGCTTTACGTTAGTGTTATTATGATAGTTTTCTACAAGAACCTGACATTCCTGTGCCTGTTGCTGCTGTCGTGGAGTTGGAGCGGCGACCTATTGGCACAGCAACGCACCCGCATATTCGGCACGGTAAAGGACGATACCGGGCAGCCTATTGAGTTGGCCACAGTTCGCGTAACGGGACAAAATGCCCTGACCATGACCAATCTCAAAGGCGAGTATTCCCTATGGTGCCAGTCGGCCGACTCCGTGAGAGTGGTCTACTCCATGATAGGCTACGAAACGCGCCGCCGTCTGTTGCGTTCGCCGGCCGATTCGGTGCGGTTGGATGTGGTAATGCCACTCTACGACCGTAGCACACTGGGAACAGCCGTTGTTACCGGACAAGGCGTGCAGACAGGAACGGTGCAGCGCATCACCAAGCCCGACACCAAACTGGCTCCCTCTACCACCGGCAACGGCGTGGAGGAAATCATTGCGACACAGGCAGGCGTTTCGACGCACAACGAGTTGTCGTCGCAGTACAACGTGCGCGGCGGCTCGTTCGACGAGAACTGTGTGTACCTCAACGGCATAGAAGTTTACCGCCCCATGCTGGTTCGTTCCGGACAGCAGGAAGGACTTTCCGTCATCAACTCCGACATGGTGGAGAGCATCGGCTTTTCTTCCGGCGGCTTCGAGGCTCGTTATGGCGACAAGATGTCGTCTGTGCTCGACATCACCTACAAGCGTCCCGAAGCCTTCGAAGCCTCTGCGCAAGCCTCCATGCTGGGAGCTGGAGCCTATGTGGGCTGGGGCAACAAACGGGTGAGCCTGATGACCTCCCTGCGCTACAAAACCACGCGCTACCTGATGGGAACGACCGACACGGACGGAGAATACGATCCTTCCTTCCTTGATTATCAAGCCTATCTTTCGTGGCGGCCCAACGCAAGGTGGTCGTTGGATGTGCTGGGTAACATATCGGACAACCAATACAATTTTGAGCCGGAAAGCCGTGAAACAAAATTTGGCACGCTGGAAGATGCCAAGACCTTCAAAGTATATTTCGACGGTAAGGAAAAGGACTTTTTCCGCACCTTCTTCGGAGCTGCCACGCTGACACGCCACTTCAATCCCGACACCTATCTGGCACTCCAGCTGTCTTCGTACGCCACCAAGGAGCAGGAAACATTCGACATCCAGGGTGAGTACTGGCTCAACGAGGCTACGGGACAGGAACAGCTTGGTGTAGGAACTTACAGGGAGCATGCCCGCAACCGGCTGCGCGCCCGCGTGTTCAACGCCGGTCTGCGCTTCCGCACCAAGCTGACCGGCCACACCCTGCAGGCGGGTATGGATTGGAACCGCGAAACCATTCACGAAAATGCGCGCGAATGGGAAATGCGCGACTCCATGGGCTATTCCCTCCCCACCGATCCGGAAACGATGAAGTTGATTTACAGTCTGCGTTCCAAGGCTGATATCTCCTCCACCCGTCTGGCGTTTTTCCTTCAGGACAGTTGGCGGTTCAAGACCACAGCCGGACTGTTCAACCTCACCTACGGGTTGCGTCTGAGCCATTGGACGTGGAACAAGGAAACGCTCGTTTCGCCGCGCGCCTCCATCGGTCTGCTGCCGGCCTTCTCCGACCATTGGACCTTCCGTTTCGCCACGGGTTTCTACTACCAGGCACCGTTCTACAAGGAGCTGAAAGACACCGTCATGCAGGCCGGCATGGCCACCGTGGAGCTTAACCGCAATATCAAGTCGCCCCGCTCAGTCCACTTTGTGCTGGGAACAGACTATACCTTCCGTGTGGACAACCGTCCGTTCAAGTTTACTGCCGAGGCTTACTACAAGGCCATGTCGAACCTCATTCCTTACACGGTCGACAATGTCCGCGTCATCTACGACGGGCGCAACGTGGCCAAAGGCTATGCTGCGGGCATCGACTTCAAGCTGTATGGCGAATTTGTGCCGGGCACGGATTCATGGCTCACGCTCTCGCTGATGCGTACCAAGGAGAAAATCGGCACCCGGTGGATACCCCGCCCCACGGACCAGCTCTACAATGTTTCGCTTTACTTCACCGACTATTTTCCCGGCTCCACGCGCTGGCGTTTCACCCTCAAGGCTGCATTTGCCGACGGTCTGCCGTTTGGCCGCCCCCATTCGGAACGCACGGAGCAGACTTGGCGCGCCCCGGCCTACAAACGTGTGGACATTGGCATGAGTTACCGGTTGCTCAACAACGAAGACCACCACATTGCCCAAGGCATGGGCAAATGGGTCAAGAACCTGTGGCTCGGAGTGGACTGTTTCAACATCTTTGGCATAGACAATGTCAACTCGTACTACTGGGTAACGGACATCAACGACAACCAGTATGCCGTGCCCAACTATCTCACGGGCCGGCAGCTGAATTTGCGGCTCAGTGTTGACTTCTGAGCGAGAGGCTGCCTGCGCTATTCACACAAAAGAAATAAAATTGCAAAATATTGATGATAAATTTGTTTTTTACAAATATACCCTCTACATTTGCAGCGTTATCCTAAAGGCAATCTTTTTACCTTAATGACTAATACCTATCGAAAACAGAAACAGGCGATATGCAAACGGCATATCGCCTTTATTCTTACCTCCCGGCAGCCGCGCCCCATCCCCCGAGCAGGCGGGGAACAGTGAAGGGTGCCGGAATATGGTGTTCAAGCTCCCTACGCGCGCGCATATATACGTATTTTATTTCCCGAAAAAATCATTCATCCCTTCACAGACAGCCCGTTTCTTCCTGATTTTCAGTAATAAACGGTGTGAAGGCTTTGAATGGCAAGCATTCACACTCGGACGCACGCCCCGTTCGGGTCAATCCAGACCGAAACACGTCGTTTTTTCCCGTCATTTCTCTCTTGTAGATACCCCCGTTTCCACATGCCGGAGGGGCTACTCTCTCTAAAACGCGCAACTGCTACGACTGGAGCAGAATATGGCAGAAACACCTTAGGCCAAACAATGAAATAATGTTAATTATTCAACCCTTCACAGGAGTTGCCGGCGTGAAGGCTTTGAACATACATGTGAATACTTGAAACTTCAAAGCCTTCACACTGTTTTTCATTGAATATCAGTCGTTTTAAGGCCATGTGTGAAAGAGTGAATGCTTTTTTGGGAAATAAAATACGTATACGCGCGCGTACGTACGAAAGAACATATCATGTGAAGGGTTTGGAGGAGTATTAAAAGTTTACATAAATTCACATTCCTCATCTCTTCACCTTCCCTTCTCATCCTGTTTCTTCCACCGTGAGGATGTGGCTCATAAGTGGCGGACTTTTTTAAAATACTCGGTGAGTAGGAAAAAATAGTCCGCCACTTGTCAAACCCATTCCGCCACTTGTAACTAAAATTATTCAAGTTTCGGAATTTCCGGAACTTGAAGGTTATGAGGTTACGGTCGCTTCGCTCCCGGGGGTATAAGGTTATAAATTCGGCATAGAAAAAGTAAATCCTGCGGCTTTACTTTTTGCTCTGCACTCACCTTGCACTACTTTGAAGAAGATAGGCGGCGGTTCGGCATAGAAAAAGTAAATCCTACGGCTTTACTTTTTGCTCTGCACTCACCTTGCACTATCTTTGCATCCGCTATGCAAAAAGAAGAAAACTATTTATACGCTCCCGCTGTGCTGGACTTCATCACCGTGAGCACGGAATATTGCAAATACCTTGAACAGTGTCAAAGCGTAACGGCGGAAGAATTCTGTAGAGTCATGCGCGGCCTGCTCCCCATGCTCTATCTGAAAATGACTTGGATGGAACCGGTGCCCGAAGTGGCAGGATGGAACACGCCCAAACTGACGGAGGAGGACTACAACTTTGTGCGCTCCTCCATAGCCGCCGTGTTGGGAGAAAAAGACGATTTTCTTGAAGTTTTTGTGGAAGACTTTAAATATTCCGAACAGCCTGTGCTGTGTACCATCAGCGAGAATTTGACCGACATCTACCAACAACTTCGCGAGCTGGCAGCCACTTTTAGCGAAGGCTATGAGGAGGCTATGCAAGTGGCCCTTTACGAAACGTCTGAAGAGTTCAAGCTACAATGGGGCCAAAAACTACTCAACGCACTGCGCGCACTCCACGATGTGGCCATGCAGGATTAACAAAACACTCTCTAATGCACTGCAAGCATGAAGCGAGAACTTCATATAAGAACAGACAAAAACATCATTCACGAACTGCCACGCTTCGTATTTGAAGGACGCATCGTCGTGATACAAAGTGAAGCAGAAACAATCCAGGCCGTAAAGGCACTGCGTTGCTCTCCCATCTTGGGCATCGACACCGAAACCCGCCCCTCCTTCCGACGGGGCGAAATGCACAAAGTTTCGCTGCTGCAAATTGCCAACGAAGAGATTTGTTTCCTTTTCCGACTGAACGAAATCGGATTTCCGCCATCATTGGTCGACTTGCTGGCAGACAAGAACGTGCTGAAAGTGGGGCTATCACTCCATGACGACTTTATGATGCTGCGAAAAAGGAACGAACTGTTCAGCCCCGGCAATTACATCGACCTGCAAGATTATGCAAAAGAAATGGGCATCGAGGACATGAGCCTGCAAAAACTCTATGCCAACGTGTTTCACAAACGAATCTCCAAGGCGGCCCGGCTCTCCAACTGGGAAGCTGATGTGCTCTCCGAATCGCAAAAGCAGTATGCCGCCACTGATGCCATCACCTGCATCCAACTCTACAAAGAACTCAAAGCGTTGAAGGAGAGCGGACAATACACACTTGTATAATACCCGCTCCTTTCACTCCTTAATATATATACAGACAACATCATGATGTATACTTTCACTTTGCGACGCGGCAAGGCGGAAAGCCTGAAACGTTTTCACCCGTGGGTGTTCTCCGGTGCCATAGACCGCTGCGACGGAAAACCGCAGGAGGGCGACGTGGTTCGCGTCGTTTCTCACGAAGGAGAAATGCTGGGCTACGGCCACTGCCAAATAGGTTCGATTGCCGTGCGTATGCTCACTTTCAGCGAAGAACCTGTTGACGACGCCTTTTGGCAGCAACGTCTCGCAGAGGCTTTCAGGATGAGAAAAGCATTACAACTCTCCGGACGTGAGGACAACAATATCTACCGTTTGGTACACGGCGAAGGCGACCGTTTGCCGGGCCTCGTGGTGGATGTCTACGGACGGACGGCTGTGATGCAGGCCCATTCCGTGGGGATGCACGTGAGTCGCGAAACCATAGCGAAGGCATTGGTCGCAGCCTCGAAAGGACTGATTGACAACGTCTATTATAAATCTGAAACCACCCTGCCTTACAAAGCTGACCTGCACGGTGAAAACGGATTTCTGATAGGCAATGATGAGGGCAACGTGGCCACGGAAAACGGTCTGCGCTTCCACATCGATTGGCTGCATGGACAAAAAACAGGCTTCTTTGTGGATCAACGGGAAAACCGTGCCTTATTGGAACACTACGCCCCGGGACGCAATGTACTGAACATGTTTTGCTACACCGGCGGTTTCAGTGTTTACGCACTGCGAGGCGGAGCTAACCTGGTGCATTCGGTGGATGCTTCGGCCAAGGCCATCGAACTGACACGCGCCAATGTGGAGCTGAACTTCCCCGGCGACCAACGTCATGAGGCTTACACGGCAGATGCTTTCAAGTATTTGGAAGAGGCGGGCAACAACTACGACCTCATCGTGCTCGACCCTCCTGCTTTCGCCAAACACCGCGACGCGCTGCGCAACGCTCTGAAAGGTTATACGCGCTTGAACGCCATGGCGTTCCGCAAAATCAAGCCGGGAGGTATCCTCTTCACCTTCAGCTGCTCACAAGCTGTCAGCAAAGAGCAGTTCCGCTTGGCTGTGTTCACAGCGGCCACCCAGAGCGGACGCCATGTGCGCATCCTGCACCAACTGCACCAACCGGCCGACCACCCCATCAACATCTACCATCCCGAAGGGGAATACCTGAAAGGACTGGTGCTCTATGTGGAATAGGCTGAAGAAGGACCTGAACAAAGAAAATGCAAATCCGTTGGCTTTGCATTTTGCTTTGCGCTCGCCTTGCACACTTTGCTGCGCCAAGATAGGCGGCGGCTCAGCAAAGAAAATTGCAAATCCAAAGGCTTTGCATTCTGCTTTGCGCTCGCCTTGCACTATCTTTTGATAAAATAGGCTGCGGCTCGGCAAAGAAAATGCAAATCCGTTGGCTTTGCATTTTGCTTTGCGCTCGCCTTGCACTATCTTTGCCCCCAAATAAAGTTTAAGGGTATAAAAATCTGAAAAAGGAGAGCTGCGTTTGGACAGTCTGCTTCAGCAAATGACAAGCTTTGGGACATCTAAACTGCATCTGCCCCAACCATTCTGCCTCTCCTTGACAATCTGCAATAAATCAACCATACATTATATATGATCAAGATTACTTTCCCCGACGGCTCCGTTCGCGAATACGAAAACGGCGTAACGGGCCTACAAATAGCTGAAAGCATCTCTTCACGCTTGGCACAGGACGTGCTGGCCTGCGGCGTGAACGGCGAAACGGTGGAACTGAACCGCCCTATCCACGAAGATGCTACCATCCAGCTCTACAAATGGGACGATGAACAGGGCAAACATGCCTTTTGGCACACTTCGGCTCACTTGATGGCGGAAGCCATGCAGGAACTCTGGCCCGGCACGCAATTTGGTATCGGACCCGCCATCGAAAACGGTTTCTACTACGACGTGATGCCCCCTGAAGGCGTTAGCATCAGCGAAAGCGATTTCCCGAAAATCGAAAAGAAAATGCAGGAACTGGTGCAACGCAAAGAGGCTTTGGTACGTCAGGACATCTCCAAAGCCGACGCACTTCAGTTCTTCGGCGATCATGGACAAACCTACAAGAACGAACTGATTGCCGAGCTGGAAGACGGACACATCACGACTTATACACAAGGAGCTTACACCGACCTGTGCCGAGGCCCGCACTTGATGACGACAGCCCCCATCAAGGCCGTGAAAGTGATGGCCGTGAGCTCAGCCTATTGGCGTGGCGATGAAAAACGCCCGCAAATGACCCGCGTTTACGGTATCTCTTTCCCCAAAAAGAAGTTGCTCGACGAATATCTCCAACTGCTCGAAGAAGCCAAACGCCGCGACCACCGCAAAATCGGTAAGGAAATGGAACTTTTCATGTTCTCCGAACTGGTGGGTAAGGGATTGCCCATGTGGCTGCCCAAAGGAACGGCACTCCGCCTGCGCTTGGAGGATTTCTTGAAGAAAATTCAGAAACGCTATGGTTATCAGCAGGTTATGACGCCACACATCGGTTCCAAAAACCTGTATGTAACCTCCGGCCACTATGCCAAATACGGCAAAGACTCCTTCCAGCCTATCCATACCCCCGAGGAGGGCGAAGAGTATATGCTCAAACCCATGAACTGCCCGCACCACTGCGCCATCTTTGCCTGGAAACCGCGCTCGTACAAGGACCTGCCGTTGCGTCTGGCCGAGTTCGGCACGGTGTACCGCTACGAGCAGAGCGGTGAGCTCCACGGACTGACACGTGTGCGCGGCTTCACGCAGGACGATGCCCACATTTTCTGTGCCCCCGACCAGGTGAAAGATGAATTCCTGCGCGTGATGGACATCATCATGATTATCTTCCGCGCGCTCAAATTCGACAAGTTTGAAGCGCAGATTTCCTTGCGCGACAAGGTGAACCGCGAAAAGTACATCGGTTCGGAAGAAAACTGGGAACGCGCTGAACGTGCCATTATCGAAGCATGCGAAGAAAAAGGCCTGCCCGCCCACATCGAATACGGCGAAGCAGCTTTCTACGGCCCCAAACTGGACTTCATGGTGAAGGATGCCCTCGGCCGCCGCTGGCAGCTGGGTACCATTCAGGTGGACTACAACCTGCCCGAACGCTTCAACCTGGAATACACCGGTGCCGACAATCAGAAACACCGCCCGGTAATGATTCACCGCGCCCCCTTCGGCTCCATGGAACGCTTCGTGGCTGTACTCATCGAGCATACGGCCGGCCACTTCCCGCTCTGGCTCACCCCGGATCAGGTGGCCATCCTGCCCATCTCGGACAAGTACAACGACTATGCCCAACAGGTTTGCAAACAGCTCGACGAGCAAAATGTGCGTGCCTACGTGGATGACCGCTCCGAGAAGATTGGCCGCAAAATCCGCGACAACGAAATGAAACACGTGCCTTATCTGCTCGTAGTGGGCGAAAAAGAAGCCGCCGAAGGCACGGTTGCTGTCCGCAAACAAGGCGAAGGCGACCAAGGTAGCCTTTCTGTTGAAGATTTTGCAAAGAAAATCAATGAAGAAGTGGCCGCAATGACCAAAAATTACTAACTTTGCCGCCGCTTTTAAGCACAATGCACAAAGTCAAGGCTTGAAAGCGAAAAGACATGACCGTTTGACTGTAACCAAACCATGTTTTTTCGCTTTTGGGCTTTCCAAACAAAAAATACAACTTAATGCCAGCACCGCAGAAACCACGCCGCGACCGCAACAAGCCTCAACACCGCATCAATGACCAAATCCGTTGCCGTGAAGTGCGCATCGTAGGCGACGATGTTGAATCGGAAGTAATGCCCACCCGCCAAGCCATCCAACTTGCCCAGCAAAAAGGAGTTGACTTGGTTGAAATCTCCCCTAACGCCGAACCGCCTGTATGCAGGCTCATCAATTACTCCAAGTTTCTTTACCAACAAAAGAAACGGCAAAAGGAACTGAAAGCCAAGCAGGTGAAAATTGACGTGAAAGAAATACGCTTCGGACCGCAAACCGACGAGCATGACTACAACTTCAAGCTGAAACATGCCAAGGAGTTTCTTTCTGAAGGCGATAAGGTGAAGGCTTACGTGTTCTTCCGAGGACGCTCTATCCTGTTCAAGGAACAAGGTGAGGTGTTACTCCTACGTTTTGCCAACGACTTGGAAGAGTATGGCAAAGTGGAGCAACTGCCTGTTTTGGAAGGCAAGCGCATGATTCTCTTCATCGCTCCCAAAAAATCGGGTGGTACGAAAAAAGTTGATAGCCACGACGAAGTAAACGAAACTTCTACTGAAGAAATCAAAGTAAAGAAAGCACCTCAAATGAAAGCCAAGAAGGAATATCAAGGCCCACGTGTTGAAGGTGAAGATTTCTAAAGAAATAAATCAAAACTGAAAGCTCGCGCGTTGCGTTCGGTATCTCACGCAGCCGCAGTATATATTAACTCATTAACAAACAAAGAAAATGCCAAAAGTTAAGACTAATTCTGGTGCCAAGAAGCGTTTCGTTCTCACCGGAACGGGTAAGATTAAAAGACGTCATGCTTACCACAGTCACATCCTGACCAAGAAGACCAAAAAGCAGAAACGCAACCTCGACCACGTTGCTATCGTTGACAGCACCAACGTACGTCAGGTACGCGAGCTCCTCTGCCTCCGCTAATCTTCAATGCCTCAGGCACAGAATTAACATGGAAGTTCCTCAGAGCTTTCCATCTTACACAAACAAGTCTAACCGGATGCTTAGCTCACAAGACCAGCCTATAACTAACCCTAACAGGCGGCGCTAACCTCCAAAACGAAAAAACAAAATGCCAAGATCAGTCAATCACGTAGCTTCAAGAGCAAAGCGTAAGAGAATTCTCAAACTCACCCGCGGCTACTACGGTGCCCGCAAAAACGTTTGGACCGTTGCCAAGAACACTTGGGAAAAAGGTCTTACTTATGCCTTCCGCGACCGCCGCAACAAAAAGCGCAACTTCCGCGCGCTGTGGATTCAGCGTATCAACGCTGCTGCCCGTTTGGAAGGTCTTTCTTACTCGCAGCTCATGGGTGGCCTTCACAAGGCCGGCATCGAAATCAACCGCAAGGTGCTTGCCGACCTCGCCGTGAACAATCCGCAGGCTTTCAAAGCCATTGTTGCCAAGGCCAAATAATCAATCGCCCATATAATCATTTAAAGGAGTGACTCCAAAGGGAGTCGCTCCTTTATTTATATACAAGTGAGGCGACTGAAACCCTCAAACACTTGCCCGCACATTTTCGGCAAACAGAAGTCGGTAAAGAAAGCACAAATCAGCCTGTCGGAGACTAAAGATTGGCCCGTTGGAGGCCAAAATCAGGACAAAAAAAGAGAGAACCTCCAGCACTCACAAATAGTTTGCTGAATGTCCTCTGTCTTAATACATACACAGCGACGGAAGTCGCCGCTGCATGAGAGAATTGGGAGATTTTCAATCATACAATGAGCAATGACAAGTTTGCTTAGCCATTGCCATGACGCGAAAAGCTCGGATAAAAATGGGAACCAATGAATTACTTCAAAGAAACCTCGATGTCCTTCTCCGTCTCAGCCATTTCCAGCTTACCTTCACGGAGCAACCAACCCAAACCCAAGTAGAGTTCCTTGTCGGCACGAATTTTCGTGGCTTTCTTGAGATCTTTTCCTGTCAGCTTTCCGCCCTCGTTCAGGGCTTCCCAAATTTTACCGGCCAATGCGCCTGCTTTTTCTTCAAACATGCTGATAATATTATAAGTTAAACAATGCGGCTTTTCTTGTTGTTAAGCCAAGTCCAGTATAGTTTCCTACAAAGAGGAAGAGCTTTGGTTAAAAGCTTTGAACGGGTGCAAAGGTAATGCAATATTTTCTATCAAAACCACTTTTATCACTGAAAATCAACGATTTTCTACCATAATGCTTAAAAAGTTACAGTTAACGTGCCAAAACAAACTCTTTTATGCGTACTTTCGTAGCGACATAACGCTTCCATGTTATACCTCAATCAGATAAATAACCTTGCTTAGCTTCATTATTCCCACCTATAATTACGTATGTGTCCAACTGGCCGCCGACCTCACGGAACAGGCGGAGGCACTGCACCGCCAAATGCCCCAAGCCTTCGATTACGAAGTGCTGGTGGGCGACGACGCTTCCACCGACAAGGCTACGGTAGTGGCCAACCGCGCCATCAACCACCTGCCCCACGCCCGGCTGATAGAGATGGAGCAGAATGTGGGGCGGGCGTTCCTGCTCAACCGGCTCATGGAGGAGGCACGGTTCGACCACGTGGTGATGATTGACTCCGACGCGGCGGTGTGTACCCCGGACTTCGTTTCGCGCTACTGGCATGCCC
Organism: Bacteroidales bacterium; assembly: GCA_022773145.1. Classification (GTDB taxonomy): domain Bacteria; phylum Bacteroidota; class Bacteroidia; order Bacteroidales; family Bacteroidaceae; genus Alloprevotella. The sequence goes on from JALEYW010000080.1 coordinate 23,325, forward strand.
GCGAGGAAGCCTCCGTGCTTTGCGGCACGCTGCGCAACCCCGACACGCCCGTGCAGCCCGGCTGCGAGTTGCGCTACAAATACGAACACGCGGCGACAACGCTGCGGCAGCAGCAGACGGAAGAGAACCTGTCGCCCTATCTCCATCTGTCAACCTTCAACCTGATGCTGGACAAGCGCGCACTCGGCGACCTGCGTTTCGACATCCGGTGTGAGGAATACGGCTACGAAGACGCGCTGTTGGGATTGGAAATGCAACGTCAGGGGATTACGCTCCTACACATCGACAACCCCCTCATCCACACCGGCATCGACAGCAACGCCTCTTTTCTCTCCAAGACCGAGGCAGCCATGCGCACCCTTTCGCGCCTGACCGGGCTCATGCAGGAACAAGCCGGCCCGTCAAGGTATTACCGCCGGCTGCAAGCCTTCGGGTTGGGCCGGCCGGCCGCCTGGTGCTTCCGTCTGTTGCGTCCGCTGCTGCGATGCAACCTCCTGAGCCACCACCCCAGCCTGCTCATTTTCCAACTTTACAAACTGGGCTATTATGCCAGCCTCAAATAGGAGGGGCAAGGGCATCCATGCCGGGAGCATCCGCTACGGCAATTCCCGTATTCACTCCCCCCGTCCCCTCCTCCGCACCACCCTACCCTTTGTTTGAAAAACATCACGCTCTATGCAGCTGAAAATATACGAAGCGTCGGCCGGTTCCGGCAAAACCTACCGCTTGGCTTTGGAATACATTGCCTTAGCCCTGGAAACGGACCAACCCTCCGCCTTTGCCAACACGCTGGCCGTCACCTTCACCAACAAAGCCACGGCAGAAATGAAAGACCGCATCCTGGCGCAGCTCTACAACGCCGCCCACGGAGGGCTGGATGCCGGTTTCATGAACGACCTCGTCCGCCGATTGCACCTTGCGCCCGAAGTCATCGCCCAACGCGCCCGGGTCGCACTGCAATCCATCCTTCACGACTACGACCGTTTCCGTGTGGAAACCATCGACTCTTTCTTCCAATCCCTACTCTCCAACCTGGCCCACGAGTTAGGTTTGACGCGCGGCTTCCGTGTCGACCTCGACACGGAGGATGCCGTGTCGCGCGCCGTCGACCGCCTGTTGCTTTCCATCGGCCACAGCGGCAAGGCAGGGCAGCGCACCGCGCGGCAGGTGATGGAGTTCATGGAAGAGCGGATTGGCGAGGACAAGGGATGGAACATCAGCCGCGAGCTCAAGTCGTTCGGAATGAAAAACCTGTTCTGCAGCGAGTATCTGCAAAACGAGCAGGCTCTCTCCCGCTTCTTTGCCGACGAGGACAACCTCCGCCGGTTGAAGAACGAGCTGCGCCAACTCGGCCAGGAACTCCTGCCGTCCTTGCAGGAAGCGGGAACCCTGCTGACCGGGTTCCTGAACCTGCCGCCCGATGGTGTCGACCCCTCACAGCTCAAAGGCATCGGCGGCCTGCGCACCTACGCCTTGGCCTTGCAAAACGGCAACTATATGGCCGACATGAACAAAACGATGGTGCAAGCATTGGACAACGCCAACGCCCTGCTGAAGAAGGCATTGCAAAAGGATGCAGCCTACGTGGCCTTTGCCGAAGAAACAGCGCGGCGGCTCGCCGAGGCGGAAAGCGTACGGGAGAAAGCCGCCCCCATCCTGTCCACCATCGAGCTCACCCTCCAGAAGCTCACCCCGCTCTGCCTGCTCCACGAAATAGGCAACGAAGTGGGGCGCATCAACGCCGAATCCGGCACCTTCATGCTGGCCAACACGCCCGACCTCTTCAATAAAATGGTACAGAAAGAGGACTCGTCCTTCGTGTTTGAGCGTGCCGGCACCACCTTCCGCCACATCATGATCGACGAGTTTCAGGACACGTCGCGACAGCAGTGGAACAATTTCAAGCGGCTCATCCTGGAAAACATGGCCAAGGGCGACGGCTGTATGCTCGTGGGCGACATCAAGCAGAGCATTTACCGCTGGCGCGGCGGCGACTGGGAAATCCTCAACAACATCGACAGCGAGTTGGCGCACATGGGTACCCGTCCCATCGCCGAACAACTTGACACCAACTACCGCAGCAAGCACCACGTGGTGAGTTTCAACAACGCCTTCTTTGTCCACGCCCGCCAAGCCCTCGACCGGCTCAACATCCAGGACGGCCTGACGGACAACGCCTTGGTCAGTACCATCTACGGTAAAGTGGCGCAAAAGGAGAAGCCCCATGCCGAGGGCGGCTACGTGCGCATTGCCCTGCCCGACAAGAAGGACACGGAGGAGGACATTCTGGAGGATGTTTTCGGACAAATCACCATGCTGCACGAAACGCACCACGTTCCTTTCGGGAAAATGGGCATATTGGTGCGCGCCAAGGCGGATGCCGTCAAGATTATCCGCCATTTCTCCCTCCACCATCCCGAAGTGCCGCTCACATCCGACGAAGCCTTCAAACTGACGGCCTCGCCGGGCGTGAAACTCCTGGTCAATGCCCTCAAGTACCTGGCCAATCCTGCCGACACCGTGGCCCGCGAAGCCTGTCTGGTCATGGGGCGCGCCCTCAGCCTTCAAGCCATCGGCGACGAAGTCATGCAGACACTGGACGACCACCGGGCGCAATGGCTGCAACTGCCGCTGTTTGAAGCCTGCCAACGGCTCATCGCTTTGTTCCGCCTGCCCGAGGCCGAGGCGGAGGGGAAAGGGCAGTCTGCCTACCTGCATTCGTTCCTGGACCACCTGCTGGCCTTCATCGATGAGAACGGTTCCGACCTGCCGGGCTTCATTACCCACTGGGACGACGTGCTCTGCACCAAATCCATAGCCGTGGACATCCAGGACTCGGTCTACATCATGACGGTGCACAAGTCGAAGGGACTGCAACGCCACACCATTTTCCTGCCGTTCTGCAACTGGACGCTCGACAAGGATTTCCCCGAAGATATCCTGTGGTGTACCACGGGCGAGCTGCCCACGCCATTCAGCGAGCTGCCTTTGGTGCCCGTGGGCAGCTATGCCTCAAAGAAGGTGAAAGCCTCGGCATTCGCGCCCCATTATCGCTACGAACACTTGCAGCAACGCATCGACAGCATCAACGCCCTCTACGTGGCCTTCACCCGGGCCGAGGAAAATCTCCTGCTCTGGAGCCAGCCCAAAAGCAACTCCGTGGCCCGGTTGGTGGAAGAATTTGTCAACGCACAGGCGGAAGGGGAGGACAACGGCGTGGCCCGGCCCCAACCGCAGCAGGCGGCCAGCGAAACGGTGAAATGCTTCGGCGCACCGGAGGACTTCCACGAAAAAGCGAAGGGAGAAAAACGGGATAATCCGCTGGAGGACAACGATGCCGAAACGGTGGAAGTTTCGCTCTACCACTCCACCGCGCCCGTGGTGTTCCGGCAGTCCAACCGGGCGAAAGATTTCATTGCCGAGGCCGGGGACGAGGAACAGGACATGGCAGCGGATGCCGGCGTGCAGCAGTCGGTCTACCTCAACCCGGGCAAGGTGATCCACCGCGTGTTACAGCAAATCGAAACGGCAGCCGACGTGGTGCCCACATTGGACTCCATGGTCAGCCAAGGCATCCTGACCCGCCCCGAGCGCGAGCGGCTGCACAAGGTCATCCTGAAGCGTCTGGCCGACCCGCGTGTCGGACGCTGGTTCGACGGGTCGTGGAAGCTGTTCACGGAATGCAATATGCTGACGCGCGGTGCCGACGGCCAAGTGGAGGTGAAACGCCCTGACCGCGTCATGCTACACCCCGACGAGACGGTGGTCGTTGACTACAAATACGCCAAATTCGACCCCGAGCACCTCACGCAGGTCAGCCGTTACTTGCAGGAATTGCGCAAGATGGGCCATGCCCGCGTTCACGGCCATCTGCTGTATGTGCTGACGGGCAAGATTATCGATGTGGAATAAACAGTTGCTCTTCTTCTCCTTCTTTTCTCAAACAAACCATGAAATCATTTCTCGAACTGGTAGCCGGCGATTTGCGCCGCCGTTTTGGCAACGACCTCAGCCACACCGTGGTGGTGTTCCCCAACAAACGCGCCAGCTTGTTCTTCAACGAATATCTCCTGCCGCCCGACGGTTCGCCCGTCTGGGCACCCCGCTACCTGACCATCAGCGAGCTTTTCCTTTCTCTTTCCGACAAACGGCTGGCTGACCCCATTGATACGGTGTGCCGCCTCTACCACCACTTTGTGCGCCTCACGGGCAGCAAGGAAACGCTTGACTTCTTCTACGGTTGGGGCGAGCGGCTGCTGTCCGACTTCGACGATGTGGACAAGAGCCGGGCCGACGCACGCAAGGTGTTCCGCGACCTGCGCGACTACGGCAGCCTGGAAAGTTTCGACTACCTCACGCCGGAACAGATCGAGCAGCTGCAACGCTTCCTCAACGACTTTTCCAAGGACAAGCTGACCCACCTGCGACAGAACTTCAACCGGCTGTGGGAAAACCTCTTCGCGATTTACGAGGCATTGTCGGCGGACCTGGCCTCCACGGGCGAGGCGTACGAGGGCCGACTCTACCGCGAAGTGGCCGAAGCCCTGGAGCAAGGCACCATTGCCCTGCCCGACAGCATGGAGCACGTGGCCTTTGTGGGCTTCAATGTCATCGACAAGGTGGAACAGACGCTCTTCCTCACCCTGCAACAGCAGCAGAAGGCGTTGTTCTATTGGGACTACGACACGAGCTATGTCAGCCCGGACGGCGGCAGCCATTCCGAAGCGGGCTTGTTCCTGCAAGAGAACCTCCGTATGTTTCCCAACGCCCTGGGCGAGGACCAAGAGCTCTTCAGCAATTTCCTGCACGACCGCGACCACCGCTCCATCCACTTCGCATCGGCTCCCACCGACATGGCCCAGGCGCAATATGTGGCGACATGGTTGCAGAACCCCGCCTATTTCGACCCGGCGCAGGCGAAGCGCACGGCCATCGTGCTTTGCAACGAGAACCTGCTCCAGCCCGTGCTCCATTCGTTGCCGCCCTCGGTACGCAATGTGAACGTGACGAAGGGGTTCCCCCTGCACCACACGCCGGCTTACACCTGTGTGGAGAACGGAATGGAGCGGATTGTGGCGGAGATGGACCGTCAGGCAGCCGCCCACGCTGCCGGACCGGACGGCGACAAGCCTTTCGTACTGCCCACAGGCCGGGAGAATGTTCCCTACCTGGAACAGCTCTGCGAAGCCGTCAAGGCGCAGGCGCAGGAGGTCGGGCAGAGCGCCGAGGGCGATGAACTGCTGCGCAACCTCTACGCCGAGGCTTTCTTCCGTGCCTACACCGTGCTCAACCGTTTTGTGCTCCTGTTGCAGGACGGCAAGCTGCCCGTGATGCAGTCCACGCTGTTCCGGCTCATCCGCCAGGTGCTGCGCACGGTGTCGGTGCCATTCCACGGCGAGCCGGCTGTGGGGTTGCAGGTTATGGGTGTGCTCGAAACGCGCTGCCTGGATTTCGACCACGTGCTCATGCTCTCGGTAGGCGAGGGCATCCTGCCGCAACGCTCGGGCGAAGCCTCCTTCATCCCCTTCCTCATCCGCAAACAACACCGGCTCACCACCCCCGACCGTCAGGTGGCGGTCTATGCCTACTACTTCCACCGGTTGCTCCAGCGCGCCCGCCATGTCCACCTGGTCTACAACGCTTCGACCGAGGGAACGCAGCGGGGCGAGATGTCGCGCTTCATGCGTGCCCTGCTGGTGGAACACAACGAACGGCTCCACATCCGCCACCTCCGTCTGGAGAGTTCGCCGCGCACGGTGAACATCGAGGTCAGTGAGGGTAGGGCCGACGATGCTGACCGCCCGCTCTTCACACAGCTTTCGCCCTCGGCCTTGAAATATTACTTCAAGTGTCCCTTGCAGTTCTACTATCATTACGTGAAACGGCTGCGCACGCCGCAGGACCAGGCCCCGATCATCAACGCCAACGACTTCGGCTCGGTGTTCCACCTCACGGCTGAACGGCTCATGCTCGACGTGTTCAACGGCGAAACGCGCGACATCACGCCCCAGCGTCTGCAACATTTCCTGAAGGAGAACTCCGCGCACACCTTGCAGCAAATGGTGCGGCAGGCTTTTGCCGACAACGGACTGCAAGGGGTGGCCATCACGGAGAAGGCGGTGATGCAATATGTCAAGCAACTGCTGCGCTACGAGGCGGGCACGCTGACGGCCGAGGGTACAGCGCCGGCCACTTCGTTCCGGGTGCTCGACGCGGAACGGACTTCGGAAATCATGCTCGACGTGCCGTTCCGTGGCGGCACCGTGCCTTTCCGCCTCTTCGGCGACATTGACCGCCGCGACGAGGCGGTGCTGCCCGACGGCTCGCGCTGTATGCGCATCGTGGACTACAAAACGGGACGCAAGCACGACAAGGATAGCTACGCGCTGGATGATTTCTTCTCGGCAGAAAAGGATTATCCCGAAAACCCGCTCCAGACTTTCGTCTACTCGCTGATGTGGTCGCGGCGCACGGATTTGCCTGTCGTGCCGATGCTCTACTACATCCCGAGCATGACATCGAAGGATTTCTCGCCCTATGTCTGCATCGACAAGGAACCGGTGATGCGCTTCCAGGACATAGCCCCCGATTTCGAACGCAAGCTCTGCGACACGCTGGCGGACATCATCGACCCGGCCAAACCGTTTCCGCCCACGGAAAACGAAGACTACTGCAAATACTGCGACTACCGGGGACTGTGCCATTAAGCTCTGAGCACAGAAGACACACAACTACTGGAAGTATCTGAAGACAAAGCTCAAGAAGGAGGGCAGTGAACCGGTTAGTGCCACTAACCAGTTGAAACTGCTTGCGCCCGATGTTTTACGAAACATGGAAAGAACTTGAAGTTAATTCGCCAATCGCAATTGGCGAATTATCGGGATTTTCCATTAAACTGATAGATAACAACAAGGAGGACGAACAATGAAAGAGCCGATAATTCAAAACATCAGTCAGTATGTCAGTAATAATGATAACCGAACAATCTGCTGGATGCCTACATCAAAAAGACTTGTACCACTACCTGTACCATAGATTTCAAGTACATCAACAAGGAGTGCATCTTGTTTGTCAAAAAACTTGACATCACCGGCCCTAAAACTGACTTTATCCCCCCACACCCCTTCCTATGTTCCAAATCATCCCCACCCCACTGTTCAAGGAAACCTGCCCCGCTTTCATCGGCGGAGCGATTGAGGCCTGCGTGGCCAACTCTCCCTCCTCGCCCGACCTTTGGACGGAAATCGAAGCCATGGTGGCACAGCTGCGCCACGACTTCACGCCCGACAGCATCAAACTGCGACCCGGCATCGCCGCCACCCGGGCGGCCTACAAGGCGGCAGGCAAAGACCCCAGCCGCTACCGTCCGGCCTGCGAGCAACTGGCGCGCCGCGTGTTGCAGGGCAAGGACCTCTACGCCGTCGACACGATTGTGGACCTCGTCAACCTGGCCTCGCTCTTCAGCGGCTACTCCACGGCGGCACTGGATGCCGACCACATCGAGGGGACGCTGATTGAACTGGACTTCGGACGGGAGGGCGAGCCCTACGAAGGTATCGGACGCGGCGTGCTCAACATCGAACACCTGCCCGTTTACCGCGATGCGGCCAAGGCTTTCGCCACGCCCACCAGCGACAGCGTACACACGAAACTGACTCCCGGAACGCGCCACCTGCTGGTGCTCATCAACGGCTACGACGGCAACCGCGAAGAGGTGGAACGCACCATAGCGTTCACCGAGAAACTGCTCGAAAAATATGCCGCAGCCACGCACCTGGAGCACTGCATTTACTGAAACATACGCTCATAAATCTCTTACCTGATGACTCCCTCACTCAACGAACTTGTACTGCGCGACACGCCCTATGCCGCACTGATGAACAAGCGTATTTTCAACGTGTTGCTCATCGCCACCAAATACGACGCCTTCATGCTGGAGGACGACGGCCGAGTGGACGAACAGATATTCAATGAGTACACTGCCCTCAACCTGCGCTATCCGCCGCGCTTCACACAGGTGACCACGGAGGAGGAGGCGCTGTGCTGCCTGCAGGACCGCAACTTCGAGCTGGTCATCGTGATGCCCAACATGGCCGGACGCGACATCTTTGCGGCTGCCGGCAGCATCAAGGCTCTCTATCCGCACATTCCCATCGTGGTGCTCACGCCTTTCTCCAAGGAGGTGAGCCGCAGGGTGGCGGGCGAGGACCTCTCGCACATCGACTACGTGTTTTCCTGGCTCGGAAACTCGGAACTGCTGCTGGCCATCATCAAACTGATTGAGGACAAGCTGAACGCCCCCGACGACCTGCCATCGGTGGGCGTACAAACCATCCTGCTGGTGGAGGACTCCATCCGCTTCTACTCCTCCGCCCTGCCCCACCTGTACCGCGTGGTGCTCGAACAGAGCCGGGAGTTCTCGAAGGAAGCCCTCAACGACCACCTGAAAATGCTGCGCATGAGAGGCCGCCCCAAAATCATGTTGGCACGCACTTACGAGGAAGCAGTGGACATTCTCCACACGTACCCCGACAACATCCTGGGCGTGGTTTCGGACATGAGTTTCTCACGCGAAGGGCAGAAGGACCCGCTGGCGGGCTACCGCCTGGGCCAAGAGCTGCGGCGCATCAACCGCCACATCCCGCTCATCCTGGAGTCGAGCGAGGTGGAGAACGAACAATATGCCCGGAAACTGGGCGCGTCGTTCATTCCCAAACGCTCCAAAAGCTACCCGCAGGACCTGCAGGCGCAAATCATGCAACACTTCGGCTTCGGCGACTTCATCATTGACGACCCCGACACACATCAGGAGCTGCTGCGCATCAAGGACCTGAAGGATTTGCAGAAAAAGATTTTCCAAATTCCGGACAACGCCCTGCGCTACCACCTGTCGCACAACCATTTTTCGCGCTTCTTCTACTCACGCGCCATGTTCCCGCCCGCCGAAATTCTGAAGGCGCACGACGCCAACCAATACACCAACATGGACGAGGCGCGGCAGTTCATTTTCAACATCATCGTGCGCTACCGGAAAATGAAGAACGCCGGCGTGGTGGCCATCTACCAGAAGGAACGCTTCGACGAGTACAGCAACTTTGCCCGCATCGGCAACGGCTCGCTGGGCGGCAAGGGGCGAGGCCTGGCCTTTATGGGGACGCTCGTGAAGCGATATCCCACGCTCGTGACCGACAACTTCCACGTGGACATTCCCAAAACGGTGGTCATCTGCACGGACATCTTCGACCAGTTCATGGAGCAGAACAACCTCTACCCCATTGCCCTGAGCGACGCGCCCGACGAGGAGATACTGCAAGCCTTCGAACAGGCCACCCTGCCCCACTCCCTGCTCGAAGACCTCATCAGCCTGTTCAAGGTGAGCAAAAACCCGCTCGCCGTGCGCTCGTCGAGCATCCTGGAGGACTCGCACTACCAGCCATTCGCCGGCATCTATGCCACGTACATGATACCGCGCATCGATGATGAGCAGACGTCCATGCGCCTGGTACGCGCGGCCATCAAGGCGGTGTATGCCTCGGTGTTCTACCGCGACAGCAAGGCGTATCTCACGGCCACGCAAAACCTCATCGACCAGGAGAAGATGGCCGTCGTGCTGCAGGAGGTGGTGGGCAAGCCCCACGGCCAGGTGTTCTACCCCACGCTCTCCGGCGTGGCACGCTCGCTGAACTTTTACCCCATCGGCGACGAAAAGCCTGAGGAGGGCATTGCCAACATCGCCGTGGGACTGGGCAAATACATCGTTGACGGCGGACAGGCCCTGCGTTTCTCGCCCGCCCACCCTAAACACATCCTGCAACTGGGCAGCACGGAAACGGCCCTGCGCGAAACGCAACGCGACTTCCTGGCCCTTGACCTGCAGAACCTCTCCGACCATTTCCAGACGGACGATGCCTTCAACCTCTGCCGCCTGCCGCTCTCTGCCCTGCCGCCCGACGACACCGCAGCACGCTATGTCATCTCCACCTACGACCTGCAGAACGGACGGCTCAACCCGGGCACTTACTGCAACGGGCCGGGCCGGCGGCTGGCTACTTTCTCGGGCATTCTGCAAAGTGATGCCTTCCCCCTGGCGGACACCATCAAGCGGCTGCTCGAAATCGGTGCGGCGGAGATGGGGCGGCCCGTGGAAATTGAGTTTGCCATGCAAATCACGGGCGGCAAGGCGTGGTTCTACCTCTTGCAGATACGCCCCATCGTGGACCGTCTGGAGGAGGTGGCACCCGACTTCGACGCTCAGACCGCAGGCCGCCTGCTGCTGGGCAGCACTTCTGTGCTGGGCAACGGGCAGGTGGTCGACGTGCAGGACGTGGTCTACGTGAGGTCGGAGCACTTCGACCCCGCCCATAGCAAAGACATTGCGCGGGAACTGGACTTGCTTAACGAGCGGCTGCAGAACGAGGAAAAGGGCTATGTTCTGGTGGGACCGGGACGTTGGGGCAGCTCAGACCCTTGGCTGGGCATTCCCGTGAAGTGGCCGCAAATCAGCGGTGCGCGCATCATCGTGGAGTGCGGCCTGTCGGCTTACCGCATAGACCCCAGCCAGGGCACGCATTTCTTCCAGAACCTCACATCGCTCGGCGTGGGCTATTTCACCATCCGCCCCTATGCCGACGACGGTTCGTTCGACGAGGATTGGCTGAACGAACAGCCCGCCGTCTACGAAAGCCATTTCCTGCGGCAGGTACACTTCTCCGCTCCGCTGTGCATACAGATGGATGGCCGTCACGGGCGGGGCGGTGTGTGGTATCCGGCCGGTGCCGAAGCTTAGGCGGGTGGCGGAAAGTTCACACTGCTTTTTGACGTTTCCTGTCTTTGTACATCAACAGCCGCACTACTTGGCATGGATTCTCCGGATGATTTTACGGTTGGCCTGATTGATTTTTGACAGGTCGATGGAGTTCAGGTATATTTGGGTAGTGCGGTAGGAGTTATGGCCCATGGCCTCACTGATGATGGCGATGGAAAAATCCATGTTGCGTGCCATGCTGGCCCAGGAATGACGAGCCACGTAGGTGGTAAGGGGTATTTTGAGGGCTATCATGGCACCAATTTTCTTCAAATAGCGATTTACCTTCTCCTGCATCAGCCGGTATTGACTGTACTCCGTGCCGTCGGCTCGGGAAATGATGGGTAGCATATAGGGAGTGCCGAACGTGAGCGGGGCGTAGCGGTTGACAATGTCCTGAAGCTCTTTCACCCACTCCACCTTCAGGAGTTGATGGGTCTTCTTACGACTATAACAAATGGTGCCGTGCTTGAGGTCGGACTTCTTGAGAAACGCCATGTCGACAAAGGGCATGCCGCGCATGTAAAAACTGAACATGAACATATCACGCGCAAAAGAGAGCCGAGCGTCGGACGACAAATCCAACTGACCAATGGCTCGCAAACAGGCTTCGGGAATGGCGCGTTTGGTAGTCCGGACAAAAGAAAGCCGCACATGCTTAAAAAGGTGGCGGTGCGTGGCCACACCTTCGTCTACGGCTTTTCGATAGAGCGTTTGCAAGGTTCGGAGGTAGAAGCTCACGGTGTTGCGTTGCAAACCGCGCTCCAGGAGCCAGGCTTCGTAGTGTTCCATCATGTGGGCCGAGAGTTCCTCAAAGGTGAGGTCAATGCCCATACGGAAATCGCGAAACCGGCGGAAGGCATTGGTATAGGTGCGAGCGGTGCCCCATGATTGCATGGAACATTTGTGGTTTATCTGTTCCTGTAAGAAGGAGAAAACGGTTTTACACAAGGGCAATGCGGCAAAGTGTTGGGCCAGCTCGTCAAGGGTGTAGTCAGTTCCGGCTGCTTCAAGCCGATTGATTACGCTTTGGCGCAAGGCCAAATCCTGACGCACCATGCCCCGAATTTGCAGCAACATGACACTGCGCTCCGGCCTGATTTCACGACAAAAGGTTTCTCGTTTGGCATTCCACTCATGGGCATATATATGATAAGGAGTGGAGAAATAACGCACAACGCGCTTGTGGATAACTTGGAAATAGAGACTGCCCTCCTTACCGGGAACGATGGATGGGCGAAACTTCAGTTTAATGGTTGCCATAATGAATTTGTAAATTAATTCAACTTTCGGAGGTTATACGTAGGAGTTTAAAATTAGCTTACTGAAGTTGCGGGAGTTGAATCACACCAACAAAAAAGCCACGGAGCAATTTGCCATTTACTACCCCGACAGCTGACCCTCCTTTATACGTTTTTTATCCGAAAAAAAGCATTCACCCCTTCACACAAAGGCGTTTTCCGACTGATTTTCATAGCTTTTAGGTGTGAAGGCTTTGTTTTGCAAGCATTCACAGCACAGCGGAACGTTCATACCGCTTACCTCCTGATTATGAGGCGGTTTTCCGGTGTGAAGGCTTGCTCTTTCAACCCTTCACAAGTGTTCACCGCCGGTGTGAATGCTTCGGAAGTCAGTGTGAATGCTTCGGGAACCGTGTGAATACTTTGAAAGCCCAACCCTTCACACTCGAAACCGATGGAAATCAGAGGAAAACGCACGTCATGTGAAGGAGTGAATGCTTTTTTCGGGAAATAAAATGCGTATATACGCGTGCGCAAAAAGCGTATTTCCAAAACAAATTACGGCTTTTTCAGCGTGATCACCCCGCCTCGTAGACCCAAGCAGGTCGCTGCGTGAAGTTCTCTTCACAAGTCGCCGACTATTTTGCCGAGCTCGACGAGTAGGAAAAACAACTCCAGGACTATTTGGCAAGGCACATCATAAACTCCAGACCTTATTCCTCATCACCCGTTCACATCCGCAACTTCAGTGAATGAGATGGGGAAGTTTTTAGAAAAGCAACAGCTGTTGATGATATAAGTAACGTTTGTTTCATTTAGAACAGGAATTGAATTTTCCGGCTCCGTCCTGCTGTTTCCTACCGGTAGTTAGCAGTTTGCCGTCAGCACGGCATCGTTTCTCCATTTCACAAAAAAGTTGAAAAAAAGATTGGTCTTTTATACAACCTTGACTTACCTTTGCCTCGCGACATGCCTGACGGGTATGCCTCGGCAAATGGGCGTACTGCCCTATCCTACTTAAACCTGACTCTATGCCCAAAAACGACTTTTCAGCCGGCAATGTCCGCGCTGACTTACGCTATCTGAAATTGTTGGCACGCGACTTTCCCACCATATCGCGCGTTACCACAGAAATTATCAACCTGGAAGCCATTCTGCACCTGCCCAAACCCACGGAACATTTCCTGGCCGACCTGCACGGCGAGCATGAGGCGTTTGAACACGTGCTGCACAACGCTTCGGGCAACATCAAGCGGAAAGTGCAGGAGCTCTTTGGCAACACGCTGCGCGAGAAAGAAATTCGCGACCTCTGCACGCTGATTTATTATCCCAAGCAGAAATTGGAACTGGTGAAACAGACGGACACAAACCTGGCCGACTATTACCAGACCACGCTGAACCAGCTCATTGCCGTGTGCCGCAATGTTTCGTCGAAGTACACACGCTCGAAAGTGCGCAAAAGTCTGCCGCAGGAATTTGCCTACATCATAGAGGAACTGCTTCACGAGAGCTCAGACGACCGCAACAAGCAGGCTTACGTGGGAGTGATTATACAAACCATCATCGGCACGGGCCGGGCGGCGGGCTTCATCGTGGCTATCTGCGAACTGATACAACGGCTCTCCATTGACCAGCTGCACATCCTGGGCGACATCTTCGACCGCGGACCGGGGGCGCACCTCATCATGGACACGCTGAGCGCGTACCACCACTGGGACATTCAGTGGGGCAACCACGATGTGCTGTGGATGGGTGCAGCGGCGGGCAACAAGGCGTGTATCGCCAGCGTGCTACGCCTGTCGTTCCGCTATGCCAACACGCAGACGCTGGAGGAGGGCTACGGCATCAACATGGTGCCCCTGGCCACCTTTGCCATGGAGACGTATGCTGACGACCCCTGCACGCTGTTCTACCCGAAGATAGAAGACCCGGAACGCCAACCCAACGAGAAGCAATGCCGCCTCATTGCGCAAATGCACAAGGCCATTGCCATCATCCAATTCAAACTGGAAGGACAGCTCTACGCTGCGCACCCGGAATGGGGTATGCAGGATCGCGCACTGTTGGAAGGCGTGGACCTGACTGCAGGAACGTGCCGGGTGAACGGGACGGAATATGCCCTGAAAGATACCTGCTGGCCCACGCTTGACCCGGCCAATCCTTACCAGCTGAGCGAGGAGGAGGAGGAGCTGATGGAGCGCATCAGACACTCGTTCATGGTGGCCGACAGGCTGCAGGCACACGTGGCTCAGTTGCTGCTGCACGGCTCAATGTACGGCATCTTCAACTCCAACCTGCTGTTCCACGCCTCGGTGCCGATGAACGAGGACGGCTCGCTGAAAACGGTGTGCGTAGCGGGACAGGAGGTGAAAGGACGCGAACTGCTGGAACGCACGGAGCAACTGGTGCGGCTGACGTTCGACGAGGCGGCCGACGCGACCGAACGGGAGAAGGCTTGCGACTATTTCTGGTACCTGTGGTGCGGGCCGGACTCTCCGCTCTTCGACAAGTCGAAGATGGCGACCTTTGAACGCTACTTCATTGCCGACAAGGAAACGCACAAGGAGGAGAAGGGATGGTATTACCACCTGCGCAACAGCGGCGAGGTGTGCGACGCGCTGATGGATGCCTTCGGCGTGAAAGGCAAACACCGGCACATCATCAACGGACACGTGCCTGTGAGAGCATCGAACGGCGAGAAACCGATCAAAGCAGACGGAAAGCTGATGGTCATCGACGGCGGGTTTGCCAAGGCTTACCACGACACGACGGGCATTGCGGGCTACACGCTGGTGTACCACTCGCGCGGCTTCCAACTGGTGCAGCACGCGCCATTCACCTCGACCGAGGAGGCCATTCTGAACGGAACGGACATCCAGTCGACCACGCAAATCGTGGAAATGATGGGCCACCGCGCCATGGTGAACGATACGGACAAGGGGGCGGAGCTGCGCGAACAGATTGCCGACCTCGAAAAACTGCTCGTGGCGTACCGACGCGGATTTATCAAAGAATAAGTAGGTGCAAGTTTCGGCCGTTCACTTCACGGCCGAAGGCAACTATACATTATATATTATCGTAATCCCCAATTGAATGAAATCTCTGAAAGAACTCTATCGCATAGGCCAAGGGCCGTCCTCTTCACACACCATGGGACCGCGCCGCGCCGCCGAAAAATACCTTGCCACCCACTCCGACGCGCCACGCTTCAAGGTGACGCTCTACGGCAGTCTGGCCGCCACGGGAAAAGGCCACCTCACGGACTGGGCCATTTACTCCGTGCTGGGCAAGGAACGCACCGACTTCGTGTGGCTGCCCGAAGTGGTCCTACCCTTCCACCCCAACGGCATGAAGTTTGAAGCCGTCGACAGCGAAGGACAGGCGCACGATGCCTGGACGGTCTACAGCGTGGGGGGCGGCGCACTGGCCGAAGAGGGAGGCAGCCAGATGGAAACGCCCGACCTCTACGAACTGGACCACCTGCTCGACATCAAGCAATGGTGTGAGGAACGCGGTCGCTCTTACTGGCAATACGTGGATTACTGCGAAGGCCCGGAAATATGGGAGTACCTCGAAGAGGTGTGGCAGGTGATGAAGGCTGCCGTGGAACGCGGGCTGGAGGAAGAGGGTGTGCTGCCGGGCGGACTAAACCTGCGGCGCAAGGCACCTCATTATTATATCAAGGCCATGGGGTACAGCAGCAACCTGCAGTCGCGCGGCCTCGTGTTTGCCTACGCGCTGGCCGTTTCAGAAGAGAATGCTTCGGGCGGAAGGATTGTGACAGCCCCCACCTGCGGCAGCTGCGGCGTGGTGCCCGCCGTGCTTTACCACGTGGCCAAGAGCCGCCGCTTCAGCGACAAACGTGTGCTCCACGCCCTGGCCACTGCTGGACTGGTGGGCAACATCGCCAAGGCCCGCGCCTCGATTTCGGGTGCCGAAGCCGGATGTCAGGCCGAAGTGGGCGTGGCCTGCGCCATGGCTGCCGCTGCCGCCAACTACATCTTCGGCGGTTCGCTGGCCGCTACGGAATATGCCGCCGAGATGGGACTGGAGCATCACTTCGGCATGACGTGCGACCCTATCTGCGGCCTCGTGCAGATTCCCTGCATCGAACGCAACGCCCACGCCGCCGCACGCGCCCTCGACGCCAACCTCTACGCCACCTATGCTGAGGGAGAACACCGCATTTCGTACGACAAGGCCGTGGAGGTGATGAAACAGACGGGACACGACCTCCCTTCCCTCTACCGCGAAACGTCGGAAGGCGGATTGGCCAAGCAGTATAAGAAATAAAAGAGTACACTGAGAAACATACCTTAGTCGGAGGTTGAAAAGCAGCTTTTCTTCCTCCGGCTAAATGGTATATTCCTAAAAATGGTATATTCCTAAAAAACACTGTTTGCAAGCAGGTGTTCGCATGAAAAATGCGGTTTCCGGCTTCACCCGAACGTGGTGACTGCTCTCCCTATATGACAAAACACGGCCCTTAGGAAGAAAACATCAGGCCATACCCCAATAAGTACATTAAAAGAAGAGGAATATCAGTCAAAAAGAGCTAATTTCGCCACCGTTTAAGACACATACATATACATGAAAAGGAAATTGATAACCATTTGTGCTGCCGTCTGGACCACACTCACTGCCGGCGCACAAGTAACGCTCACGCTGAAGGAGTGCCTGAGAGTAGGTATCGAAAACAACCTCTCCCTGAAAACCTCACGCAACGAAATCGCCAAAGGAAAATACGGCATCAGCGAAAACAGAGCCCGGCTATTACCTCAAATCAACGCAGTGGCGAACTTCAACGACAACTTCTCCCCACCCGTGTCCGTAACCGACGGCAGGGCGTACGGCAAGGCATACAACGTCACGAAAACCCTCCAGTACAACGCCGCTGCCGGCGTGCAGCTCCAAATGCCCCTGTACAGCCAAACGGCACAAACCGCCATGGAGATTGCCCGAACCGTGGACGAAATCAACCAGCTCTCCTACGAAAAGGCACGCGAGGACCTCATCCTGCAAATTGCCAAAGTCTATTACCTGGCACAGAACACCCGCGAGCAGCTCACCATCATCAACGACAACATACGCCGCTTCGAAGAGCTGCGCAGCATCACCCAAGCCTTCCACGACAACGAGATGGCACTGGAAGTGGACCTCAAACGCATCAACGTGCGTCTGGAAAGCACACGCGTGCAAGCCGCCAACGCCGAAGCCATGCTCGTGGAGCAGTACAACATGCTGAAATACATCCTCGACTATCCCGCCGATGCGGAGATATGCGTGGAGGAAAAAACGGTGGACAAGTTTGACCCCGCCGCCATGAGCGGACTCGACCCCCATCTCTACGAACTCCAACTCATGGAGCAGAAAATAACGCTGGCCGATAAACAGACGAAACTGGCCAAAGGCGCCTATCTCCCCACCGTGGCACTCACGGCCAACGTGATGTACAGTTCCTACACCGACAAGTTCAAGAACTGGTTCCGCTCCGGCGAATCGAACCACTGGTACGGCTCGAACGGCATCGGCCTCTCGTTGCGCGTGCCCATCTTCGACGGCTACGAACGCCGGTCGAAACTGCGCAAGGCGCAACTTGATGCCGACAACGCACGCATCGGCTACGAAAACACACTGAAGAACCTCCAGACGCAATACGCCAACGCCATCAAGGACCAGGTGAACAACGAGCGCAACTACTACAAACAACGCGACAACTACCTGCTGGCCGAGGACATCTACGGCGTCACCTACGACCGCTACCGCGAAGGCATCGTCTCGATGGTCGAAGTGCTGCAGGACCAAATGAGCATGAGCGAAGCACAAAACAACTACCTCACCGCCCACTACAACTACCAAGTTTCAAACCTCATGGTCCTCAAATACACCGGACAACTCGAAAAACTCTCAGAATAACCTAACAACCAACAAACACCGCACAACAAAATGGCACAAGATAACCAAGCACATAGCAACAACGTGGCACAGGGCGGCTCGCAAAGCCATGAAAACCAAGCCAAAAAGCTGAAGAAACAAAGAGTGAGGCAAATGCTCGTGAGCCTCATCGGCCTCGGACTCGTGGTCTGGGGCGTGGTGCAGGTAGTCCTCATGTTCGTGGACTACAAGAGCAACGAGTCGAGCAACGACGCACAGGTGGAACAGTACATCTCGCCCGTCAACCTCAGGGCCTCGGGCTACATCAAGAAAATCTATTTCACCGAACATCAGGACATCCATAAGGGCGACACGCTCCTCACGCTCGACGACCGCGAATACCGCATCCGCCTGATGGAGGCCGAAGCCGCACTGAAAGACGCCATGGCCGGTGCCAACGTGACGGATGCCTCGCTGCAAACCACGCAGACCTCGGCCACGGTCTACGATGCCCGCATCGCGGAAATAAAAATACGCCTCGAAAAACTGGCCAAGGACGTGAAGCGGTACAAGAACCTCGTGGAGCGCAACGCTGCCACACCCATCCAGCTCGAACAGTACGAAACGGAATACAAGGCCACACAGCAAAAGCTGGATGCCGTGCTGAAACAGAAGCAGGCCGCACTCTCCGGAGTGAACGAGGTGCAGACGCGCAAGGCCAACAACGAAGCGGCCATAGAGAGAGCCAAAGCCGCACTCGAAATGGCCAAGCTCAACCTCTCCTACTGCGTGGTACTCGCCCCGTGCGACGGAAAACTGGGCCGACGCGCGCTGGAAGAGGGACAGATGGTCAATGCCGGACAAACCATCACGTACCTCATGCCGAACACGCAGAAATGGGTCATCGCCAACTATAAGGAAACGCAGGTGGAAAACATCCACGTGGGCCAAAAGGTGAAAATGACCATCGACGCCATGAGCGACAAGGTGTTTGAAGGCAAGGTAACGGCCATCTCCGGCGCAACGGGAGCTAAGTATTCGCTGGTGCCGACAGACAACTCCGCCGGCAACTTCGTGAAAATCCAGCAGCGCGTGCCGGTGCGCATCGACTTTGAAGGACTTTCCAAAGAAGACAACGACCGTCTGGCTGCCGGCATGATGGTCATCGTCAAAGCGGAGAAGAAGTAATTTATATTGTACAATACATAAAATAGTAGATCGTTTGTAGTTTAAAGTTTATAATATCACTCACTGAGCGGATGAGAACTGCGCTACAAAGTACCCTTATAGGCTTTAAACTATAAACTCTATACTTTATGGCCGTAGGCTTCATTATACATTGTACATTGTACATTATACATTAAATAATTATACACTGGATGACCACACCAAGGAACCTTCCCCGCAACTTCCCCTTCTACGACTGGGTGCCGAAGCCCCTGGGCATCATCTTCCTGATTTTGCTCTTCATCCCCATCATGACCGTGAGTGGCGTGTACTCGGCCAACAGCGCCGAAATGATGGGCGGCCTGGGCATCATCTCCGAGCACATTACCTTCGTAGGCTTCGCCACCTCGGTGGGTATGGCGGCCTTCTCCCCCTTCTTCTATCGTCTGGTGTGCCTGCGCCGCCAGAAGATGATGCTCATGGTGGGCTTTGCCATCCTGATGCTGCTCAGCTACATCTGTGCCCGCGCAGAGAGCATCTATGTGCTCGCCCTGTGCAGCCTGGTGATGGGATTCGTGCGTCAGGCACTGCTCATGTGCAACCTCTTCACACTGATAAAATACGGTTTCGGCATCGAAGCCACCCATAACCTCACACCGGGAAACGAACCTACCGACGAAGCGGGATGGGACAAGCTGGACAAGGAGAAAACCGCCAGCATGCCCATCATCTACTTCTTCTTCATGATTCTCGGACAAATCGGCACCTGGCTCACGGCATGGTTCGCCTATAACTATGAGTGGCAATACGTTTACTACGCCATGATGGCCGCCCTGGGCGTGGCCGTAGTCATACTGATGGTGACCATGCCCTACAATCCCTACCCCACACGCCATTTCCCCATCACTTTCTCCAAGTTCGGCAACGTCACCGTGTTCTGCCTCGCGTGCCTCTCCTTTATATATATAATGGTGTACGGCAAGGTGCTCGACTGGTACGACGCTTCCGAGATACGCTGGGCCACCGCCATCTGCACCCTCAGCACCGGAGTCTTCATCTGGCTCGAAAGCCGCCGCCGCTCACCCTACTTCATCATCGGGGCCTTCAGGCTGAAAAGCATCCAGGGCGGCATCCTGCTTTTCCTGGGGCTCATGATTTTCAACTCCAGCCAGATGTTTGTCAACATCTTCTGTTCCGTGGGCATGAAGATGGACAACCTGCAAGTGGCGGAACTGGGCAACTGGGTGCTCGTGGGCTACTTTATCGGACTGGTCATGGCCGTAGTGTTCAGCAGCAAGGGGTGGCATTTCAAATACCTCTTTGCCTACGGCTTCCTGCTCATCGGCCTCTCCGCCCTGTTCATGTACTTTGAAGTGCAAGGCCAAGGCTTGATGGAACGCATGAAGTGGCCCATCATCATCCGTGGGGCCGGCATGATGCTGCTCTACGCCGTCACGGCGGTCTATGCCAACCAGCGCATGCCCTACCGCCTCATGTCCACCTGGGTCTGCATCATGCTCACCGTGCGCATGATCATAGCCCCCGGCATCGGGTCGGCCATCTACTCCAACGTGCTCCAGGAACGCCAGCAACATTACATCACCCGCTTTGCCCAGGAATACGACCGCACCGACGCGGCATCCGCCGCGCAGTACGGGCAGACCGTACAAGGCATGAAGATGCAGGGAAAGAGCGAAACGGAAGCCGAACAGATGGCGGCCACTTCCATGAAGGGAAAGGTGCAGGTGCAGGCCACGCTCACCGCCGTCAAGGAGATGGCCGGATGGACGTTCTACGGCTGCATCATCTGCGCCGGGCTCATACTCCTCATACCCTGGACCAAACGACAACTCGTACCCTACGCACCCTGAAGGTAACAAACAAAAAAGAATGATGAGATAAAGAAAGGTTGTGCAAGGTGAGCGCAAAGAAAAGAAAAAACCGCAGGTTTTTCAATTTCTTTGCCGAACCACAGCCAACCTTATGAAATAATGAAGCCTACGGCCATGACAGTAGCCGTAGGCTTCATTATTCATTATCTCATTGCTCATTCACGCCAAGCTCACTAATAAGCTAAAACTCTTTCAGCTTTAAACTCTAAACTCAAACATTAAACCCTTATCCCTCACAACTCTATTTTGGAGAACAACACAGAAAAAGCATTAGGAACTTTTCCTGAAAAAGGAACTGCAAACCGACATGCAGGTAAATTTCGACACCTCTCTACAGCTGCCGCCTGCAGTCAGTTGCTTCAGCGATGCCATGAAGGCAGCTCACGAACTGCGCAGGCAATGGCATTGCGGCGATGGGCCCATTGCCAGCATATTACGCCTTTGCGAACGCCGCGGAATAAAAATTTTTAAAGCCGAACTTCCCGACCACGTATTTGGACTGAGCACATGGGCCGAAGGCTGCTATCCCCTCATGCTACTTGACATGCGTCCTTCAAAAACCACAGTCGAACGTCTGCGCTTCACTGCCGCCCACGAACTGGGACACCTACTGCTCACATTTTCCGAAGGTGTCCAAGTCGAAAAGTTGTCTTGTTTGCCATGATGTATAGTCTATAAGGCCTTTGTAATTTCTACTATTGTAGATTTCGTCCATCTCCAATTCTTCAGAGGCGTCTATAAGGACTTTCTAATTTCTACTATTGTAGATAGGTTGTGGTATGCGCTTCTCACCCTTTGTCTATAAGGACTTTCTAATTTCTACTATTGTAGATAACAGCAACAGTACAAATTATAATACAAATATAATTAGCTCCAACAGCTATACTTTTTCTAATCTGATTATCGAGTAGCAATGTGTGGGCCACTTCAAAGTAATCTACAAATAGGCTTTTTAAAAGTGGACTTTCTATTAGCAAGTAGATGAGAAGTAGACGCTTGTATATAGGAGTGCGTTTCGGTTTTTTGCCCGTTTGGCGACAAGGTGGACGGGCGAGGCGATGCGTCCTTTAAGTCTGCGTAGGGATGCCGGTGTGGGGTGTGGGGTCGCTGGAGAGTTCTTTGAGTTTTTCTTCGAGTGAGGCGTTGGGAGGAAGGTTGAGTTTCTGACGTAGACGGTAGCGGTAGACAGTGGTGGTGCGTGGGGCTACCTGCATGATGGTGGCTATCTGGGTGGGATTGAGGCCGAGGTGGATGAGCATGGCGAGGCGTTCGTCGGCGGGGGTGATGTTGGCAGCGGCGGTGCGCAGGTGGGGGAAGAAATGGGGATGAAGGGCTGCAAAGCGTTGTTGGAGGGTAGCTACATTGGCTGCGGGGGTGAGCAAACTTTCGGCGTTGGGGTGTGCGGGCGTGGTGGCGGCTGCGGGAGTGTCGGCGGCACGGAGTTGGAGGAGTGTTTGCCGCAGCGTGGTGCGGTTGGCTTCGGACTTTTCGAGGCGATCCATCAGGGCGTTGACTTTTTCGGTGAGGAGTCGCTGTTGGAGTGTGTTAATGCGGCGCTGTTGGCGTATGTGGCGCCAGGCAAGGAGGAGGAGGAGCAGCAGCAGAATGCTGATGATGGCCCAGAGGGTTTGTCGGAGCTGCATTTTGCTTTGTTGGAGCTGGAGTGTGTGTGCTTTTTGTTGGGTTCGCATGTTTACGATGTTGCAGACGAGGCGGCTTTGGGTGGCTGCGGGGTTTGCCTTGGCTGTTTCGCGGGCGAGGGCTGTGGCGTATTGTTTTATTTTGGATGGGTCGTGGAGTTGTAGGTAGTGGGTGAGCGCGAAGTTTGCGGCGTGGGGTATGCGGAGTGTGGAGTCAGGCTGGTGTATGGCGGCGTACATGCTGTCGAGCATGATGTTGCAGGCGGGGTTGTTTCCCCGGCGTTTTTCGTAACGTGCGAGTTGGTAGTAGGCTTGGGCTTTGATTTGTGGTGTGCCACCTCGTGCTGCTTTTTGGAGAAGGCTGATGCCGGTGTGTGCGGTATGGAGGTTTGTGCTTTGGGCGAGGATGCTTCCTTGCAGGTAATCGCAGTCGGAGGTTCCGCTGTTGTAGGGTAAGTGGTGGGCTATGCGCCGAACTTGGTGGATGTAGGCGAGGGCTGTGTCGAGGGGGTGGCGTAACTGGCTGATGCGTGCTTTGAGGAGCAGCGGTCGCACGGCAACGAGGGGGCTGTAGTGCTTTTTGTGAAGGAGGATGAGTGCTTCGCCCAGGGTTTGGCTGGCTTGGTCGTGGAGGTTCCAGTCAAAATAGAGTTGCGCAAGGTCTGTCCGGGCGCAAATGGCTGCGAGGGTGTCGGCTTGGGCTTCTGCGCAGGTGATGCAGTCTTCGTAGAGTTCGATGGCTTCGTTGACTTTTCCGGTTTTGACGTAGAGGTTGCCGAGCATGGATTGTACCCATCCGGCTCCGGTGGTGTGTTTACAGTGGGATGCTTCTTGGAGGCAGCGCTGGCAGAGTTTGATGACTTGTTCGCTCCGAGCGGGATTGGGATAGTAGATGGCGGCTGCGTAGGCGTAGTCGCGGAAGAGCTGTTCGTGGGTGGCTTGGGCTGTGGGGAGTTTGAGTACTTGTGCTATTTGTTTTTCGGCTTGTTCCATGCGTTCTGTACGCGAGAGTGCGTAGGCTTCGATGGAGAGGAGGTCGCGCAGGCAGTAGTTGCGTATGAGGTTTGTGGGATTGGTGTGTAAACGTGCAAAGGTCTGCACGCATTCTTCGGGTTTTCCTGCTGCCTGGTAGCAGTTCATCATCTGGAGCATGGCTTCTGCAATGATGGGCCGGAGGTGGTTGGCGGCAACTGTATCAGGTGTGTCGGTGGCAAGGCATTGGCGGTAGGATTGGATGGCTTGCCGGTATTGTTCGCCAAGCTGTGCTTTGCGGGCGGCATGATAATGTTTTTCGCACCGGGCTGCTATTTGTTGCTGTTGGGGGCTGAG
Source organism: Bacteroidales bacterium (assembly GCA_022773145.1). GTDB lineage: Bacteria > Bacteroidota > Bacteroidia > Bacteroidales > Bacteroidaceae > Alloprevotella. The sequence goes on from JALEYW010000080.1 coordinate 47,272, forward strand.
TTTTTTGTGCGAATGGGGTGTGTCGGTGGCGCAAGCGGTGAACAGGATGAGGATGGCCTGCATGAGGAGCAGGCGACAGATGGTTTTCATGATTTTGGGGGGGAGGGGGAGAATAAGTAAAATGATGAACGATTTCGTTAAGCCCAAAGACCAAAGATTGTGCAACGCATAGCTAAGCTTGCTTAGACTATGCTGAGGTGCGAAGGAGGAAGACAAAGTCAATCTTATTTAAAATGTCAAAAGAAAATTGCACTTTAAGAACCCCGTAAAAAGGAGGTTTAAAGATTTTCACATGAGCTCCGATGGTTATGAGAGATAGGGATATAAGGTGATAAAGTTTCTGTTAGAACGGGAAACAGAGTCTGCCGTTGAGTGAGGAAACTTCTAACCTTCAACTGTGCAAAGATAGGCTGCGGATCGGAAAAGAAATTAAAAAACTTGCGTTTTTATTTCTTTTTTCTCGCTTTGCACGGCTTTTACATAAAGCCGGCTGCAGTTCGGAAAAGGCAATTTAAAAAACTATCGTTTTTATTTCTATTTTCTCGCTTTGCACGGCTTTTACATAAAGCCGGCTGCAGTTCGGAAAAGGCAATTTAAAAAACTATCGTTTTTTAAATTGCCTTTTCTCTCACTTTGCACGGCTTTTCTTTTTGTCCTGCGCTCGCCTTGCACTATTTTTGCACTGTCATCAACGTTTATTTTTTTAAGAATATATATTGTATGCAGCAAATCAGGGTTCATAGTTATGAGTCGATGGGGACGTTTGACGGCCCGGGGCTTCGGTATGTGGTTTTTCTTCAGGGGTGTCCGTTCCGGTGTTTGTATTGTGCCAATCCTGACACTATCGACGCGCGGGGTGAGGGTAGGCTTACGGAGCCGGAGTATATCTTGGAGCAGGCGGTTTCGATGAGGCCGTTTTTTGGTAAACGGGGGGGGATTACTTTCTCGGGTGGGGAGCCTACGGTGCAGGCGGAGGCGCTGGTGCCGCTCTTCCGACGGCTAAAGGAGGAGGGTATTCATATTTGCGTGGACTCGAACGGGGGGATATGGAACGAGCATGTGGAGAGGTTGCTGGATTTGACGGACTTGGTGTTGCTGGACGTGAAGGAGATGGACGACGCGCGACATATGGGGATTACGGGGCGGAGCAATGGGCAGACGCTCCGTACGGCGCAGTGGTTGGAGGAACGGGGGCACCCGTTCTGGTTGCGCTATGTGCTGGTGCCGGGGGTGAGCGATTTTGAGGAGGACCTGCGGGCGCTGGGGGAAAGGTTCGGGAAGTACCGGATGGTTGAGAGGGTGGAGTTGCTACCGTATCACAGGTTGGGTGTGCATAAATATGAGGCGTTGGGCTGGGAGTATAAGCTGGGGGATGTGAAGGAGAATACGCCGGAGCAGCTGGCGCGGGCTGAGGAGGTACTGAGGAGGTATTTTCGGCAGTTGGTTGTGAATTAGTTTTTTTGTGCTTGGCTTATGTCTGTTCCTGCGATTGCTATCGTTACGCCTAACACGTTGGCTGCTATCGGGCTGGCTGAAATCATTCATCGCATGATGCCCGGTGCGGACACGTGTCTGTTTCCGCGGTTTTCGGATTTGGCGGAGCGGGGGGATGCGGATGTGTTTTTCCATTTTTTTGTTTCTCCTTCGGAGGTGCTTGCGGGTGCTGCTTTTTTCCTCAGGCGGCAGCATAAGACGATTGTGTTGGTGCATGGGGAGGAGAAGGGGCAACTGCCTCAGGGTTTTCACTCGCTGAATGTGTTTCAGGGTGAAGGTGAGTTGGTACGCAGCATTTTGGCGCTGGCTCGGCGCTCACACGGTTCGGGCGAGGGGGAAATTGAGGTGGTGCGTAGGGCGCGCTTGGCCAAGGAGGGGGCTAAGGGGGCTGAGAGCCCGCGCCTGACGCCCAGGGAACGCGAAGTGCTGAGGGGGGTTATAGGCGGGAGGATTAACAAGGAGATTGCTGCTGACTTGGGGGTGAGCCTGGCTACGGTGATTACGCATCGGAAGAACCTGACGGCAAAGCTGGGTACGCGCAGTGTGGCGGCGATGACGATTTTTGCGGTGGCTCACGGTATTGTGAGGGGGGAGGATATTTAATGTTGGGAGTGGGAAATGGAATTACACACAAAAAAATCAGGATATGTTGAAAAGTCGCGATGAATTTATTGCCTTGGCGATGAAGGAGAACAGATCGCACCATCGGTGCATGATGTTGGGGGCTATCTATCAGGAGTGTTTGTTCCTACGGGGTGAGGAGCATCCGGCTTTCTTGAACTGGTGTTTGGAACGGATGGTGCGGGAGGGGGAGTCGCCCTCGATCAGGGCGCTGTGTGTGAAACTGGCTTATTGGCAATGCCGGCACGATGCGGGGAGGATGCGGGATTTGGAGGGGCGGTTTAACCGGTTGGTTGAAGGGGGATGTTCTGTGGGGCTGGTTAAGGCGCGGAGCAGCGTGATGGAGCGTATTCACGAATGGGATTTGCTGAACCGAGAGGGGTGAGTTTAATTGTCCTTACAGTTCTTCAAAGTCGACGTATTGGCCTTCGTTTTTGTCGAAAATTTTTCCGCTTCGGCGCCAACGAGAGTTGGCGCGCCCTCTTTCGTGGTGGGCATTGCCGGAGGTGGTGGTGTCCTGGGCGTGGTGGCGGGTTTGGTTGCGGTAGGTTTCTTGGGTGTTCCGATTGGCATGGTGCATGGCCCGGCTTCCTCCAAAGAGTAGCCGGAATATGATGCGCGCGAGGCCGATAAAAATAAAAATTCCACCGAAGATGAGGATGAATAGGCATCCGAGCAGTCCGTTCATGATGGGTTGTTGCGTTTAGTTTTAGCAGGGGTGTGGGTTGGTGCCAAGGGGGAGTTGAGAGTTTTGGGCTTTGGGCTTTGAGTTGAGAGCTTATAAGTAATGAGTTTATGGTTTAAAGCTTATGAGGTAGTTCTGAAGCGCAGTAATCATCCGCTCAGTGACTATCTTTATGAGCTTTTAATTTTTTTCCTTCAACTCATTTTTTATAAGCCTTGAACTATGATTTTTAAACTTCATTTCCGTAGCCGTATGAGCTCTTCTGGCTATAAACTTTCGACTCTTTGGCTTGTTACTCTATCTCTACCATTTTCGTGCCAATGATGTTGTTCATGATGGATGTGAAGACGTATAGAACAATAATGGCGGAGAATCCGACCCATCCGAGGCCGCAAAGGAGGATGAGGCTGCAAAGGATGAAGCTGTAACGAAGAATGTTGCCTTGCAATCCGTAGGTTTTGAACTTGAGGGCGAACATGGGTATTTCGCAAACCAAGAGCCAACAGGAGAGGAAGATGGCGGGGAGCAGGACGAGACCCACCCAGGGCTCGCCGCTGAGCCATCCGCCCTCGTCGAGGCTAGTGGCCAAACTGCCCCAGAAAAGTGCATTGGCGGGAGTAGGAAGGCCGATGAAGGTGGTGGTTTGCCGCTCATCTAAGTTGAACTTAGCTAACCGCAGTGCGGAGAATGGGGCGATGAGGAAGGCGAGATAGGGTAAATATTCCGCTCCGGGCATCTCGGCTAAGGGGCAGCCGGTGGGCATGGTGGCGGGCGAGAAAAGGGTTTGGAGCAGGGAGAAGACGATGGCTGCGGGGGCAAAACCGAAGGTGATGTTGTCAGCCAAGGAGTCGAGCTCTTTGCCTATGGCGGAGGAAACTCGGAGCAAACGGGCCGCGAAGCCGTCGAAGAAGTCGAAGAGGGCTCCTATGACGATGAAGAGGAATGCTGCCTGAAATTGATGACGGAATGCGAGCCATGTGGCTACGCACCCGGCCAGGAGGTTGCAGCAGGTGAGGGTGTTGGGAATATGTTTTTTCATATATTGAGCAAAATATTTCTCGGCCCCGGTACCCGGTGGGTGTCGCACTTCCCTACCCTATGCGCGAGCGGCAGGGAGTTTGGCTACCACGGTTTGATTGCCAACGGTGGCTTGTCCCATTTTTACCAGTACTTCTGAGCCTAAGGGGAGGTAGACGTCGACTCTGGAGCCGAATTTGATGAAGCCCATGTGTTCGTCGATACAGCAATCTTCGTTTTCGACGGCATAGGTTACGATGCGTCGGGCTACGGCGCCGGCTACTTGTCTGACGAGTACTTCGTGTCCCTCAGGTGTTTCGATGACGACTGTGGAGCGTTCGTTTTCGGTGCTGGCTTTGGGGAGCCAGGCTTTGTGGAAATTGCCGTTGTGGTGGACGACTTTTTTGACGATGCCTTCCACGGGGAACCAGTTGGCATGGACGTTGGTGATGGACATGAAGATGGATATCATCAGGCGGCGGTCGTGGAAATATTCATTTTCTTCCACTTCTTCTATCACTACGATTTTGCCATCGGCTGCTGCTACGACGATGCCTTCGACGTCGCCCTGGAACTGGCGCAGGGGACAGCGGAAGAAATTGACTGCTATACTATAGAGCACGATGCAGATGGCGGCCACTACATAGAATGGGAGCAGACAGAGGTCCTTCAGTAGGAAATAGAGCAGTGCATTGGCTGCAATGATGCCTATGAGGCCATTGCGGAGAATGACGTTGCCCTCGCTGTGGAGACGTATTTTTTTTATTTTGCGTTGTCTAACCATGCCGTGTGTGTGGATTGTGCCGGTAAAGATGGAAGTTTGGCTTCACTCATCTGGCTTAACGAAATCGTTGAGCGCGATGTTTCCTGCTTTGTGCCGAAACTTCTCTACTTGTTGCCTGATTATTGATTTTGAACTAATTGGGGGCAAAGATAGTGCAAGGCGAGCGAAGAACAAAAAGAAAAGCCGCAGGATTTGCTTTTTTTCTTCCGAGCCGCAGCCTATCTTGGCGAAGCAAAGTAGTGCAAGGCGAGCGAAGAACAAAAAGAAAAGCCGCAGGATTTGCTTT
>JALEYW010000083.1:0-26369 GCA_022773145.1 Bacteroidales bacterium
AGCCAGACTTTTGCCCTTGGCTTCCTTCCGATTCTCCTCGCGGTAGACACCGTTGCCTCAGGCTATGCGCTTCCCGCTATCGGGGCGCGCTCGGGACTTTCACCCATTAGATTATGCCCATGTCGGGCGAACTGAAAAAAGCTGTGTCTGAAAGACACAGCTTGGAAAAGAAGAGCCCTGCGCAAAGCGGGGAAGAATAAAAGCGCAGGGCTCGGGGGAAGGGGATGTTGTTCCACACCGATTCGAACGATGACTGAGAGAACCAAAAACTCTAGTGCTACCATTACACCATGGAACATCCTTTATTGCTCTTCGTTTCCGAATTGCGACGCAAAAGTAATACGCTTTTTTTTATCGACAAATTTTTTGCGTGTTTTTTCGCTTTTTACCGCGTCAATTCTTGCTCGTTTTTCAAAAAAAGCAAGGCTCGCTTGAAAATATCGTTGCGCTCGTTGATGAGACGGAAGTATTCGTTGCGTTCCCACAGGTCGTAGGCGATGGTGGCCTTGAGGATAAATTTCAAGTCGTCGAGGGTGGCGGCCAACTCCTGATCGTCCTTCGGCTCCACCTTCTTGCGTTTTCCCTCTGCAAGGATGGAGTCGGTGAGCTGGGCGGGAACTTCAAAGTGGGCGGCATAGTCGTCGAACGTGCGGTATTTCTTCTTCAACTCCTTGCGGTGCTCGTCAACATAGCGCAGGGTGTGTTCGTTGATGAGGTTGTAGCGGCGGAGGGCTCGATACATGGGGGTGTAGGCGGTCGTGTCGATGGGGACAAAGATGTCGGGCATGATGCCGCCACCACCGTAGACAGTGCGGCGCTTGACGAGGGTTTTGTAGACCTTGGTGGAGTCGAGATGAATGCTGTCGAGAGATGTCAGTTCGCCCCGGGTGTAGCGGTCTTCGAGGTCGCGGCTGTAGGCTTCTTTCTCGCCTTTGACGTAAGGCTTCTGGATGCAGCGGCCGGAAGGGGTGTAGTAGTGGGAGACGGTGAGGCGTATCATGGAGCCGTCGGGGAGGTCGATGGGGCGCTGTACCAGGCCCTTGCCAAAAGTGCGCCGACCGATAATGGTGCCGCGGTCGTGGTCCTGCACTGCTCCGCTGACGATTTCGGCGGCCGAAGCGGTGAACTCGTCAACCAGTATGACCACACGGCCTTTCCCCGCCATGAGGCCGCCGCCTTCGGCAGTAAGCTCCTGACGCGGCATGACGCGGCCGTCGGTATAGACGATCATGGAGCCTTGGGGCAGGAACTCGCTCGCCACTTCCTGGGCGGCATTGAGATAGCCGCCGCCGTTGAGCGAAAGGTCGAGGATGAGGTCCTTCATGCCCTCTTTCTGTAACTTCAACAGCTTGTCGTGTACTTCCTGGCCTGAGGTGGCTCCGAAGCTGTCGAGGTGGATGTAGCCCGTGGTAGCATTGACCATATAGGCTGCGTCGACCGTGTAGACGGGTATCTTGTCGCGTACAACCTTGAAGCGAAGCACTTCGGACACGCCGCGACGCACCACTTCGAGGTTGGCGATGGTGCCCTTGGGACCGCGCAGCTTCTGCATGATGCTGTCGCGGTCCATCTTGATGCCGGCGATGGCGGTGCCATTAACGGCAATGATGCGGTCGCCGGCCAGGACTCCAACTTTCTCGCACGGGCCTTTGCTGATGACTTGGAGCACGAGGAGGGTGTCCTTCACCATATTGAAGCTCACACCGATGCCTTCAAAATTGCCACTCAGGGGCTCGTTCAGTTTTTTCGTGTCTTTGGCATTGGTGTAGGAGGAATGGGGGTCGAGCTTTTCGAGCATGCCGTTGATGGCATCTTCGGTGAGCTTTTGCTGGTCGACGCTATCAACATACAAGCTCGAAATGGCTACCTGCGCCATCTGAAGTTTTTTGATTTGTTCAAAGTCCAGTCCTTCGTAAGGGCTTTGCGCGCCGGCCGGCAAGGCCAACAACAGGCAGAAAAGGAGGGATAGGAATTTCATTATCTGTGGTGTTTTGATGTATTGGCTATATAGGGAGTAAAACGGCCATGCGCCATGCACTACTCCTGGGGGCGGGGCAGAAAATCGGAAACGTCTTTGCCATAAGCAATGAGTTCGCGCACCACGCTCGACGATATGTGGGCATACTGCGACTCTGTGAACAACAAAACTGTTTCCACACCGCCCAACCGGTGGTTCATGGCTGCAATGTCGCGCTCGTACTCAAAGTCCTTGACCGAACGAAGTCCGCGAAGGATGAATTTAGCTTGCTCGCGGCGGGCGAGGTCGATGGTGAGGTCTTTGTAGGCAACAACCTTCACGCGCGGCTCGGCAGCATAGAGCCGACGGATTACTTCAACCCGCTGTTCGGGAGTGTAGAGGGAACGTTTTTTGTCGTTGACGCCCACCCCAATCACAATGCGGTCGAACATGGGCAGCCCACGCTTGACAATGCTGGCGTGGCCGACGGTAAAGGGGTCGAACGACCCGGGGAAAACAGCAATCTTCATTACTTTGAATGTTTGTGGGCGGAGAGCGGAAACCAAAACCGTGGGTAGAATGTCAGGATGGAGCGGAAGGCATTGCTACTCTTCCTCTGCCAAATCTTCCTCGACAACCAGATTGTCAATGATGAAACCTTGACGCTCCATGGTGTTCTTGCCCATATAGTATTCCAGGAGGGAATTGACATTGTCGCTCTTGTGGAGTGTTACCGGTTCCAGGCGCATATCGGGACCGATGAAATGTTTAAACTCATCCGGAGAAATTTCGCCCAAACCTTTAAAACGGGTGATTTCGGGGTCAGGGCTGAGCCGCTCTATGGCCTCCTGTTTTTCCTCTTCAGAATAGCAATAGACCGTTTCAAACTCCGAACGGTCGCCCGCACGGTTCTTTTTCAGAATAGCCGCCCCGGCACTGCCATCATGGAGGGTTGTCGACGTCTTGGCCGCCCCACGTACTTTTTTCTTCTTGTTGCGCACGCGGAAGAGGGGGGTCTGGAGGATATAGACATGGCCTTTTTTTATCAAATCGGGGAAGAATTGAAGGAAAAAGGTTATCATGAGCAAACGGATGTGCATGCCGTCGACATCGGCATCGGTGGCTACAATGACCTTGTTGTAGCGGAGACCGTCGAGGCCATCCTCGATGTTCAAAGCGGCTTGCAGGAGATTGAACTCCTCATTCTCGTAAACCACTTTCTTGGTGAGCCCGAAACAGTTGAGGGGTTTACCACGCAGGGAGAAGACGGCCTGCGTATTCACGTCGCGACTTTTGGTGATAGAGCCACTTGCCGAGTCGCCCTCGGTGATAAAGATGGACGATTCCCAACGTGGGTCTTGCGCCTCCTCCTCATCTTTCTTGCGCGCCTTGGGTGCAGGGTCGCTGAGGTGGACCCGACAATCGCGCAGCTTGCGGTTGTGCAGATTGGCCTTCTTGGCACGTTCGCGAGCCAGCTTCGTTACGCCCGCAATGGCTTTTCGTTCCTTCTCGCTCTCTTCAATTTTTTGTTTGATGACGTCTGCGACATCGGTGTGCTTATGCAGATAATTGTCTACGTTCTCCTTGACAAAATCTCCGACAAACTTGTTCACACTCACGCCCGAAAGGGGGAAGGGATTGCCGTTTGAATCCTTGTCGGGAGCCATGGTGAGCGAGCCGAGCTTGATTTTTGTCTGGCTCTCAAAGAGGGGTTCAATGACGCGGATGGCCACGGCGGCCACCAAGCCGTTGCGCACGTCCTGCACGTCGTAGTTTTTCCCCATATACTCCTTGATGGCACGAGCTATGTGTTCCTTGAACGCACTCTGGTGGGTTCCGCCCTGGGTGGTGTGCTGGCCGTTGACGAAGGAGTAATATTCTTCGCCGTACTGCGAGGTGTGGGTGAAGGCGATGTCGATGTTGGGACCGGAAAGGTGGACTATGGGGTACAATCCGGGAGCCGTCATATTATCGTTGAGGAGGTCTTCCAAACCGTTGCGGCTGAGGATGCGGCGGCCGTTATAGAAGATGGCCAGGCCGGTGTTGAGGTAGGTGTAGTTGCGGAGCATATTCTCCACAAACTCACCATGGAAACGGTAGTTGAGGAAGAGGGTCTTGTCTGGCTCGAAATAGATGTAGGTGCCGTTCTCCTCTTCACACGGACCTTCCTCATCGCTCACCAGAACGCCTTTTTCAAAAATGGCCTCGTGCATTTTTCCGTCGCGCACGCTGCGTGCCACAAAGCGGGTGGAGAGTGCGTTGACGGCCTTGAGGCCCACACCATTCATGCCGACGGATGCGGTGAACACGGCGGTATCATATTTTCCGCCCGTGTTGAGCTTTGACACGGCATCGACCAATGCGCCCAAAGGGATGCCGCGCCCGTAATCGCGGATTTCGGCGGTGAGATTGTCGTGGATGTTTACCTCGATGCGCTTTCCGAATCCTTCGTTGAACTCGTCGATGCTGTTGTCAATGCTTTCCTTGAGCAGCACGTAGATACCATCTTCGGCATGAGAACCGTCGCCCAAGCGTCCGATGTACATACCCGGACGTGTGCGGATGTGTTCCGTGTCTTCAAGGTGGCGGATTTTGCTCTCGTCATAGACCACTTCGGGAGCGGGAGTGAGGTTTAGTTCGTCAGACATGATTTCTTTTGATAGAAATATCAAGGGACATTTCTAAGCGTCCCCTTGCTTAGTGTATGGCAGTCTTGTAACAGCGGCGACGTTTGTGCTGTTCGGTTTTAAAGTACTGCCATTGGTTTTGCACTTTCTCGTTGAGTTCCAACTCGGGGTTGCTTTCGGCATACTCAAAGCCCAATTTTTGATACACCGGTATGAGGTCGGTAAACAACAGGGCGTTTACGCCTTTGTTCTGATAGTCGGGACGTACGCCCACCAGGAGCAAGTCGAGCATTTTGGGACGTTTCCACAGCAGTGCCTTGAGCAGATAGAACCACCCAAAGGGCAACAAACGGCCTTTGGCTTTCTGCAATGCCTCTGAAAGCGATGCCATAGAAATGCCGACGGCCACGATGTCGTTTTGCTCGTTTTCTACGATGCTAACCATGCGCAAATCGAGCACGGGCACGTACATTTTTACATATTGGTCGATTTGCCTCTCCGTCATGCGCGAGAAGTTGAACAGAGGGGCGTAGGCATCGTTGATTAGTCGGAAAATTTGATGTCCAATACCGCTTTCGCGCACTTCCTTCTTGCTCGTGAGTTTGCGGATGTGCAGGTTGTACTTGCGAGCTATGATGTCGGAAATGCGTTTGTGCTTCTCGGGAATTTCGTCGGGAATGAAGATTTTCATCTCCACCCAGTCGGCACTTTTCTCCAGCCCGAGCCGCTCCATGTGGACGGGATAATAAGGATAGTTGTAGATGGTGGCCATGGTGGACAGCTGGTCGAAACCTTCAATCAGCATTCCCTCGGCATCCATGTCGGTAAAGCCGAGCGGACCTTCGAGTGTGTCCATACCCCGCTCCTTACCCCATTGCTTCACGGTATCAATGAGGGCGCGACTCACTTCTACATCGTCAATAAAGTCTATCCAACCGAAGCGCACGGTCTTTTTGTTCCACTGTTCATTGGCCCGATGGTTGATAATGGCGGCCACGCGGCCTACAATCTTTCCTTCGCGATAGGCCAAAAAGTAGTCGGCCTCACAGAACTCGAAAGCGGCATTCCGCTTGGGCGAGAACGTGTTCAGCATGTCGTCGTAGAGGTCGGGGACGGAGTATTTGTTTTCTTTATAAAACTCGTAGTTAAAGCGAATGAAGCGTTTCAGTTCCGACTTGGTAGAAACTCTTTTTATTTCAACGGACATAGGACCGAGAATTTGAGAAAAGAATGTTTAAAAATATATAGTTAGCGTGCAAAAGTAGCATTTTTCCCATATCTTTTCGGATACTTGACGCTTTTATTCGTAACTTCGCCGCCGAAAACGATACAGAGGACAGATTTGGCTGCTTGCAACCTCTCAAAAACAATGCTAAAACTCGCATGTGTCGAGGACCCGGTCGTTCAGGTGCTCCACACTGTGAAGGCATCAGACATACCAAAAGCCGAATCCCACTCTGCCTGTTTTCGCTCTGCGGAAGCAGGCTCATTTTTTATCAATTTTTTTATCATGGGATATTTATTTACATCCGAATCGGTGTCTGAAGGACACCCCGACAAGGTGGCGGACCAGATTTCCGACGCCGTGCTTGACCAACTCCTGGCTTTCGACCCGCAATCGAAGGTGGCCTGCGAAACACTTGTCACCACGGGACAAGTGGTAGTGGCCGGCGAAGTAAAATCAGAAGCCTACGTTGACTTGCAGGACGTGGTGCGCAAAACCATTGCCCGCATCGGCTACACCAAAGCCGACTACAAGTTTGAAGCGGAAAGCTGCGGCATCTTCAGTGCCATTCACGAACAAAGCAACGACATCAACCGGGGCGTGGACCGCAAAGACTCCTCCGACCCCATGGCTCAGGGTGCCGGCGACCAGGGCATGATGTTCGGATATGCCAACAACGAAACGGACACCTTCATGCCGCTGCCGCTGGCCCTGGCGCACGACATTGTCTACGTGCTGGCGGAAATCCGCCGCGAGGGCAAGGTGATGACCTACCTCCGTCCGGACTCCAAGAGCCAGGTCACCGTGGAATACGATGACAACAACGTGGCCTTGCGCATCGACACAATCGTCGTGTCCACGCAACACGATGAATTCATCACCGCCGCAGAAGCCGGCTCGCAGGAAAAGGCCGACGCACTGATGCTGGCGCAAATCGAAAAGGACGTAAAGGAAATTCTCATCCCGCGTGTCATTGAAGAAAGGGTGAACACGCCCGAAATTAAGGAACTATTCAAGAAAGGTAACATCCGATATTTTGTAAACCCCACGGGCAAGTTTGTCATCGGCGGCCCCCACGGCGACACAGGGCTGACCGGGCGTAAAATCATCGTCGACACCTACGGCGGAAAGGGTGCGCACGGCGGCGGAGCCTTCTCAGGGAAAGACCCATCAAAGGTGGACCGTTCAGCAGCCTATGCAGCGCGCCACATAGCCAAGAACATGGTGGCAGCCGGCGTGGCCGACGAGATGCTGGTGCAGCTCAGCTATGCTATCGGAGTGGCTCAGCCCATCTCCATCTACGTTGACACCTACGGACGCAGCCATGTGCAGATGACCGACGGCGAGATAGCCAAACGCATCCGCCGGCTCTTCGACCTCCGTCCGGCAGCCATCGAACGGGAATTGGAGTTGCGCAACCCCATCTACGAAGAAACGGCAAGCTACGGCCACATGGGACGCGAACCCCAGACCGTGGTGAAAACATTCCACAGCATGGGACAACCTGACAAAAAGGTGAGCGTAGAGCTGTTCACCTGGGAAAAGCTGAACAAGGTTGAAATGATCAAGAAGGAGTTCGGACTGGCTTAAAGCCCCGCACCTTCTTCAACAAGCAACGGAATAACAGACCATGACCTTTACTATATATAGCGCATCGAGCGGCCAAGTGCCTGCCGTCTATTTGGAGGCGGCACGCACCTTGGGCCGTCTGATTGCTTCGGGAAATCACACGCTGGTCAACGGTGCCGGCCGCACCGGATTGATGGGTGCCTGCACCGATGCCTGCCTCTCAGCGGGCGGAAAGGCTATCGGCATCATTCCTCAGTTCATGATTGACCAAGGCTGGCAACATAGAGGCATGACGGAGTTGATTGTTACGCCCGACATGCACCGCCGTAAAGAATTGATGGCCTCCAAAAGCGATGCCTGCATCGCTTTAGCCGGCGGTGTGGGCACCCTCGAAGAACTGCTCGAAATCATCACTTGGAAACAGTTGGGCCTCTATCTCAAGCCCATCATTATTCTCAACACCAACGGCTACTACGATGCCCTGTTGGACCAATTGCAACGCGCAGCCGACGAGTGTTTCATGCGACCGCAGCACACGGCCATCTGGAGCGTGGCTGCCACACCGGAAGAAGCCATCCGTCAGGCCCTGACCACCCCATTGTGGGACGCTTCGGTACGCAAATTCGCTGCTTTGTAACGCTACAAATAAAAAGAGTGGAATAGTTTGGCAGCAGAGGGACACTCCTATCCATCACAAGTGTGCTTCAGCCCAAACAGTCGGGACTTCAACATTTTCATCCACCCATCATGACGCAAGACACCATTCACTACGTTTCCACTCCGGAACCGGCCGAAGCTGTTGCCACCCCCCATGTAACCGCCCAGGCCGACTCGCTTTCCAGGCCGGCAATCCGTCACATTGCTTCGGCCGACACTATCCCGCCCGACCCTTCCCTGCTCATGCCCTTGCCCTTCAATGAGCCGCTCACCATCGTGCCGCGCATGCTGAAGGAGGATTATTGGGCAGAGGGCCTGGTTCACATTGAAAAATCAGAACTGGCTCAGCAGCTCGACAGCGTATCGGGCATACGGGGCAAAGTAACAAGTTTCCAACCTACAGGAATGGCAGGCGACCCCGTACCTTATCAGTTTAAGACGGACAACTTCGTCACCATCTCCCTCATGGTGAGCTTTTTTCTCGTTGTCTGGGTCATCTCCCGTTCGCGCCATTTTCTGCACAGCCGGGTAAAGGACTTTTTCCATACGCGCCACCACGCCAGCCTTTTTGCTGAGCAAACGCAAAATGAGCTTCGCGGCCAGCTGTTCCTCATTTTCCAGACCTGCTTTGTGCAGGGCATTCTCTATTTCGACTTCACGCAGGAGCACCAGACCGAAGTGTTCAACCAAGTGTCACCCTATCAGATATTGGGCACAGGTGTGGGCATCTGCTGCCTCTACTATTTATTCAAGATGGCGGTCTACTCGTTTGTCAACTCCGTTTTTTTCAGTCGCCGTCAGCGCACCGATTGGAGCGAAACGTATCTGTTGTGCGTGTTAGGCTTAGGGCTGGCTCTATTCCCCGTAGCTTTGCTGGTAGTTTACTTCGATTTGAGTTTTCACACCATGTCGTGGCTCTTCCTTTGTATTCTCTTGCTTGACAAAAGCCTGCTTTTCTACAAATGTTACCGCACATTTTTCAACAGCCCCTTGGGTTTGGTTCATCTTTTTTTGTACTTTTGCACGCTCGAAATCATGCCGTTGCTTATTCTCTTCCGCGCATTGATTTACGCCAACAACTTTTTATTGACAATTAACTAGTTTAACCCGAGCGGCCAGTCCGTCTCACGCCGAAGCCTACTAAGTAGTAATGATCAAGAAGATTCTTGTTTCGCAGCCGAAACCTACTTCCGAGAAGTCCCCTTATTTCGAGATTGAAGCCAAAGAAAACGTAAAGTTCACGTTTCATCCATTCATCAAGATAGAAGGATTATCCGCCCGCGAATTCCGTCAGCAGAAGATACAGATACTCGACTACTCGGCCATTGTTTTCAATTCGCGACACGCCATTGATTTCTTCTTTACCCTATGCAAAGAATTGCGAGTAACTCTCCCCGAAGACATGAAGTACTTTGGCATTTCCGAAACGGTGGCCTTGTACATTCAGAAATACGTTCAGTACCGCAAGCGTAAGGTGTTCTTCGGTAGTACAGGCAAATGGCCCGAACTGGTTACCGTCATGGCCAAGCACAAAACGGAAAAGTATCTCGTACCCCTCTCTGACGTTCACAACGACGACGTGGCACAGATGCTCAACGCCAAAAAGCTGAACCACAAGGAATGTGTGATGTACCGCACGATAAGCAACGATTTTCCGGCCAACGAATCCTTCGATTTCGACATGGTGGTGCTCTTCACCCCCGCCGGAGTGGAATCACTGCTGAAGAACTTCCCCTCCTTCGACCAAGGTTCCACCCGTTTGGCCTGCTTCGGCCCCGCCACCAAAAAGGCCATGGAAGATGCCGGTCTGCGCTGCGACCTCTCCGCCCCCACTCCCGAGGCACGGTCCATGACTGCCGCCATCGAGATGTATCTGGCCAACGAGAACCATCACTAACAATCCAGCATACCAAACCTATCATTGGGCTTATCGGACACGCCGCACATGAAGTCCGATAAGCCCATTATTTTTTCAGGGGTGTGCTATAATTAGCTTGAGATGATTCTGCGGCTATCGCGCCGTAGATGGCTGGTTTGAATGAAGGAGCGTAGCGCGGGCTACGTGACTGAATGAAAATCAGCAAGATACAGTGCGAGAGACGGAGAAGCAGCCAAGCCTATTATAGAATAGCTCCCCTAAAACTAATATATAGAACACCCCTTTAGCACACGCATGAAGACCTACACCTTTGCCAAACCCGAGCACCTGTGCCTCAAGAGCGAGATAGAGGCACTTTTCGGTGCAGGCAGCAGTTCGCTGACCATCTATCCGCTGCGAGCCACGTTCCGCATCCTGCCTTATGCCGGACACGGACCGTATGTCAAAGTGTTGCTCAGCGTGGCCAAGCGCAAACTCCGCCATGCCGTCGACCGCAACCGCGCCAAGCGCCAACTGCGCGAAGCCTACCGGCTGCAGAAGCACCTCCTCATCAACAGATTGCCCGAAGGCACTGCCCTTCACGTGGCTTTCATCTGGCTGTCGGAGAAACCCGTGCCCACAGCCCGCGTGGCAGGGCGTATGGAAACCATCCTGTTGCACATGGCCGAACGGGTACTGAAAAACACCCGGACAACGTCAGCCGAACCTTCTGCCGCCAAGCCATGAAAACCCTGCTCATTCTCCCCATCCGCTTCTACCAGCGCTTCATCTCCCCCCTTCTTCCCCCGGCCTGTCGTTTCACTCCCACCTGTTCGCAGTACGCCATCGAGGCCATCCAGAAACACGGTGCGCTGAAGGGGCTTTACCTCGCCATCCGCCGCCTGCTGCGCTGCCATCCCTGGGGCGGCAGCGGCTACGACCCGGTGCCGTAGGCTCAGGTGCCGCCCGATGGCGGGGATACAAGCCCATCGTGTGCCCATCGTCAAAATCATACCTATAAACCATCGTCCGCAACAACCCCGAGGAGCTGTTGCGGACGATTTCTTTAGTTTTCCGCGCAGGACAGAAAATAATTTTCTGGTAGTCCTGCTTCTGCAACCCTGGCTACAGGGTTGTCAGTTCCACCACATGGCTCTGTCCGGCATCGCTGCTGAACACCTCCAGGCCCACTTTCATCAGGTAGTCGCCGCTGAAGCTTTTACCGTGCGCTTTCAGCGAGGGCTGTGTGCCGGGCATCAGGTTGATTTCCTCCACGCGGTAAGTGCGGTTCGGGTCGAGTCCCTGCAGTTTCACGCATTGCAGTTTTTCCCGGAAGCGCGGGTGGATATCATAGGCAAAGAGCACGGCCTTTGCTTTGTCTTCGCTCACATAGTTAAGTGCCATGTGGTTGCTCTCGTAGGGCGAAACGAGGCGGTACTGCGTGCCGTCAAGAATAACCTTTTGCAGGCGTTTCCAGTTAGCCACGGCCAGTTTACAGAAATCCAGTTCGTTCGCCGTGAGGTCCTGCAGACCGATGTCGAAGCCCAACTTGCACATCGAAGCCACGTCGGTGCGGAACTTCACCGAGGTGTTCTTGTTCCAGCTCGTCACATGGGCGCACATTGCCTTGGCAGGGAAGAACTGCGAGAAACCCCATTGGATGTAAAGGCGTTCGAAGGGATCCGTATTGTCGCTGCACCAGAATTCGGTGAAATACTTCAGTGCCTCGTAGTCGCAGCGGGCACCGCCGCCCGAGCAAAGCATCATAGGCACTTGCGGATAATTCTCCTTCACACGGCGCATCACGTTGTACACGCCTCTGACGTGGTCAATGTAGAGTTGGCTCTGCTTCGTTTTGAGATAAGGCGAATAGGCATTGGTAATAGGGCTGTTGCAGTCCCACTTGAAGAAAGCCACCTCGGGGTTTTCTTTCATGATGTTCTCCACCACACCGTAAACGTAGTCCTGCACCTTCGGGTTGCTCAGGTCGAGTACGAGCTGGTTGCGGTAGTAGTAGGTCGTACGGTTGGGCAACTTGATGGCCCAGTCGGGATGCTTCTCGTAGAGTTCGCTCTGGGGGTTCACCATTTCGGGCTCAATCCAGATGCCGAACTTCACGCCAGCCTCCTTGGCAGCCTTGACCAGTGCCGGTACACCTTCGGGCAGTTTCGAGCGTGTGGCCTCCCAGTCGCCCAGACCGGCGTGGTCGTCCTTGCGCGGATGCTTGTTGCCGAACCATCCGTCGTCGAGCAGGAACATGTCTACGCCGAGGTTCTTGGCATCCTTCATCAGGTCGGCCAGGATTTGCTGGTTGAAGTCGAATCCCGTATTCTCCCAGTTGTTGAGCAGTGTCAGTCGCGTGTCCATGCCGTCCTTCAGGCTGTAGCGTCGTGCCCACTCGTGCAGGCATCGGCTGCCTTCGGAGCTACCCTGCTGGCTCAGGGTGAAGATAAATTCGGGTGTGGTGAAGGTGTGTCCGGGCTCCAGCTCATAGTTCGAGGCATAGGGGTTGATGCCCGGGAGCACACGCAGGTTGCCCACGTTATCCACCTCGAAGGTGAAGCGGAAGTTGCCTGTCCATCCCAGCGTGCCCATCAGCACCTCGCCCTGTTGCTCGTTTACGGGCTGGTTCAGTCCGACCTCGAAGAACGGGTGGGTCTGCATGGCCGCGCGGCTGCCCAGCGTCGTGTCAATGACTTTCTTGCCGAACTGCAACTGCTGGCTGCTCATCTGCGCCTCGCGTGCCCAGTCGCTGCTGAATTCCGTGAGGAAGTAAGCGTTGCGGTTGAAGTAGAGCATGGCCGAAGCGTAGGCCGAGAGCGTGACGGGCTTCTTTTCGTGGTGAACGATTTCCGTCCAGGTCTTGATGACGTTTTCCTTCGTGTAGGCTACATAGTGCAACACCACTTCAAGCGGGTATTGGTTGTCGCGCAGCAGCACCGATGTGTGTACCCCGCCTTCAACCGTTTCCGTCCGATGGGAAACGTAGCAGAGCTTTGTGGAAGGGTTGCCGTCGTTGTGGAGCACGGTAAGCGCGGGGTCAAAGTAGTCCTCGCCGCCGCCACCCGCATAGGCTTCCCATCCGCGTCGGGAGACGCTGCCGTCGGAGCCGGCGTGGACGTACCATTCAAAATTCTGAAGGTCCGCTTCGTGAACCAGTTTGGGACCGAGATAAGTCTGGTAGAGCCGGCCGTTGTCGCCCACTTGCAGGAGCAGGTCAGTCTGTTCCGTACCGATGCGGATTACTTTCTTCTTGTTGTCCGCCTGTGCCCCGGCAAAGATGAGGAGCGTGAGAAGGAATAGCAAAGTCTTTTTCATGACAATAATTGATTTAGGTTCTTAAAAGTGCGTTTTCTCGCCAAGCCCAAGTGAGCAAGCTCCCTTGGGTCTTTTGGCTTACCGAAAACGTTAGAATTTGATGCTTGCGCTGAGTTCGAAGGTGAAGGGCCGGAGGTAGTTGCCGCTCATGGTGTAGTTGTTGTATTTGGCAGCCTCTTCCTTGCCGAGCAGCTCCGTACCGTTGATGGTGCCGCTGGCACCCTTCTGGTTGAGGAAGTTCACGACCGATGCGCCGAGGGTGAGGTGCTTGTTGACCGTCCAGTTCACGCCGCCGAAGGTCTCCCAGCGTCCTTTGAAGTAGAGTGCGTCCGTGAGGTTGGCATAGGTCTTTCCGAAGTAGCGGAAACTCAGCCAGAGCCGCAAGTCGGGAGTAATCTGGTAGCTCGGGTCGATTTCGGCCAGGATTTGGGGAATTTCCTTCACGATGTTGCCGTTAGCGTTGAGGTCGGGCACGCCTTCGAAGGGCGACTTGATGAAGTAGTTGTCGTAAGTCGGTTTCTGGTAGGTGAAGAGGGCATGGAGGTGGAAACCCTTGAAGGGATCAATCTCGGCCGCGGTTGTCCAGCCCAAAGTGTGAATGTTATAGATGAGAAGGGTTGTCTTGGACTGCGTCGTGCCCGGCTTTGTCACGTTCTGCTGGTCAATGTTGTTCGACTTGGAGATGTACGTAATCATCGAGGTCACGTCGAGCCAGTTGTTCTTGAAGAACACTCCGCCGCGCAAGAGGGGGATGGTGACACGCTTGTACTGCTCTTCAGTGGGGCCAGTGCCGGCATAGTCGCTGATTTTCGGGAAGCGGGTAGCAACGGTGGCGTCGGCAGTAAGTCCGAAGCGGGAAGTCAGGTTGTAGGTAGCCTGTACGGTGGCGGCATAGTTGAGCTTGTCCTTCACCACGCGGTGCGGCTCAATGGTTACAGTCTGCTGGTTCCCTTCTCCGTCGGTGTAGGTGTGCGTGTCGCCGATGTGGAAGCCGGCGTAGCGTGCATAGGGAATTTGGTCGGCAGACATGCGGTAGTATTCCAATCGGCCACCGTAGAGCAGGCGGAATTTGGGGGATATCTGCCAGTTGTCGGTAAAGTACAGTGCGAGTTTATTCTCGTAGCCCTTGGTGTATTCCGGACTCAGTTCGTTGAACCCGTGATAGGTCGTGTTGCCTGTGGCCTCAGAGCGGGTCAGAATGTCGGGCGTCTTTGTAGCCGTGGCAGTCCATTGGAAAGAAGAGGAGTGGTAGTCGAGGTGGTAGAACCACTCGTTCAGTCCGAGGCGCACTCCATGACTGCCCATCTGTTTTTTGAGTTCGGTGGTGAGGAGCGCGTTCTGCACCTTGCCGAAATGGAGCCAGGTACGGCGGCCTTCCACGAGCCCTTCGTAGGCCGTGCCGTCTTCCAGCAGGAGATTGTCCGCAGCCGTGACCCTACTGATGGTGCTGCCGCCAAAGTCCACGTAGTTGGCCTCGGGGGCGTTCATGTACTTGGCATTGACAGACCATTCCGTGCCGTTGTCGAAGCGGTAGTCGTAGAGCAGGGCCAGCTCATGGCTCTTGTTGCCCGTGAAGTCGCCGAAGCGGCCGGTCTTCATCCGGCCGTCGAGGATGTCCATGTAGGTGAAGGTGCCTCCTGCCGGAGCGTAGCTCGAAGTGCCCAGCTTGAAGCCGGGAAGCTCTTTCACGCTGCCGTCGCCCACATAGATAAAGGGTGCTGCATTGATCATCGAGCCGAGAGCCTGGCTCTTGGCGAACTTGTACTTCAGCGTCAGTCTCCCCTTGCGGAAGAGTCGGGTCAGTCCTGCGTGGTAGAGCTGCGTGCGGTCGCTGTAGTCGGTAAACTGCGGGTCGAAGCTGCCCGGGTCGAAGTTTTGGTACATGCTCGCAGTGTACAGCCACTTGTCTCCGATGCCGCCCGAAACGTTCAGGTCGAAGTTTTGCCAGCCGAAGTGGTTCGTCTTGTAGTTCAGCACACCGCGGAAGTCTTTTTGTCCCAGCTTGGAGAAAGAACTGACCGAATAGGCCACGTTGCCCGTGAGGATGGCCGACTCCGAAGGTGTCATCAGGCCGACCTCGCCCAAGCTCGCATCACTGCGCCAGTGGGCCGACAGCTTGTGTACCGATGAAGAGTAGACTGCAGGCAGCCCGTTTTCGTAGACATTCACGTCTTCCGAGGGCAAACCAATCTGAATTTCGCGGGGCTTGTTCGCGTCAGAGGCGTTGAGCATCACGTTGCGCTCTTCACCTTTTTTCTTTTTTGCGAGCGTGTCGCTCAGTTCTACGGGAGCGGGCGTCATGGACCAGGCTCCCAAGGCCACCATTGTACCGATGGCCGTAAGCATCATGTTTCTTTGGCTCATTGTGAACGGTATTAGATTTCGGTGGCAAAACTAATAGCCTCGCCTGCCCCCTGTCAAGATGTGGTAGACGGCAGGTAAGGGACAGGTAGACGGTATGAAATGGAAAAATATTGGAATTCAGGATAAAACAAGTTGTCTGAGTAGGTCATCAGGTAGATTTATTGTTTACCTTTGCCCCTATCATAATTCTATTTCCATGGTACGTATCCTCTTGTTTCTCCTCCTTTGCGTTGGCTTGGTTAGCCTGCCCTTGAAGGCCCAGCCCCTTTCCGAAGTGCGCAAACAGCTCGAAGTGGCCCTCGAACGCCGTCCCCAGTTCAGCCAGCTGAAGGAGCACCGCATCGACAGCCTGAAGGTGCAGCTCTCCGACCGCATTCCCGCGGAGCGGAAGTTCGTACTGCTTACCGCCATCTACCGTGAATACTACACCTACCGTTTCGACTCGGCCATGCACTACGTCAACCAAGCCGCTCTGTTAGCCGAGCAGGAGGGTAAGGAATCGTGGAAGTCGCAGGCCGCCATCCAGCGTGCCTATCTCCTCACTACGGGAGGCCATTTCCGCGAAGCTGAGCTCACGTTGCACGAGGTGCAGCGCCAGAGTCTTTCAGCCGAACTGCTCGTGGGGTATTATGCGGCCTTCGAATGGGTGTACAGCATGTGGGCTGAATATTCCGACGACAATGTGTACGCCCCCGTATATTATAAAAAGGAGATGGCCTATCAGGATTCCCTCATCCAGACACTTCCGCCCGGATCGCCCTACCACACCTACTGGAAGGCCGAGAGCTGCTACCGGCAGGGACGGTATGCCGAAGCTGAAACTCTTTACCGCAAGGCACTGGAAGGACTGCCCGTCAACGTACGGCTTTATGCCATGTGTACCTATGGCATTGCCATGGTGAGCGAACGCTTCAAGCGGTGGGAAGAGTATGAACGCTACCTCATGCTGGCCGCCATCTCCGACCAGTCGTGTCCGCTCAAGGAGAACCTCGCCCTGCAGCAGCTCGCCCTCTTCATCTATCATCACCACAACGACGAAACGGCCCGAGCCAACCGCTACCTGAACATTGCGCTCGAAGATGCCGCCTTTTACAATAATCGCCTGCGTTTGCTGGAAATTTCGCGCAAGTTTCCCGACATCACCCTTTCCTATCAGCAGGAAAATGAGCGGCAAAATAACCTCCTGTGCTGGGCCCTGTTCTTCATCAGCCTGCTTCTCCTGGCCCTGGTCGCGGCGGTCGTGCTGATTATACGCCAAATCCGTCTCGTGCGCGCAGCCCGCGAAGCCTCACAGCAGCAGAACGAGCGGCTCCACACCCTCAACAATGCCCTCTCCGACATCAACCTGCTCCGTGAACGCTACATCACGCTTTTCATGGATCTCTGCGCTGCCTACATCGCCAAATACCGGCAATTCCAGACCCTCGTCGGTCGCAAGGTGAAGGCCGGACAGGCAGAAGAACTGCTCAAACTGACCAAAGTGGCCCGCTTGAGCGAGAGTGATGCCAAGGAGTTCTTCCAGAACTTCGATGCCTCGTTCCTCAAGCTATATCCCGATTTCATCGAACAGTTCAACCGTTTGCTCCGCGACGATGCCCAGATTGTGCCGCGCCGGGGCGAGCTCCTCAACACCGAACTCCGCATCTTCGCCCTCTTGCGCATGGGCATCACGGACAGCTCCAAGATGGCCACACTCCTTTTCCTGTCACCCCAGACCATCTACAACCACCGCAGCACCGTGCGTGCCAAGGCCCTCGACCGCGACCATTTTGAAGAAGAGGTGGCTGCGATAGGACAGCCCACGGCCTGATCCGGAATGCCCATTCCGGACAGTTTACCCTTTCAAAGCATTGCCCCTCAACTTCCCGGGGCGTCCATACTCGCGACAACCTCAAATTTCCATACCATGTGGCGCCTTCTCCTCCTTCTTCTTTTCGCGTGTCAAGTCCACCTGCTCCTCTCCGCTCCGGCCGACACGGCGCGGGTGGAACAGCTCGTGCGCCAGGCCGCTGAAGCCTCCGTCCGGGGCGACTACCGCCACTCCGACCGACTTCTCTTTTCCGCCTTGCATCTGGCCGATAGCCTCGCCCATCCCCGGCTCATGTTCTGGACACTCACTAACCTGGGCATCAACCAGGCCGAACAGTTCAACTACGCCGATGCCCTCGACTTTTTCGACAAGGCCGAACGCGTGGCCAAACACGACCTGGGCAAGCGTCAGCTGCTCAGCATCCGCAGCAACCGAGCGGGCGTCTATATGCTTGACCGGCAATACGACCGCGCCCTGCAGGAATACCTCGAAATCTACGCTTTCATCGATAAAATGGAGCAGCATACCGCCTTTCGAGGTGGTTGTGCCCTCAATATCGCCAGCCTCTACGTAGAGCGTGGCGACACCACACAGGCACATCGCTACATGGCCGAAGCCGAACGCCTGCTGGAGGCTTCTACGACCAATCGTAACCTGCTCGAAGCACTCCGCGTACGCTACCTACTCGCTGCAGGCCGCGTGGCCGAAGCCGATGCACTCGTGGGGCAGGCGTTGCGCCGTGCTCCAAACCTGTCAGAACTGCAACTGCTACAGGCGCGAGTGGACATCGCCCAGTCGCGCCCCAGGAAAGCACAACGCGTGTTGGAAACCTTGCTACGGCGCGTGGAAGCTCACGACGAGCGCATCTCCTGTTTCGAGTGTATGGCCGAAGCCCTGAAACAGGAAGGCAGGGTGGAGGAAGCCCTGGCCTACAAGGACTCAGTCGTGGCCGCCACCCGTCAGCTCTACCAGACTCACCGTCAGGCTCAGCGCGCGAGCCTTGAAACCCGCTTTGAATGGCAGCGACAGCAGGCTGCTATCGAAAACCTGAACACCCGCCACCGCCTCACGCTATGGCTTATGGTTCTCTGCCTGGCACTTTTCATCGCCACGGGATTTGCCCTCGTGCTCCAGATACGGGGACGGCGGCGGCAGCGGAAACTGGCGCAGTTGGAGATGGAACAACAGTTAGAAAGGGAACAACGGCTGCAAGAGGAACTGAGCCAGCAACAGAACGAGGCGATGGAGGAGAAGCAACGCGCACGGCAGGCCATCGAACAACGTACCCAGGTGCTGATGTCGAAAGCCTTGGTGGCGGCCAACAAGAACGACCAGTTGCGCGAACTGCTCGACCGCCTGACCTTGGCTGAAAAGGACCGCGAACAGCCGGGACCGGAGCTGCGCAAACATATCGCGAAATTGCGAAAAGAGCTGGATTCAACGGAAGAATGGCGCGATTTCACCACCTATTTTGAACAGGTGAACGCCTCGTTTCTCGCCCGTCTGCGCGAGAACCACCCGGGGCTGACGGCGAGCGAGCTCCGCTTCCTCTCGCTGGTCTGCATCCACCTCAGCGGCAAGGAAATTGCACAGCTCCTGCACATCACTCCCGAATATTGCAAAAAACGCAAGCAGCAAATTGCACGCAAGATGGGTCTCGCCACTTCAGGCGAGCTGTACGGCTACCTCGTCAGCCTGCAATCGTAAACTGCCCTGCCCCAGACTGGACGAAAGGTTTTTCCGAAAGTTCAATATTTCCGCTTTCATCGCAGATTTCCCTCGTTTTTATCACAGGTCTCCCGTTTCTGCCTCGCCCCGTCTGAGCCTCCTGCAACAAGTCCAAGAGTTGTGCGCACAAGTCCCGGGCTTGTTTTTTCTAAGCCCGGACTTGTTCCATCAAAGCCCGGACTTGTTTCTCCTGCTCGCCGAGTGAAAAATCCTAAGTGCCGAGTGGTGACTGCGACCCATGCCGAAGTCTGTGAAGGTTTGAGGAAAGCATGGTGAATACTTGGTGAAGGCTTTGCAAGGGGTGTTCTATATACGTATTTTTCCCCGATTTCAGCGTTCACCCTTTCACAAAATATGTGTTTCCTACTGAATATCAGAGAAAAACAGTGTGAAGGGTTATGTTTCAAAGCCTTCACAGCGGCACGTAAAATCAGGGGGCAGTGTGAACACTTGGAAATCCAAGCCTTCACACCGTTTCGTGCTGAAAATCAAGGATTTACGCCCATAATGTGAAAGGGTGAATGCTAAAAACGGAGAAAAATACGTATATAGAGCATACCCCGCAAAGCATTCACAAAGCAATGACCATGCTTTCACCAAGCATTCACTCAATCCCCCCGACCAACGGCCTTTCCACCTGCGCGTCGTTTTCTTCGGTCTCCGGCCAAGTTATGGACGTGCGCCCATCGGTCCGGAATGCCTACCAAGTGTCAAACTGCTCATCATATTCTCCTTTCGCTTTCATTTTGTAAGATTTACCCTACCGGCAAAACTGCCGCAACAGCTTCTCCTGCCCCTCCCCAGCAAAGTATAAATGAAAACCACTGTAAATCATATAAAACATACCTAAGAAATATAAATAAATTCACGCGACCCCTCCCCTTTATATCCCCCATAGTTGTGAGGTAAACTTGACTAAAACAGATATATTTGCGGCGTCATAATGTAAAAAGGGCCACAAAATGCCCAAAATCAAAATGTCAATATTTCATTTGGAAACAACAAAACACACATAGCGTATGAATAAAATTACATTCGCCCTCGCCGCTCTCTCCCTCCTCGGGCAGAGCGCATTCGGCCAGACGAAATTGGACCTGGCCAGCCAAGCCAAGTTACGCCAAATCCGCCTGACGAAGCAACAGCCTGCTGCACTTGTCAACCGCCCGGCCTTGAAGGCTGTGGCCACTCCGGCGGCCGGCAAGGAGCAGACCCACGTGCTGGCCTTTGCCCGAATGGCTGACGGCTTCACCGAGGCCGACCTCCGCCGCGAAGGCGTGAACGTGATGCGCAGCAAATTGGGCTTTGCACTGCTCGCCGTTCCCGTTGACGACGTGGAGCGCGTGGCTTCACTCCCCTGCCTCACCTCCCTCCAACTCGAACGCAAGGTGAAGCCCCTGATGAAATATGCCCGCGAGGCCACCGGCGTGGACCTCGTTCAGCAGGGCACGGGACTGTCGCAGGGCTACACGGGCAAGAACGTGGTGTGTGGCATCGTGGACATGGGCTTCGATTTCAACCACGCCAACTTTCTCGACAGTGAAGGCAAGAACCGCGTGAAGTACTACGAACACGTCACCGTCAACCCATATGCTACGAACGAGGACGACATGTTCAAAATCAGCTACTACAACACGCCCGATGCCATTGCTGCTCTCACCACCGACGACAAATCCCAGTACCACGGCACACACACCCTGGGCATTATGGCCGGCGGTTACAAGGGAGCCACCAAAGCGGCTGTCCTCGCCGGCGACGACAACCACAGCGCGTCGGTGCTGGACAACGTGGACAACCCGTATTACGGCGTGGCCACCGATGCCGACATCGTGGCAGCCACGTGCAACTCCTTCTCCGATCTCGAAATCGTGCAGGCGGTGGACGACCTCATCGGCTACGGCGAGTATGTGAAAAAGCCCATCGTGGTGAACCTCTCGCTGGGCAGGAACCAGGGGCCCCACGACGGCACGAACCTCGTCTGCCAGTATTTGGACGCCCTCACCCAGTACTACAACGCCAAAATCGTGTTCGCTGCGGGCAACGAAGGCAACCTCAAGATTGCCGCCAACAAGACCTTCACCGCCGACGACCTGGAAATGCAATCCTTCATTGACGGAGGCCCCACTGAGATAGAAGGAAAGGAATACACGTTGCGCTACGGCAACGTGGAAATCTACAGCAACGATGCCACACCCTTCGAGGTGCAGGCCGTTGTCTACAACATGAACCGGGGCCGCGTGACCAACCGCTTCAGCTTCACCCTCTCGGAAGAAACGAAGGGAACAGCACAGTATTGGTGTTCCGAAGCCTACCAACAGGCAGACAATGACATCGTAGACAAATCCTTCAGCCAGAACTTCGAGGGCTATATCGGCATCGGATGGGCCATCGATCCCTACAGCGGCCGCGCCTATGCCGCCATCGACATCTGTACGCTCGACAGCCTCAACCGCGACCCCTCCAAGGACTACCGCATCGGTTTCATCGTGAAGGGTAAGGAAGGCCAACGCATCGATGCCTTCGCCATGGGCGACAGCCTCAGCCTTGACAGCTACGGTCAGGAAGGGTGGACCGACGGCTCGTGCAACGGCTCTGTGAGCGATATGAGTACGGGCAAGCAGACGCTCTGCGTGGGTGCCTATAACTCTACCGACTCCTGGGCGCAGCTCGACGGCTTTGCCTACAGCCTGCCCGACACCCAGCTCATCCCGGGCCGCGTCACCCCCCTTTCTTCCTACGGCACCCTCATCGACGGACGCAACCTGCCCCACGTGATTGCCCCCGGTGCCATGGTGGTTTCCTCCATGAGCCGCTACTATCTGGACTACGGCGGAATGACCGACAACGACGACATGATGTCGGCCCGTGCGCTGACCCTGAACCGCGACCCCTACGTATGGGGCATAGGTACGTCGATGGCCTGCCCGATGGTGTCGGGTATCATCGCCCTCTGGCTTGAGGCCGACCCCGACCTGACGATGGACGAAATCAAGGACATCATTGCACAGACTTCCGTGGTGGACGACAAACTCGCATTGGACGACAAGGTGCAGGTGGGTGCCGGACGCATCAACGCTTACGAAGGCTTGAAAGAAGTGCTTCGCCGCAAAGAAGCAGCCGGCATCCACGGTGTGAGCACCGAAGCCACACGCCTCGTGACCACGCCGCTCGACGGACAGCGGGTGCAGGTGTTCCTCGCCGGTGCCGAGGCACTGCGGGTGGAAGTGTTCAACATGGCCGGCATCCGCGTGGCTCAGCAACAGACAGCAGGCGACGAGGCCACCATTGACCTGCAGGGACAGCCCAAAGGCTCCTATGTGGTGCGCGTGAACGGACAGCACGCCCGTTGCATCCTCGTGAAATAACACGATAGCTCTTTCCCCTTCAGCATAATCATCACACAAAACATACCCTTTATGAACCACATCCTACATCGAGTATGGTTTCGCCTGGCAGCCCTCTGCTGTCTCTTCTGCGCCCTGCCGCAAATAGCGGCGGCACAGGACGAAACGCCCATCATCCAATTTAAAAGTGTGGCCAAAGAAGTGGCCAGCGCAAGCTCCATCACGCTGTTTATCGGCGGTTTCAACACCACCACAGACTACATTGACGTGGACTGCGGCAACGGCATGGAAGAACGCGAGCTTCTTCCCGCCACCATCAACACCGAAACAGGCTCCTGGGAAGGCGGCGCGTACATCACCTGCACGCTGGATGGAGACGGAACGGTGAAGATTTACGGCGATGCCAGCAACATTGCCGTAATGGACTTCTCGGGCTGCTATATCTCCGAACTGGAGATGGCACAGATGCCCAACCTGTACTATCTCAACCTGGAACACAACGAGCTCGGCGCACTCGACCTCGACGGACAGACGAGCCTGCAATACCTGACTCTCACGGACAACGCCTTTGACAAGCAGCCCCTGAAGGTGGGCAACGACAAGCCTAACCTCATGGTGCTCGAAATAGGCCAAGTGGGCCAGCTTGACCCCTCGTTCAGCCTACGCGACTATCCCGCCCTCGTATCGTTCGACGCTTACGCCTGCAAGTCGCTCACACAGGTTGACCCCACGGGCTGCCCCAACTTGCAGCGACTCTCGCTGGACGGAACGGGCGTGAGCAGCCTGGACGTTTCAGCCAACCCCACGCTGACGATTCTCAACATCAGCGACACGAACATCTCCGAAATAGACCTGAAAAACCTGCAATGGCTCCAGCAGCTCTACGTGGACCGGCAGGGCACGCAGACGAAAATCAAGAGTCTTGACGTGACGGCCAACAAAAATCTCGTCTACCTGTTCGCTGCCGGCAACAACCTGAAGACCATCGACCTCACGCAGAACCGCTACCTCCAGCAGCTCTACCTCGCCGACAACCTCCTCTCCGAGATTGACCTGAGCCAGAACGTGAACCTCATCAACGTCATCCTGCGCGGCAACTGCCTCAACTTCGCCACCCTACCCGCACCCGGCGAATGGAAGCAGTATGACTACTCGCAGCGCAACATGCCCATCGCCAAAACCGTCAAGGTGGGCGATGTGCTGGACTTCTCCGACAAAGTGCTCCGCGAAGGCACTACCACGACCTTCGCCGTGTTCACTGCGAGCGAGGACTCCGCAGGCTATGTGAAGCAGCTTCCCGAAAGCTATTACACTTACGAGAACGGTAAGGTAACCTTCCTCCAGGCTCCTGAGGACAGCGTGTACCTGGCCTTTGCCAACGACCTCTTCCCCGACATTCTGCTCAACTACATGCCCCTGCGCACCGACAAGTTCAAGGTGAAGACCGCCAAAGACTACGGCAAGGATGACCTCGCGCTGAGCGTGCGCTCGCTCCTCGCCTCGTCGGCCGGCGTACACCTCACGATGAAAGTGGGCATGGAGGGTGCTACGCCCGAAAATCCCAAGAAGTTCTACATCTGCGACATCGAAGGCAACCGCACCGAGTTTGAGGCTACCACGGAGGGCACACCTGAAACCTGCAACGTGGACATCACCATGCGACAGAACCTGGCGTACCTCTATGTGCCGCAGGACGAACTCGTTACGGCACTCGCTGTGGAGAACCAGACGCTGCTCGACGTAGACCTCAAGACGGCACGCTCGCTCATGGAGCTCAAGCTGGCGGGAACGGAGCTTTACAGCATTGACCTGGGCTATAACAAGAACCTCCGCAAACTCGAACTCACGGGCAACCACTTCTTCACGCTCAACATTCGCGGCGTGAACGATGCCTACCAAAAGACTATGCTCCAGAACGTCAATCTCTCGAACAACGAACTGCGCGAGGTGACGCTCAACGACATGGGTACCATCCACCACCTCAACCTCTCCAACAACGAACTTACCGAGCTTTCGCTGAAGGATGCCGACAACATGGAGACGCTGGATCTCTCAAACAACAAGCTGACAACGGTGAACCTCAGCTACTGCACGCTGATGACGGACTGCAACATCGCCAACAACCGGGTGAGCGAGCTTGCCATGCCCGAGGAGAACTCCCTCGTGCGCTTCCACTGCGAGAACAATGACCTGAACTTCTCCACGCTGCCCCTGCTCGACGGTTTGGAAACATATACCTTCGCCCCGCAAAACCTCGTGCAGATTGCCGCAATGGCTCCCAGCGTGGACCTGCAGGCACACAACGTGGACGGACAGACGGCTTACGTCTGGAAGAACGCCGAGGGGGATGTGCTCACGCCGGGTTCGGACTACGAAATCACTGACGGACGCACCCGCTTCCTCGACCCGATAATCGGACAAAAGGTTTACTGCGAGATGACAAATCCACGATTTGACGGACTGACGCTGACCACCACCCAAATCGAGGCTGCCGCCATGCCGCAGTACAAGCTCGCCTCTTTCACCACACTGGCCGACGGCGAAGCGACCATGGTGCTCCGCGCAACCCGGCCTACCACCATCTGCATCGACTGGAAGGGGGGCGCTCACTCGGTGGAAAGCTACACGGTGGACGATAATCTCGTGACCACGTCCATCCAGACTTATGCCGGTGCCGAATGTGCCGTTTATGCCTACAGTGCCGATGCACCCCTCTACGTGTTCAGCGTGAAGGACGCGAAGATGGAGAATGTGGACCTGAGTAACATGAAGCAACTCGTGCTGGCCAACGTCAGCGGGGCGGGTATCGATGCCATCAAGCTGCCCGAAACGGACACGCTGGCCGAACTCATCCTCACAGACAACAACTTCAGCCAGCTTGACCTTTCGCGCTACGCCGGACAGCTCCGCCTGCTCACGCTGAACAACAATAAGTTCACGGAGTTCGATGCCACGCCCTTCAAGAGCGTGTTCAGCCTGAACCTGGCGAACAACCTGCTCGAAAGTGTCCAGCTCGACAATCCCGAAATGTGGAACCTCGACCTCTCGGGCAACCAGTTGCAAAACGTTGACCTGAGCAAGGTGCCCGAACTGAACCAGCTCTTCCTCACCAACAACCAGTTGAGCAGCCTCGACCTCTCGGCACAGCAGGGACTCCATGCCCTCCACATCGACAAGAACCGCTTCACCTTCAGCACCCTGCCCTTGCCCAGCAGCCAATATGGTTCGTACCAATACGGCGACCAAGCCAACCTCGACATCGAGGTGGACGAAAACGGTTGCGTGGACCTCAGTGGCGAAGCCCTGGTGGGCGAAACGCCAACAACCTACCGCTGGTTCGTGGATGCTCCTTGGTACGATGAAGATACGGGTGAACTCACCGGCGAGGAACTCTACATTGATGAAGAGTACACGCTCGATGGCGGCATTACCAAGTTCCTCCGCCCCATCTCGAATGTGGTGTGTGCCCTCCTCAATGAGAAGTTCCCCAACCTCACGCTCTACACCAACCCCGTCAACGTCACCACCGTAGATGCCATTCGTGGCGTGCAGGTGGCCGATGGCGTGAAGTTCTCCCTGGAAGGCCGCCGACTCCACGTGGAGGCCGAGGCCGGACAGCAGCTCTCCGTTTACAACGCCGGTGGCCAGCAGGTGGGTGCCGTACAACTCAAGAGCCGGACGGCTACGCTCGACCTCACCCAGCCCGGTGTTTACGTGGTGCGCTGCGGCGAAAAAGCCACGAAGGTTGTGGTGAAATAAACCTTCTTAAGGCGGATGGCGGTTAGCCACCACACAGAAGGGGTGTTCTATAAATTAGGCCGAGCTGGATGCTGGATTTTTAGAGATGACATTTTGTAAGTGGAGGAAGGAGCATAGCGGGCTATGCGACTGACGTGACTTGCAAAAGGTCGCTCT
>JALEYW010000002.1:0-14703 GCA_022773145.1 Bacteroidales bacterium
TGGCGAAGCAAAGTAGTGCAAGGCGAGCGAAGAACAAAAAGAAAAGCCGCAGGATTTGCTTTTTTTCTTCCGAGCCGCAGCCTTTCTTGGCGAAGCAAAGTAGTGCAAGGCGAGCGAAGAACAAAAAGAAAAGCCGTGCAAAGTGAGAGAAAAGGCAATTAAAAAAACGAAAGTCTTTTAAATTGCCTTTTCCGAACTGCAACCGGCTTTATGTAAAAGCCAAATTCAATTTATAATTTACAATTTATAATTAGGTCTACGGCCGACGATTCAATGTATAATGTATAATGAGGTCTGGCAACCTTCGTACAGGACGATGCACGCCGCAACCATCGGCATAGCCTCATTATAACTGTAATTTATAAATTACAAATTCGCTTTTGCCAAGACGCCTTCGAGCTCTTCGGCCGTAAGCCGGAGTTTGAAGTTTCCATTTTCGGCTATGGATATGCCTCCGGTTTCTTCGGACACTACGATGGAGAGACAATCGCTTTTTTGTGAGATGCCCAGTGCTGCGCGGTGGCGGAGGCCGAGCGATTTCGGTATGTCTGTGTCGTGAGATATGGGCAGGATGCAGCCGGCTGCCCGGATGCGTTTGTGTGAAATGATCATGGCGCCGTCGTGGAGGGGGCTGTTTTTGAAAAATATGTTTTCTATCAGGCGCTGGGTAATGTTGGCATTGATGATGTCGCCGGAGTTGACGTATTCGCTCAGCCCGACCTGGCGCTCTATGATGATCAGGGCTCCCACTTTCTGTTTGCTCATGCTCATGCAGGCCAGAACTATCGGCATGATGTCTTCACGATGGGTGCCCGTTCGCTCTTTCTTGTCTTTGAAAAGACGCACAAAGAAGTTGACACCCGGCCGGGTGCCGATGGTTGAAAAGAAATGACGTATTTCTTCTTGGAACAACACGATGAGTGCCAAGGAACCTACATTGACGAGCTTGTCCAAAATGCCGCCCAGCAGACGCATCTCGAATATTTGGGACACAAATATCCACACCACGACAAAAACGATGATGCCTCCGAAGATGTTGGCCGAACTGCTTTCCTTCATCAAACGATAGATGTAGTAGAGCAATAGGGTTACCAGGAGGATGTCTAAGGCGTCTTTCAATCCGAAGGAAATCATCAGGCAAACTGTCTAAGCTGTAAGTAAATTTTTTTGACTTCCACGGCTTGGGCTACGTCGTGAACGCGCAGGATGTGGGCGCCACGGCTCAGGGCATACATGTGAAGGGCTGTGGTGCCGCCCAGGGCGGTTTGCGGGGTGCCTCCGACGAGCTTGTAAATCATTGATTTTCGGGAGATGCCTACCAGCAACGGGCAATCAAGCTCCTGAAAATCGTCTAAATGGGCCATGAGTTCATAGTTGTGTGCCAGGGTTTTGCCAAAGCCAAATCCGGGGTCGGCTATCACGTCCTTCACGCCGAGCTCGTGGAGTTGGGCTACTCGCTCTGCCATGTAGAGCATAACTTCGCGACGGACGTTTTCGTAGTGGGGTGCCTGTTGCATGCTCTGCGGCGTACCCTGCATGTGCATCAATATGTAGGGCACCTTGAGTGAGGCGACGGTTCGAAACATGCGTTTGTCCATTTCGCCACCGGATATGTCGTTGATGATGTCCGCCCCTTCTTCTTCGACGGCCATGCGTGCCACGTCGGCTCGGAATGTGTCGACCGACACGGGCACGTCAGGGAAATCTCTTTTGACGATGCGCAGCCCTCGGCGTAAGCGTTCCATCTCTTCTTCAGGGCTCACATCGGCTGCTCCGGGCCGCGATGAATAGGCTCCCACATCTATCATGTCGGCTCCCTCTTGCATCATTTGGTGAAGACGCCGGGTTATGTCGGTTTCCGTTTCCGTGCGACTGCCGGAGAAGAATGAATCGGGCGTGATGTTCAGTATGCCCATGATTTGCGGTTCCTGCAATTCCAGTAAATGGCCGCCAATATTCAAGGTGTGGTTTGTGGACATGTGGGTATGAATAAGGAATGAGGCTGGGCAGGTGGAGGCGTTTTGCCGTCATGCAGGACTGTTGGCGTGGGCAAGGGAAGCGTTTATTCCAATTTTTCCGCCCCGGGCCGATGCCGGCCGTCAGTTTGCATGCCACCTGCTGTTTCGTTCTGCAAAGCTAACGTTTATCTTTGTATTATGAGGCATGTCTTTGTTTTTAATTATCACCCTCTGTCCGACATGAAGGACTAAAACGGCTATGCCTACCATTTGCGATGACCGACACTTCTGCACGCAGTTCAAAAAAATGATGAACATGGCGCCTACAGCCTATCGGGGAGCTACTGTTTACAAAACGACATGACATCGTCCTCTACCCTACTGGTTACCCGCCAGCCTCTAACGGGCGTAATATACGGTCCGCCTCACCAAACTGCTACGGACGACGGGAAAAGAATGACAACACACTGTAATACAATACTACGTCGAACAAACACGAAAAACATCTTCAACTCATCGTCCAAGAACATGGAACAACAACTCGGCGAGCCGTGCGTTCAAATCGGCAACTATTTTTTCCTACTCGACGAGTTGACAAAAATAGTTCTGAAGTAGGTTTCACGCCATGACAAGAAGGACATATTTCCCTTGGGAGCTTCGAGCTTATCAAAAACATTCGGTAGCTGTGCGCACCGCATGGTCTCTATAAGGCATTGTACTCGATTCGCGCGCGCGTATATACGTACAATGATGTTTGAAAAAAGCCTTCACTCCTTCACAGAACGAGCGTTTCCGCCTGATTTTCATCAGTTTCCGGTGTGAAGGGTTGAAAAAATCAATCCTTCATACCGGGGCTTGCTGACTTTCCTGATTCGGTTGACCTATCGCCTGCCATCCAATGGGCATATTCCAGAAACGTTGGTTTTAGGCATAGACAGTTCAGCCTTCATAAGTCATCAAAAGAGCACTATTTTTTCAGGAAGAGTGTGAAAGGTTTAAAACCCCAACCCTTCACACTCTTTGTCACTGAAAATCAGAAGAAAACGCTTACTCTATGAATGATTGAAGCTTTTTTCCGACTTTTAAAACAGCGTATATACGCGCGCTTGAAGGATATACTACAAACTATTCACCCTGACTTTTCAAGCCTTTGAACTTCCCTTCACCGAAAGCCGCCGTTCCGAAGTTTTAAAGCAATGGGGGCAGTTGGAACAGGCGGGTTCCGTTTGAACCTTTCACCAATATCAACCGGTCGTGAAGCGGGTTTTCCTGCAACTCAGCCTTCACGGCGTCAACATCGGGAAACCAACGGGAGTCGACTGCATGGGCCTTGAATTCATTGCCCACGAACCATACCTCGCCGGACTTTATTTGCCGCGCTAAAGCCGCGATGGAGCGGTGTTCCTCCACCGATGCTGCTCCGAGCTCACGCATCTCTCCGAGAATGAGCAATTTGTGAGGATGGTCGATGGCTGCAAAGTTTTCCAAAGCCGCACGCATACTGGTCGGGTTGGCGTTGTAAGCATCGACTATCAGCTCATTATGCCGGGTTTTAATCCATTGGCTCCGGTTGTTGGTGGGCTGATATGCTGTCAAAGCCCGGGCTGCATCTTCGGGCGACACGCCCCAATGGGTCCCGACGGCGATGGCTGCCAAGGCGTTGGGCAGATTGTACGCTCCGATGAGATGGGTCTGAACCGTATGCCAAGCTCCTCCATGCACACGGAAACGGAAGGCAAGGAATGGGGCTATCTGTAATGTTTCGCCTTCTACATCATAATCCTTTCCGGGCTCGCCGTAGGTCACAACGGGCAAATGCCCTACGAGGGGAACAAGATGTTCATTGTCTGCATGAAGGAACACAAAACCTTGTGGACGTGTGCGCAGATATTCGTAGAGTTCGCCTTTTGTATGGACTACTCCTTCAAACGAGCCAAAACCTTCCAAATGGGCCCGACCCACATTGGTTATCAGTCCGCAGTCGGGCTGGACTATCCGGCTCAGAGTAGCAATTTCGCCGGGATGGTTGGCTCCGGTTTCGATAACGGCTATCTGATGTTCCTCGGTGAGCCGCAAAAGGGTTTTGGGTACGCCGATATGGTTGTTGAAATTGCCTTGCGTATAGAGCACGTTAAACTTACGCTCCAACACGGCTGCCGTAAGTTCCTTGGTGGTGGTTTTTCCGTTGGTTCCCGTTATCTGCAGAACGGGGCCTCCCCATTCCTTGCGGTGATGGGCGGCCAGGTGCTGCAACGCTTCTAACACATTAGGCACCTGCAACAAGCGTTCATCGTTTGGCAAATTCGGTTCGTCCACCACAGCATAGGCGCAACCGGCTTGCAGCGCCTGCATGGCAAAGTCGTTGCCGTTGAACGTTTCTCCACGAAGAGCAAAGAAGATGGAACCGGGAGGACAGTCGCGTGTGTCGGTGGTACATACGCGATGTTCCTTAAAAAGATGGTAAAGTTGACTGGTCGTTATCATGAAGAACAATATTTGTTGCTATTTTGACGGACAAAAGTAGTGTTTTTTTACGAAAATGAGGTTCATCATCTCTAACTTGATAAACTTTCGGCTCTCAACTTCAAAAAACGCTACACAGCTTCACGGAGATAGGCGGCTCGGCAAAGAAAATGAAAATCCTGCGGCTTTTCTTTGCTCTCGCCTTGCACTACTCTGCTTCGCGAAGATAGGCGGCGGCTCGGCAAAGAAAATGAAAATCCTGCGGCTTTTCTTTTCTTTGCTCTCGCCTTGCACTATCTTTGCACCCGTTTATAAAACTACGCTCATTATGTCGAAAGAAACTGTTATCCTCACCGGCGACCGCCCTACCGGTCGTCTCCACATAGGCCACTACGTTGGCTCGCTCAAACGCCGCGTGGAACTGCAAAACGAAGGCGATTTCAAAAAAATGTTTGTGTTCATTGCCGATGCACAAGCTCTGACAGATAACATTGACAACCCGGAAAAGGTGCGCCAAAACGTTATTGAAGTGGCCCTCGATTATCTCGCTGCCGGACTCGACCCGGAGAAAATCACCATATTTATCCAAAGCCAAATCCCTGAACTCTGCGAACTTTCGTTCTACTTTATGGACTTGGTAACCGTGAGCCGACTGCAACGCAACCCAACGGTAAAGACAGAAATCGGCATGCGCGGTTTTGAATCGAGTATTCCCGTGGGCTTCTTCACCTACCCCATCAGTCAGGCAGCTGACATCGCAGCCTTCCGTGCCACCACAGTGCCGGCCGGGGAAGACCAAAAACCGATGTTGGAACAAGCCACGGAAATCGTTCGACGCTTTAATTATATTTATGGCGACACGCTGGTGGAACCGAACATTCTGCTGCCGCAAAACGCCGTGTGCTGCCGACTGCCGGGCACTGACGGAAAAGCAAAGATGTCAAAAAGTTTGGGCAACTGCATCTATTTGGCAGAAACGGCCGCCGAAGTAAAGAAGAAGGTGATGTCGATGTACACTGACCCCGCTCACATCCATGTGGAAGACCCGGGACATTTGGAAGGTAACACCGTATTCACTTACCTCGACGCATTCTGCCGCCCTGAGCATTTCGCTGCCTACTGGCCCGACTACCAAAACTTGGACGAAGTGAAAGAACACTACCAACGCGGCGGATTGGGAGACATGAAAGTGAAGAAATTCCTTAACAACATCCTTCAGGAAGAACTTGAACCCATCCGCCAACGCCGCGCGGAATTTGAAAAGGACATCCCCGGCGTATACGAGATGCTACGCAAAGGCTGCGAAGAAGCACGCGCCGTAGCAGCAGAAACTTTGGCAGATGTGCGACGCGCCATGAAGATAAACTATTTTGACGATGCTGAATTGATTGCAGAACAAACCAAACGTTTTGCCAAATAGAAAGACCATAGAAAGACCATTCAGACAAGGCTGACAATATTTTTCAAAAAACCTTGTTCTAAATGAAAAAGTTTATCTATCTTTGCACCCCGAAGTGAGAAGGTATACCATCTGAAGCCTTTGTAGCCACAGATGGAATGCTGACCTTACCCACCACATCCTGAAAACAAAAAAACAAAAACAGCATAAACAAAAATGAAAAGAACATTCCAACCCCACAATCGCAAAAGAAACAACAAACATGGTTTCCGTCAGCGCATGCAGACGGCCAATGGACGTCGTGTATTGGCAGCTCGCCGCGCAAAAGGTCGCAAGAAATTGACCGTATCTGACGAAGTTCATGGCAAAAAATAAATAAAAGCCTCAACTGCCCACACTCACTTTTTCAGGCAGGCTTACGAGCGATGTCAATCCTATATGGTTTGGCATCGCTCGTATTGTATTATATCGTTTTCTTCTTATTGAGCTTTTGACGATATTTATTGGATACAATATAATCCGTATGTCGCAAAAACTTCGCGAGTTTTATGTACATTTGTCGCGCAATAATTTATTCACCACGAACCACACGAAAAAGATGTCCCTCAGCGAACTATTCAAGAAAATATTCAGTCGTCTCTTTGTTGGCAACTGCTTGGGAATGTTAGTCCTCACCGTGCTTCTGGGAGCGGCGACCTACGTTTTTATCGGTTACTACACGCACCATGGCGAAGAAATCACGGTACCCGACGTCTGTGGGCTGGATGAAAACGTAGCCAAGAACAAACTAAAGGCCCTGGGGTTGCAAATGGAAGTTACCGACACGGGCTATGTGTTCAATGCCGCACCGTTCTCCGTGCTGGAACAATCTATTAAAGCAGGAGGGAAAGTAAAACCGGGGAGGACTATTTTTCTCACCATCAATGCCAACGGTCCCAGACTGATTGCTCTCCCCGATGTGGCAGACAACTGCTCACGACGCGAAGCGGAAGACAAGCTGCGCGTCTTGGGATTTAAATTGGGAGCCACTGAGTACATCATGGGCGACCCCGAATGGGTGTATGGCATCAAGGTGGGGGGAAAGAATGTGGTGGCTGGCACCAAAATATCCATTAACACGCCCGTTACGCTCGTGGTGGGAGCCGGAGGCACTGAAGATGAATACAACGGCAACGACAGCCTGGACTTTATACTCAACACTCCGGATGAAGAAGAGTTCACCGAAGAAGAAACAGAACAAAGCCAACCGGCCGGACAACAGACGGAAGACCCTTTCGCATAGCAAGTTTCTAACAAAGTATCAAGCCTACATCTCCTTTTTAAAGAATAGACCATTGGAATATCTCGAAATAAACACCCCGACGACAGATACAAGCTCAACTGACTATCCAACCGACCTCAACGACGAAGAGGAAGGCGAAGAGGAGTCCGGACTGTATGAGCATTACCGCGTGGTGGCCGACAAGGGCCAGCAACTGTTGCGCATCGACAAATTTTTGCTCGACCACCTGAAAGAGACCTCGCGCAACCGCATCCAACTGGCGGCCAAGGCCGGCTTTATACATGTAAACGGACAACCCGTGAAAAGCAATTACCGCGTAAAGCCGCATGACGTGGTAACCCTGCTGTTGGACCGCCCGCGCTACGAAAATAAGATTGAACCGGAGGAAATTCCGCTTGACATCGTCTATGAAGACAATGACCTGATTGTACTGAACAAGCCGGCCGGTTTGGTGGTGCATCCGGGCTGCGGAAACTATACCGGGACGCTGGTCAACGCTTTGGCTTGGCATTTGCGCGACAATCCCGACTACGACCCCGACGACCCGGCAGTAGGGTTGGTGCATCGCATAGACAAAGATACCTCCGGACTACTCGTCGTGGCAAAAACACCGGAAGCCAAGACCGGATTGGGAGTGCAGTTTTTCAACAAAACCACCCGACGTAAGTACAACGCTCTCGTGTGGGGCAACGTAGTGGAAGAAGAAGGGCGCATTGAGGGAAACATCGCTCGCAATCCACGCGACAGGATGCAGATGGCTGTGTTCGACCCCCAATCAGGCATCGGCAAACACGCCGTTACGCACTACCGGGTGTTACAACGTTTCGGATATGTTACTTTAGTGGAATGTATATTGGAAACGGGACGCACCCATCAGATACGTGTTCACATGAAACACATCGGACATCCGCTCTTCAACGACGAACGTTACGGCGGCGACCAAGTATTAAGGGGCACACAAAGCAGCACTTACAACAGCTTTATACGTAATTGTTTTACGCTTTGCCCCAGACAAGCACTCCATGCTCGCACACTGGGATTTAAACATCCGCGAACCGGTGAAGAGATGGACTTCACCACCGAACTGCCTCCCGATATGCTGGCACTGGTAAAAAAATGGGACACTTACATTCAAGGCATCAAATAAGAAACTGAATAACCGCTTTTCTCTTATGAAACGTACAATAGCCATTGTTGCCGGAGGTGATTCCTCCGAACATGATGTTTCCCTGCGCTCGGCAGAGGGCATTCTATCCTTTATGGATAAAGAAAA
The DNA here is from genome assembly GCA_022773145.1 of Bacteroidales bacterium. Taxonomy (GTDB): domain Bacteria; phylum Bacteroidota; class Bacteroidia; order Bacteroidales; family Bacteroidaceae; genus Alloprevotella. Next base: position 8,376 of record JALEYW010000002.1, read on the forward strand.
GTACGACTGCTATCTGGTAGAAATTCAAGGCAACTCCTGGAGAGTTGACTACAAAGGAGAGCATTGCAATGTTGACCGCAATGACTTTTCATTCACCACCTACGATGGTCGTCGCCATGAATTCGACTTTGCCTACATTACCATACACGGCACACCGGGTGAAAACGGTATTCTGCAAGGCTACTTCGACCTCATCGGCCTGCCCTACTCCACCAGCGATGTATTGATTGAAGCACTCACTTTCAACAAATTTGCACTCAACAATTTCCTGCGGGCATACCCGGAACTCCACTTGTCAGACTCTGTACTTATTCGCAAAGGACAACCTATTCCTGCCGATGAGGAACTCGTCGACCGTCTCGGCCTGCCTTGCTTCGTCAAGCCCAATGCCGGCGGTTCCAGCTTTGGCGTTACCAAAGTGAAGAAAGCTGACGCGCTCCGTGCAGCCATTGAAAAAGCCATGATGGAGAGCGATGAAGTAATGGTGGAAAAAATGATGAACGGCACGGAAATCACTTGTGGCTGTTACAAACGCCCCGACGGCGAAATCGTAACCTTCCCCATCACGGAGGTGGTAACCACACAGGAGTTCTTCGACTACGATGCCAAGTACAACGGCAAGGTTGACGAAATCACCCCGGCCCGCATTGCTCCAGAAACAGCACGGCGCGTCAGCGAAACCACTCGCCATATCTACAACATCCTGGGATGCTACGGTATCATCCGCATTGACTATATCCTAACCGGTGAAAAAGGCAATGAACAAATCAACGTGCTCGAAATCAACACCACTCCCGGCATGACGGCCACCAGCTTTATTCCGCAACAGGTACGGGCGGCAGGTCTGGACATCAAGGATGTGCTCAGCGACATCATTGAGGGAAAAATGTAATCCACCCTTCCCACTACAACTGAAGTTTCCGCATCTTGCTTCCGAGTTTGTCCTTGTGCGAGATGCCTAACTGCACAATTTTGTACCCATGAACATACACGACTTTGACGAAATACGTCCTTTCCTGCCCGAAGAGCTACCTGCTGCCTTCGATAGTCTGCTGGCTGACAAGCAGTTCTGCGACATTATGCAATCTTTCTTCAAGGACACACCGTTAGAGATATTAAAGAAAAAGATTTACGCCTGTCAAACTTCATTAGAGGTGCAGAAAACCTTTTTCTATCCGTTGGTGTTTCAACTTTTGGACAAATGTTCCAATGGTGCCACACTCGACACTACAGTTATCCCGGAGAAAGATCGCAATGGCAGTTTCACCTTCGTTTCTAACCACCGCGACATCGTACTTGATGCGGCACTGCTTGATGTGTTGCTCATCCAAAACGGCTACCGCACCACCGTGGAAATTGCCATTGGCGACAATCTCCTCATTCATCCTTGGATAAAGACTTTGGTACGCATAAACAAGTCATTCATTGTACAGCGCTCGCTCAGCATCCGCGAGCTCATGGCTTCCAGCAAACGCATGAGCCAATACATGCACTTTGCCATCAGCGAGAAGCATGAAAGCATTTGGATTGCCCAACGCGAAGGGAGAGCCAAGGACTCCAACGACCAAACGCAGGAGTCAGTACTGAAGATGATGGCCATGGGTGGTGAAGGCTCCCCGGCTGAAAGTCTGAAAGCACTCAACATCGTACCGCTGACCATCTCCTATGAATACGACCCATGCGACTACCTCAAGGCTAAAGAGTTCCAACAGAAGCGCGACAACCCGGAGTTCAAGAAAAGCCGACAGGATGACCTGGCCAATATGCAAACGGGTATTTTCGGCTTTAAAGGGAGGGTGGAATACCGTTTGGCCGAACCGGCAAACCGCTGGATTGACACTTATGCCCATTTGCCCAAACCGGCTTTCTTCGCAGCAGTGGCCCAACACATGGACAAAGCTATCCACGCCGGCTACACACTTTATCCCGGCAACTATGTCGCTCTCGACTTACTGCAAGGAACACAGCATCACACCGCTCACTACACAGAGGAGGAGAAGGCGAAGTTTGAAGCCTATATTGAATCGCGCCTCGCCCTCATAGACCTGCCTCAGAAGGATGAGCCTTTCCTCCGACGGTGCATGCTCACGATGTATGCCAATCCCGTGATTAACCATCTGAAGGCTGTACAGGGATGTTCTATGAATTAGGTTTAAAAGAATGCCCCTTCAATGAAACTTATCTTGCAGCTTTTCTTACTGCTTGTGCTGACTGCCGGTTGTGGTGACGATGACCAGCCGGCAGCCAATTACCAACAAGAATTGGCCGACCTTCCTACCGATGCCACGGGATGTGCCAATTCTTTGGTGATGGACGACGGCACTATACTTCCCTTAGACAAACCTATCAACGGACTAAAGAAGGACACCACTTATCGCATCCTGTCAATGCTGGTGAGAGGCGAAACATCCACGCACCTCACGGACTACGTGCCCATTCTTTCGCTTCCGGTTACGCATTATAAAAAGGAAAATCCTCAAAGCGATGCAGTGAGTGTCGTAGCATGCTGGCAAACGAAACGGTACATCAACCTGCATCTGCAAATCCAGGGTACAAGCCAGGGTGTCCACTACTTTGGTGTACAGCACAAAGGAGAGACCTCGCTCGCTGATGGTACGCGCATTCTCCAAGCTCGGCTCATGCACGACCGCCACAACGATCCGGAGCATTACTCACGCGACACCTATCTGTCCGTTCCACTTCTGCCCCTGCGCGAGGAACTATCCGCCGGCCGCGATTCTCTGTGGCTCTCCATACCCTGCGCAGAGGGAGACAAGGTATATAAGTTCAGACTTTGAAATACCAAAGAGCCACCACACTTCAGGCAATTATATAATCAGAGACTCAAGGCTATTGGCGTTTTTCGTTGAAAAGCTGTCATAACCTAACTCATCGAATAAACCAACAACCTTTTAGCCGCGCAAACGAAGCAACCATAACTTATACTCACCATTCACTAAACAGTTTCACACTTGCTCTCCACGGTCAATGTCCATTTCTTTCCATCCCCTCAGTTTAGCCGACAGGTTGCTTATTCAAGAAAAAGTTCACCCCACCGAGAGCCGCAACTGCGATCTCAACTTCATGAACCTTTTCAGTTGGCGTTTCCTTTATGACACAGAAGTAGCCTTCCACGCTGACTGGTTGCTGTTTCGTTTCAAAGCCAACGGCCACACAGCCTATATGGCCCCAGTGGGCAACGGAAATTGGAACAACATTTTGGCAGAATTGTTAGACGATGCAACGGTAGGGGGCCATCCCTTCCTGATGCTCGGTGTGTGTGAAAACACTTTGACGCATTTAGAGCAGGCAATGCCCGGTTACTTCTACGCCACTGCCGACCGTAACTTCACGGACTATATTTACTTACGCAACTCGCTGTCCACATTCTCCGGTAAAAAGTTGCAAGCCAAACGCAACTTTGCCAACCGCTTTGCCAAATTGTATGCTGACTACTCCTACCATCCCCTCACACCTGACCATTTTGACGAATGTCTGGAGTTGGATGCCTTATGGGAAAAGCTCAAAGCCGAAACCAACGAAACAGGCAGCTACACGTACCAAGCTGAAAAGCAATCGCTCCAGAATGTTTTCAACCACTGGCAGGAGCTCAACGGTCAAGGCGGCATACTACGTGTAAACGGACAAATAGTAGCTTTTACTTATGGCGGGGCCATCAATTACGACACGTTTGACGTTTGTACCGAAAAGGCCGACACGCGCTTTGAGGGCGTTTACCCCACTATATGCCGCGAATTTGTGCGCAGGTTGCCGCCCCAGTTCACCCTGATCAATCGCGAAGAAGACCTGGGCATTGAAGGATTGCGCAAGGCGAAACTGTCCTATTGTCCGCACACGTTGCTCCACAAGTTTACAGTCATGACCAAACATCCCATGCACCGAAGTTAATCCTTGTGAGCCACAAACAACTCTTGACAAGCCATACATACTTCATATCTATTTACAACCATGCTACTTTCACCCAACGAAATAAAAGAACAGACCCGTCAGCTTTGGCGCACTTGCTTTAACGACACGGAAGATTTTATGGACATCTACTTTTCGGATAAGTACACAGATGAATCCAATCTGACCGTGCGCCACAACGGCCAAGTTGTTTCTGCCATGCAGCTACTGCCCTACCGCATAACGTTCTACGGTACAGTGCAACACGCCGGCTACATTTCCGGACTGGCCACCCTACCCGAGTTCCGCAAGAAAGGGTATGCCTCCAACCTGCTTCACGAGGCTCATCGCCGCCTTTACAAACAAGGCTCCACACTCAGTTTCCTCATTCCGGCCAATGAAGAGATGCGCAAGTTCTACGAACAGCCGGAACATGGAGCTTATTGGACAGCTTCTTATCGGCAGGAGTTGCCACTCGACGTCTCCAAAGACGGTGCATTCGACAAGATTGAAGTAGTCCGCCCGGACGAATGGCCACAAGAGTTCTACGTATTCTACCGACGCCTCACTTCCGAACTGCCCTTCATGGTACATCCTTCCGAAAATGACTTTTTCGCAGCACTCGAAGCAGTAGATTTGGCAGATGGTTACGTGTTGGTGGCACGACGCAAACGCCGCTTGGTAGGTTTATGCTTAGCAGTCAAAGAGCCCAACGGAAAAGTATACATCCGCACCTTAGCTATCAACGAAACAGCGGTTAGAGCCGCCTTTGTTGACTATCTTTGCCGCGAATGCAATGTAGACAAAGTATACCGTCGGTTCTGTCTGCCGGGATCGCTCAAAGAAACAAAGCCTTATGCCATGGCCCGCGTAATCAACGTACCAAGGTTTTTAGCCGCCATAGCCCGCCCCAATCCGGGTTTCCAACTGCATATCGGCATAGACGGCGACCTTGACATACCTGAGAACAATGGTTGGTATCTGGTAGAAAACGGCCACGTGCGGCTCACCGACCTCAAACCCGACAGTATCATCACACCGGGCGGATTGGCTGCCATGTTTATGGCGGCCCAGCCCATGGTGATGGACTTGCTGCTGGATGAATAACTGCCATCGGATGCCGACCGCCGAGGCCTGCCTGCCGGGAGTCTCACATTCCCACTGCATCTAATTATCACACGGATTGTTTTTTTTAATTGTTTACAACTATCTCTGCCCATGAACAGGATTCATTCTTTATTAGCCTTGTGTTTGTTCGGCTTAAAGCTTTTTGCCCAAAGTGCCATGGAACTGAAACAGCAATCCCTGGCCCAATGGAACATTGGCAGTGCGCAATACAGCGGCATCACTCATCTGGGCAACAATCGATATGCCGTAGTGAGCGACAAGGAACCCACCGACGGCTTCTTCCTATTCCGCATTGACCAAAACGCCACTACGGGCCAGGTGACCCATGTTTACATGGAAGGATTTAAAGGTAACCCCCACCCTCGCGTCAACGCTCAAGGCATTTGCCTGCGCGACTGTGAAGACATTGCCTGGTTTCCATCGGCCGGCTCACTATTTATCAGCGGAGAAGGCGATCAGGACATTTTGGAATACACGCTCAACGGCTCCCCCACAGGACGCAAGCTAAACATCCCGCCCATTTTTTCCATCAATCAAATTGTACCTAACTACGGCTTTGAAGCACTCACCTATTGCGAAGCCACTCACCGATTTTGGACCACCACCGAAAGCATGCTTCCCATCGATGGTAACGCAGCCGGACCGCTACACCCCGGAGTGCAAAATCTACTTCGTCTTCAAGCATTCAATGATGAGCTGCAACCTGTGGCACAATATGCTTACCGCATGGATGTGGGTCGGAAAGACGATTTTGGAAAAATTTACGCTTACGGCGTGCCGGCATTGACGGCATTACCCGATGGGCGTTTGCTCGTTTTGGAACGCGAAGCCAATGTTACGGCCGGCGGAATGAGCAGCGAAGTGGTGTGCAAGCTCTACATTGTCAATCCTGCGGAAGGCTACCCCATCGACAGCAGTATTTCCCTGCCACAGCTGGACACCAATCATTTCTTGGTAAAAAAACTGTTGGCTCGCTGGCAAACTACGGCACAGCCCTTCCGATTAAATTTTGCCAACTACGAAGCCATGTGCCTCGGCCGCACACTGGCCGACGGACGCCGCACCTTGCTTCTTCTCAACGACTCGCAAGGTGGATACCGCAAAGGACCTTTCCACCTCAAAGACTACATCAAAGTTATCGTGCTGGGAGAGTGAACTACCGCTAAGCTAAAGACTTAGCGGCTTCGGAGATAGTTATGCCTCCTCGTTTTTCCAGCTTCTTCCTGCCATTGCTTTTTAGGACACGAGGTCGGTCATCCACAAGAGGACAGTCCACAGGCTTTACTTTCCCACG
>JALEYW010000008.1:0-4390 GCA_022773145.1 Bacteroidales bacterium
TCATGATGCCACTACGTCTTCATTTTGCTGATAAAATCAGACGAGTTAATTTCAAATTCAAAGAACGATTGGAAACAGGTAGACATCGCCATATCAAAGAATGGACTGATATCAACCTTTCCCCGAATTTGGTTATCAAACGACGTAAAACTATAGGCAAAAAATGCGTAGGTTTTTGACGTCTGTTTTGAACACCCTACCCTTTGGGGCGACAAGGTTGGGACTCTGGATAACCCGGGGTGCCGCTCCCTTCGGTCGCTCTGCCCCGGGCTGCGGGCTACTTGCCCCGTTGGGGCGCAGCCTGACGGCCTTGAACTTTTACCCGACAGCTACAAATAATAATTATATGACACCTTAGCTGTTGGTCTTTTACCTGTTCACGTGCTTCCCACTTGGACATCCCCAACCGTCCGGGCACAAAAAAAGGGATACCACTGTATCCCAACCTTGTTAACCTTAAATCTAATACTATGAAAAACACGTTGCAAAGATACGACCTGAACGCAAAAATGCAAGACCTTGCACCTATTTTTTGTAAGATGTGACAGTTTTTTAAGTCAAAAAGATAGTTTTTGTCAATCAAACAAAACAAAATGGTTGCTTTTCTAATTTCATTTTGTCGCATTGGAATACAAAAAGAGGAGAAGCCGTGATGGCCTCTCCTCCAATTATCGGGGAAACGATATGCGTGTTTCCTATTACTTCAGGTTCGGGTTGATTTCGCCCCACTTTTCGATTTCGGGCACGATGTTCAGCGTAACCAGCTCGTCGCGCATCTTGCAGAGGTGGGCATAGCTGGCGTCGAGCGAAGCGAGTTCCTCGGCCGTACCTTCGGGCATCTGATAGTGGCAGCCCGTCTTGTCGAGCGTGGTGTCCATGGCCATCATGATGTGGTTATACTTTTCGTTGTTCACGAAAGTACCTGCGGGGAAACGGAAGGCTTCGCCGCCCATCACGGAACGGATCATTTCCACAGAGAGGTATGCCGGGCTCTGGAACGAGGAGCGGCGACGCAGCTCGATAATCTTGGCACCACCCTGGATAACATCCTTGCGCATCTGTGCCCATTCCTCTTCGGGGAATTCGGCTGTGCCGATGAGGTCGGTGAGCTTACGTCCGTCAATGGTAACCTTGCTGCCGAATACGGCCATCTGCTCGCCGTGGCCGCCGTAGGTGGCGCAGCCCTTCACTTCGCTTTGCATCACGCCGAACTTCTTGGCCAGCGCGCTTTGCAGACGGGTGGAGTCGAGGGCAGCCAGCGTGGTAACCTGTGAGGGTTTCAGACCGCTGTAGAGGAGCGTTACCAAACCGGTGAGGTCAGCGGGGTTGAAGATGATGACCACGTGCTTCACGTCGGGGCAGTAAGTCTTGATGTTCTTGCCCAGCTGTTCGGCTATCTCGCAGTTGCCCTTCAGCAAGTCCTCGCGGGTCATGCCCTCCTTGCGCGGAGCACCGCCGGAGGAGATGATGTATTTGGCATCCTTGAAGGCTTCGGCCACATCGGTGGTTGCCACGATGTTCACGTCGCCAAAGCCGCTCTGGCGCATTTCCTCGGCCACACCTTCGGGCGAGAATACGTCGTAGAGGCAGATGTTGCTCGTCAGACCCATCATCAGGGCAGTTTGTACCATATTGGAGCCAATCATACCGGCGGCACCAACAATCACGAGTTTTTCGTCAGTTAAAAAAGCCATAGTGTATTTGAATTTAAGAGAATGATGTCGGAAGGGAATTCCGGAGCTCGCGTGAGCTTTTATGCAAAAGTACAAAACTTGGGGATTATTCTTGCTTCGTACCCCATAAATTTCTGTGAAAGTTGCTGAAGGTCTTTCCGCGTGCTTCGGACGGTGTGTTCGTTATGTCCGCTTTCCTGTTCTGTTCCTACTTCTTTTGTGCCGGTTTCACGTCGAGCCGGAAAGTGGAGCAGGGCATTCCGCCGGCATTGATGAGGCAGGCCCGGGTGAAAGGTTTCCAGGCATAACGCACCTGCGTGGGTATGGCCACACGGGGCAGACGCAGCACGATGTCGGAGCCTTCGATGCGTGCTTCGTGAACAGGGAAGAAGATGCCGTTGCGGCTGCACATCTCAAAGTATTCCGGTTTCAAGGGACCGGCAAAGCGCAGTTTCTCGGCGTGGGAAAAACGGATGCGCACCGTGCCGTAGCCTTCGGCCTCGGCACTGAGGGGTTGTGGGCCGCAGGGTTCGATGTGGGCGAAGCCGTAGGTGTGGTGGAGCACGGAGGAGGCGAGCCGACGGCCCACCACATTCTTGCGCCGGGGATGCACGTCGAGCGAATCGCCCACGTCGCTCGATACCACCATGTATGTATGGTCCAGGCTATCGGCCAGACGGCGTTGGCTGTCGCGGAACTCGGGCCACGAAGGACGGGTGGAAATGCTCGAAAGTTGCACGAAGTAGAACGGCAGACGGGGGTCGTTCCATGCCTTGCGCCAGGAGGTTTCCAGGGCGGGGAAGAGTTTTTCGTGCATCTCCACCAAGTCGGCGTTCGACTCCCCTTGGTACCACAGCACGCCGCGCACGGCGTAGCCGGCGATGGGTTGGATGGCGGCGTTGAAGAGGTAGGTGGGCTCGAAGGGATGGTGGTGGTTTTTCTTCTTGGCGGCCTGCAGGTTCAGCTTGGCGCGGTTGCGTGCCCATGCCATGATGTAGCGGTTTTCCATCCAGTTGCCTGCCATCACTTGGGGAGCCTGTGTGCGGAGGGTGGTTTCGTCAATCCAGCCCTCGGTGGTGGAGCCGCCCACGGCGTTGCTGATGATGCCCACGTGGCATTTCAGGCTGTCGGACAGCATTTTGGCGAAATGGAAGCCTATGGCGGAGAAGTTGCGCGCCGTTTCGGCAGCACATTTCGTCCATTCGGCGCGGCGGATATAGAGCCCTTGGTCCACGGAGTCCATGCGCTCCTCCTTCCACACCTCGGCATAGAGCGGCCAGCGGCTTTCCATGTTGTAGAAGTGGACACGGGAGAGCAGGTCGGCCAATTTGAGGTCTTTCTCGGCGGTGCTGCATTCACTCACGCGCAGCTCCATGTTTGATTGTCCGGAGCAAATCCACACTTCTCCTACGTAGACATCGGTGAAGGTACGGTTGCCGGCCTCGCTCTCGAAGCGTAGCTCATAGGGGCCGCCGGCTTCCATGGGTTTCAGGGCAGCGCGGAACGTTCCTTCGTCGTTGGCCTGCGCATCAACTTGTTGTTCGCCCAGCACGATGCGTACCCGGGTGCCCGGCTTGACGCGGCCCTCCATCACGAGGGGCGTTTGGCGTTGCAGTACCATGTGGTGGCCATAAGTGGCGGGGAGTGTCAGCGTGTCGGGCTTGTCTGCCGTCACGTTTTTCTGTGCCCGGCCGATACATACGGCGAGCAGACTGTAAACGATGAGGATGAACCAATATTTTGTATGTTGCATGGCGTAGGATGTGAAAGGGATTGTTGTCCGGGGACAAAGATAGTGCAAGGCGAGAGCAAAGAAAAGAAAAGCCAAAGGATTTTCTTTTTATCTGCCGAGCCGCCGCCTATGTTATGGAAAGATAGTGCAAGGCGAGAGCAGAGAAAAGAAAAGCCGCAGGATTTTATTTTCTTTGCCGAGCCGCAGCCTATCTTCGCGAGGCAAAGTTGTGCAAGGCGAGAGCAGAGAAAAGAAAAGCCGTGCAAGGTGAGAGAAAAGGCAATAAAAAACGTAAGTTTTTTAAAATGCCTTTTCCGAACCGCAGCCGGCTTTATGTAAAAGCCAAAGGATTTTATTGGTGTCCGGTGAAAGTTCAAGAATGCCGATAAACATTGAAACCTCAGCAAGTTAAGCCCCCATGGCCGTCAGGCTGCGCCCCAAAGGGGCAACAGCCCCCAGCCCAGGGCAAGCGACCGTAGGGAGCGACACCCTGGGTTATCCCGACGTTTGACCTTGTCGCCCCAACGGGGCAAAAGCAGTGCAAGGTGAGCGCAGAGCAAAAAGAAAAGCCGCAGGATTTTCTTTTTATATGCCCAGCCGCCGCCAGCGTTATGTAAAAGTATTACGAGAGTCCGCACTGCTTTTGCCCCGTTGGGGCGACAAGGCCGGATGGCCAAGTAACCCAGGGTGCCGCCACGCTACGCTCGGCTCTGCCCTGGGCTGTGTGCTGTTGCCCCTCCGGGGCGCAGCCTGACGGCCATGAACATTTACCGGACATAATAAAAGGATTTTATTTTTGCTCAGCACTCGCCTTGCACTGCTTTTGCTCCGTCGGGGCGACAAAGGTCGGACATCGGGTAACCCGGGGTGTCGCTCCCTACGGTCGCTCTGCCCCGGGCTGGAAGCCTGCAACCCCTTCGGGGCGCAGCCTGACGGCCTTGAACTTTTACCGGACATAATAAAAGGATTTTCATTTTATCTGCCG
>JALEYW010000012.1:0-14255 GCA_022773145.1 Bacteroidales bacterium
TCGGAAGAAAAAATCAAAACTGTCGTTTTGCTTTTATTCTTCTCTCGCCTTGCACTACTTTGCTTCGCGAAGATAGGCTGCGGCTCGGAAGAAAAAATCAAAACTGTCGTTTTGCTTTTATTCTTCTCTCGCCTTGCACTATCTTTGCCCCCGAAATGGAGCAAGATACTTTTGACATAAGGGCGGAACAGCATTCGCCCGCCCCTTCGGAACGCGAATTTGAAAACGCTTTGCGACCGTTGCAGTTTGACGACTTCAGCGGTCAGCAAAAGGTGGTGGATAACCTGCGCGTGTTTGTCGAAGCGGCCAAATACCGTGGAGAACCCCTGGACCACACGCTGCTGCACGGTCCTCCGGGATTGGGAAAGACCACACTCTCGAATATTATAGCCAACGAACTGGGCGTGGGTTTCAAACTTACCTCCGGACCTGTGCTCGACAAACCGGGCGACCTGGCCGGACTGCTGACAAGCCTCGAACCCAACGATGTGCTTTTCATCGATGAAATTCACCGCCTCTCTCCGGTGGTGGAGGAGTACCTCTATTCCGCCATGGAGGACTACCGCATCGACATCATGATAGACAAAGGACCGGCGGCTCGCAGTATTCAAATTGACCTGAGCCCGTTCACACTGGTCGGTGCCACCACCCGCAGCGGATTGCTCACCGCTCCGCTGCGCGCACGCTTTGGTATCAATCTCCACTTGGAGTACTATGACGCAGAAACGCTTTGTCATATCATCACTCGCTCCGCCGGCATTCTGAGAGTGCCCATTGATCCCAAAGCTGCCGCCGAAATAGCCGGACGTTCGCGCGGAACGCCGCGTATTGCCAACGCCCTGCTCCGACGAGTCCGCGATTTCGCTCAAGTGAAAGGCAACGGACGCATTGACGAACAGATTGCCGGTTACGCACTGGAGGCATTGAACATCGACAAGTACGGACTCGATGAAATAGATAACAAAATATTGCTCACCATCATCGACAAATTTAAAGGTGGCCCCGTGGGCATCACCACTATCGCCACCGCTATCGGCGAAGATGCTGGCACGGTGGAAGAAGTGTATGAACCCTTCCTTATAAAAGAAGGATTTATCCGCCGAACGCCACGTGGACGTGAAGTAACCGACCTGGCTTACAAACATCTCGGTCGCAGCCGTTACGGAACCGCTTATGGTGAGCCTTCACTCTTCGATTGAAACAGGCAGACTAATCGGAACATTCGGATAGGGCTCTTCTGTGTTTCACAATTCCTTTTTCATGATAACTTATCAAACCATTGATGTGAAAATGCCCGCTTTGCCGAAGGCCAAAACTTCGGCCTGGGTGCGGGAAGTGGCGGCAAGCTACGGCAAACGTGTGGGCGACGTGGCCTACATATTCTGCAATGACGACAAAATTCTGGAGGTGAACCGTCAATATCTTCAACACGATTATTACACCGACATCATCACCTTCGACTACACCGAGGGCGACCGCATCGGCGGCGACCTCTTCATCAGCCTCGACACCGTGCGCTCCAATGCCGAACTCTTTGGTCGCCCTTACGAGGAAGAACTCCACCGCGTGGTTATCCACGGTATTCTGCACCTTTGCGGCATCAACGATAAAGGTCCCGGCGAGCGCGAAATCATGGAGGCCGCTGAAAACCGGGCTCTTGACATGCTCTCCGCGGCCGAAGCAATCATCCGATAGCTCTACTCGTAACAGAAATAGTTAACTGTTGTAAATAAACTCATCTAAATTGTTCTTCTTATCTCAATTTAGCCCCTTTTAGTCGATTATTGGGAAATTAAGGTCTAATTGTTTGGAATTAAGGAAAACTTTTTAGATTTTTGCGGTTTTAAAGGAGTAGGCTCACAGGTGGGTTGAGGGAAAACGCCTCTCTTTTCCACCTTGTTCGCATGCTTAATCCCCAACAATATATTACAAAGTTTTAAATATCTATGGAACCTGCAACAGGAAAATTAGGCGTGATGTGCGTCGGCCTCGGCGCGGTTACAACAACCTTCATTACCGGTGTTCTGATGACTCGCAAAGGGTTAGCCAAACCGGTAGGATCAATGACCCAATACGATAAAATTCGTGTAGGCCGAGGAAAAGACAAGAAATATCTCCATTATGGTGAGATAGTTCCTTTGGCCTCGCTTAATGACATTGTGTTTGGTGCCTGGGATGTCTATCCCGCCAATGCCTATGAGAGTGCGCTCAATGCCGAAGTACTCAAAGAAAAGGACATCGAACCCGTTCGCGATGAGCTCAAGGCCATCAAGCCCATGAAGGCCGCCTTCGACCGCAACTATGCCAAACGTTTGGATGGCGACAACGTGAAGGATTGCGCCACACGCTGGGACATGGTGGAAGCGCTCCGCGAGGATATCCGCCAGTTCAAGGCTCAGAACGGTTGCGACCGTATCGTGGTGATTTGGGCCGCTTCGACCGAAATCTACGTGCCGGTTGACGAGAACGTGCATGGCACACTCGCCGCGCTGGAAGCTGCCATGAAGGCCAACGATACCGAACACGTGGCTCCCTCCATGTGCTACGCTTACGCCGCACTGGCAGAAGGTGCTCCCTTCATCATGGGTGCGCCCAACACCACCGTGGACATTCCCGCCATGTGGGAAATGGCCGAAAAGACCAAGATGCCTATCGCCGGCAAGGACTTCAAGACGGGTCAGACTTTGGTGAAGTCGGGCTTCGCTCCCATCATTGGCACGCGCTGCCTCGGCCTGAGCGGATGGTTCTCCACCAATATCCTCGGCAACCGAGACGGACTCGTGCTCGACGAACCGGCTAACTTCCACACGAAGGAGGTTTCCAAACTGTCCACCCTCGAAAGCATTCTCGTGCCTGAAAACCAGCCCGACCTCTACACGGACTATTACCACAAGGTGCGCATCAACTATTACCCGCCCCGCAACGACAACAAGGAGGGTTGGGACAACATCGACATCTTCGGCTGGATGGGCTATCCCATGCAGATTAAGATCAACTTCCTCTGCCGCGACTCTATCCTCGCCGCTCCGTTGCTCCTCGACCTCGTGCTCCTTTCGGACCTCGCCGCCCGCAAGGGTCGCTACGGCACGCAACGTTTCCTCAGCTTCTTCCTCAAGAGCCCCATGCACGACTACACGCAGAACGAGGTGCCCATCAACCACCTCTTCCAGCAGTATGTCATGCTGAAGAACGCCATCCGCGAAATGGGCGGTTACGAAGCCGATGAGGAAATCGACTAATGCTTTCGACATTATCCATGAAGGCTGCCTAAAGCCTTGAATAACCATGAAAAGCTTCACGAAACCTTTCCCTGATTCCTATGGGACGAGTTTGTCGTGAAGCTTTTCATCTCTCTCCTCCTGAAACTCATTGATAGGACTCCCCTTATCCTTTCCACTCAATCTGTAATTTCTTTCAAACGGTGAAAAGATTCTTCTTCCTGCTCCTCCTGTTCTCCTGCTGTGTCATGGCTGCTTTGGCCCAGAAAAAGCTCTCCGGCGTGGTGGTCGACTCCAAGACGGGTGAAAAGCTTCCCTTCGTCAACGTGGTCTATACCAGTGGCGGCGGCACCCAAACCGACCTGGAGGGACACTTCGCACTCCCCTTCAGAGCCGGGAAACTGCGCCTTTCGGTCATAGGCTATGAAACGAAAACCGTTTCCGTGAAGGCGGCTGCCGACTCACTCGTGTTCAAGCTCGACGCCCTTGAAACGGCCTTGAACGCTGCTGTCGTGGTGGGAAAGAAGACCAAATACTCGCGCAAGAACAATCCCGCCGTGGAGCTGATGAAAAAAGTCATTGAGGCCAAGAAGGAGAGCGACCTGCATGTTTACGACTATTACAGCATAGACAAATACAACAAAATTACCTTCGCACTCAACGAAGTTACCGACCGCATTTTCGAGGAAGGTTCGTTCAAGAAGTTTCCCTTCCTCAAGGAACACGTGGAGGTGTGCAACGAAACCGGGAAGCTCATCCTTCCCATCTCGGTCGACGAGACCGTTACGCGGCTCATCTACCGCCGCGAGCCCAAATCGGAAAAGAGCATCATACTCGGACAACGCTCCAACGGCATCAACGACCTCCTGAACACGGGCGACATCGTCAACACCATGCTGAAGGACTGCTTCACCGATGTCGACATCTACAAGGACGAAGTCCGGCTGCTACAATATCCCTTTACCAGTCCCATCGCTACGCATACAGGCATCAGCTTTTATCGTTACTTTATTGTCGATACCCTCATGGTAGAAGGCAAGGACAAGTGTATACGTGTGGACTTCACCCCCAACAACCCGCAGGACTTCGGCTTTTCCGGAAGCCTTTACATCCTGGCCGACAGCACCTACCGTGTGCGTAAGGTCGACATGGGCATACCCGTGCGCTCCGATGTCAACTTTGTCGAGAGCATGCGCATCATCCAAAGCTTCGAGCAGCTGCCTTCGGGCGAGCAAGTCCTGATTAAGGACGATATGCTCGTACAACTCAAAATAGCTAAGTTCCTACAGAAGTTCCAGGTGAAGCGAACCACCGAGTACTCCAACTTTTCCTTCGCCCCCATCCCCGACCGCACGTTTAAGTTTAAGGGAGAAACACTCACGGCTTCTAACGCCCAGATGCAGAACGAAGCCTTCTGGGAAACCCATCGTGCAGACTCTCTTACCAAGAGTGAAGGTAGCCTCGACCTACTCGTGCGCCGGTTGGAACAAGTCAAGGGCTTCAAACCCGTGCTGTGGGTGGCCAAAGCATTTATAGAAAACTTTGTGGAAACAAGTCTCGACCCCGAGAAACCTTCCAAGGTCGATATCGGGCCGGTTAACACGATGCTCACGCAGAACACCGTCGACGGGTTCCGCATGAGAGTTTCCGCACAGACCACCGCCAACTTCAATAAACACCTCTTCCTCAAGGGCTATGCAGCCTATGGCTTCAAGGACCAGAAGGTGAAGGGCATGGGCGAGGTGACTTATTCCTTCAACGAGAAAGCTTACCTCCCCCGCGAGTTCCCGGTGAACAACCTTACCTTTAATTACACGCGCGACGTGATGTCGCCATCCGACAAGTTCATGCCTACCGACAAGGACAATGTGTTCACCTCTTTCAAATGGACCAAGGTGAACCACATGATGTACTTTGAAACTTATCGCCTCCTTTGGGACCGCGAGTGGGAGAACGGTCTGCGCTTCAACATCCAGGCCCGCACTTCCAAGGACGAACCCACCCTTTCGCTCTTCTATCAGCCACTCAGTAACGGCTCTATCTCGGGTGAATCTGCTGGTTGCTATCCCTATATCCGCACCTACGACTTCACCGTTGGCCTCCGCTTCCAGCCCGGTGTAACCTGGATTAACACCAAGCAGCGACGCATAGCTGCCAACAACGATGCCCCCATCTTCAGCCTGAACCATACCGCTGGACTCTACAACTTCGGCCGCGCTGACTACGCCTACAACTTCACCGAAGCCGGTATATACAAACGTTTGTGGTTAGCCTCTTGGGGTAAGATGGACATCTATGTCAAGGGCGGCGTGCAGTGGAACAAGGTGCCTTTCCCCCTGCTCATCATGCCTGCTGCCAACCTGTCGTACATCATGGAGGACTATACCTTCAACCTCATCGACAACATGGAGTTCCTCAACGACCGCTACGCCTCGCTCATGTACTCCTGGGACTTGAATGGCAAAATCCTGAACCGCATTCCCCTCATCCGCAAACTCAAATGGCGTGAGTACATCGGCTGCAACGTGTTGTGGGGAACGCTCACGAGCAAGAACAATCCTTATCTTGACAAGAACGCCGGCGACCACCGCCTGCTCTACTTCCCCGGCGAGATGCAGGCCGATGGAAGCTTTGAGTCGCTCTCCCATGTCATGGACAAGAAACGGCCCTATGTCGAACTGGTGGCCGGCATACACAACATTTTCAAGATATTCCATATCGAGTATGTCCACCGCATGAACTACCACTATCCGGGCACGCAGAAGTGGGGCATACGTGGCATGTTCCGCCTCACGTTCTGACCCTTGCGGTGCGTCCCGCCTGAATGTTAGCCTCTATTCCTGCTCAGACGACAATGCTGACAACTAAAGACAAGTCTTGTTCTGTGTGCCCCAAATACAAAAACACAAACAACTCCTCTGAAGCGATGGAGTTGTTTGTGTTTTTGTATATGTCTGCCTTTGGGTGGCGGAAAAGGTATGGCATTGATGTTCCATTGATTACCAACCAACAAATAGTTCTTAAAAGTGCGAGTTCTCGCCAAGCCAAAGAGAGCTTGCTCGCTTTGGTATTTTGGCTTAACGAAATCGTTCCCGTATATAAAAGTTAAAGTCTTTAGATTATTGTGCAGTTATAATTTTATTACCTAATATTGCGCCGTAATCATTGGTGCGCACCGAGTGAAACTCGACGTTTGAATTTGTTTTGTAATAAGATGCTTTGTGTGTCGTAACCATGATTTAATTAAATCAGAAAATCATGCCAGAGATATTACGCATATTTGGATTAAGATTCTACTTCTATTCTCGTGAACATGAACCAATGCACGTTCACGTGAAGAGTGCCGATGGTAAAGCAAAGTTCGACATTCGTCCTGATGGGATTGTACTTGTATATAATAAAGGGATGAAAACCAAGGACATCAGGTGTGCAGAAATGGTACTTGAAGAGAACAAAGAACTTGCCATCTCAAAGTGGAATGAGTATTTTGGAAGTTCAATGACTGAAGAGGAGGAAGAATTATGATAGTAAAAAAGATTTGGTTTGAGAATGACCGCATCTATGGTTTGACCGATGAAGGCAAAACTTTATGGCAGTCTCTGCTGTGGTACAAGCACCTGAATGCTGCCACGGAAGAGCAACGTAATGATTATGAGATTGACGACGAGGGAATTCATTGGTATGCGCTTGATGAAGATATCTCATTTGAGAGCTTTGAGTATGATAATCCAGAACCTCAGGGCATCTCTCGCGTTTTTCTCACCCATCCAGAACTCAATGCTTCTGCTGTTGCCCGCCGTGTGGGCATCAGCCAGAGTTTGATGGCTCAATACATCAATGGGATGAAGAAGCCGTCCAAGGAGCGCGAAAGCCTTATTCTCAATGAAGTAAAGGCTATTGGTCGGGAACTTATGACACTTTAATTGAGATATTCTATTGAATAAGGAGAATGATGTCACTACTAAACAATAGATTTAGGATGTGATAGATATAATTATGAGAGACAAAAAGTTCGAAGGGTGTGTCAAGTGAAATGACACACCCTTCTTAAGTTAAGGCTCTCTGAAAGTTTTTATGGATGTCTGCCTTTGGGTGGCGGAAAGAGATACCTGTCGTTTGCAGTGACTCCCTATATAAACAATCCGCCGGATTGATAGGGATGCTGGGGGGTCATTCCACCGTCACGCTCTTCGCCAGGTTGCGCGGCATGTCCACGTTGAGCCCTTTCTTCACGGCCACATGGTAGGCCAGGAGCTGCATCGGCACAACGCTCAGAAGGGGTTCGAGACAGTTGAGGATATCGGGCACTTCGAGGAGGTCGTGGGCAAACTTACTGATGTCGGTGTCGCCCTCGGTGACCACGGCCAGAATGCGTCCGTTGCGGCTCTGCACTTCCTGCATATTGGAGATAATCTTGTGGTAGAGCTGATGGTGCGTAGCGATAAAGACAATGGGCATCTCCTTGTCAACCAAGGCTATCGGACCGTGCTTCATCTCTGCGGCAGGATATCCTTCAGCGTGGATGTAGCTGATTTCCTTCAATTTCAGTGCCCCTTCAAGTGCCACGGGGTAGTTGTAGCCGCGACCCAGATAAAGGAAGTTCTTGGCATAGGTGAACTGCGAGGCCAGGTTGGCGATGGTGTCGTTTTGGAGTAGCACCTTCTTCATGAGGTTCGGGATTTCCATCAGTCCGGCGCAAGTCTGCTGGAACTTTTCTTCGCTCACCGTACCAAGGGCACGGCCAAGTGCCAGCGAGAGCATGGTGAGCACGGTGACCTGGCCGGTAAAAGCCTTTGTGGAGGCCACACCTATTTCGGGACCCACGTGGATATACACGCCGGTTTCGGCCTCACGGGCAATGCTGCTGCCTACACCGTTGACTATGCCAAAAACGAGTGCCCCCTCCTTTTTGGCCAGTTGGATGGCGGCCAGCGTGTCGGCCGTTTCGCCGCTCTGGCTGATGGCGATGACCACATCGTCCTTTTCAATCACAGGATTGCGGTAGCGGAACTCGCTGGCATATTCCACCTCCACACGAATGCGGCACATCTCCTCGATGAGTTGCTTGCCGATGAGCCCCGCGTGCCAGGAGGTGCCGCAGGCCACGATAATCACGTGGCGGGCACGGATGAGTTTGGCCTTGAAGTTGTGCAGGGCCGAGAGGTTGATGTCATACGAGCCGTCGGCCTGTTTGACAACGCGGCCACGCATACAATTCTCGATGCACTGCGGCTGCTCGAAAATTTCCTTCAGCATGAAGTGGGGATAGCCGCCTTTGCTCAGGGCATTGATGTCGAGGTCTACATTCTGTACGCTCACTTCAGCCACGATTTCATCGAGGTTCGTGATTTCGAGCTCGTGACCTACACGGATATCTGCTATTTGCTCATCTTCGAGATAGACCATCTGGTGCGTATGCTCAATGAGCGGCGTGGCATCGCTGCCGATGAAAAACTCCGTGCTGTCCTGGCCGATGCCGATGACGAGGGGCGAAGCCTTGCGGGCAGCCACGAGGTGTTTGCCGTTGTTGCGTTCCATCACCACGATGGCATACGCGCCGATGGTTTTCTTTAACGCCTGGCTTACCGCATTCTTCAGCTTTTTGCCGTTCTTTTGGTAAAAGTAGTCAATGAGTTGCACCAGCACCTCCGTGTCCGTTTCGCTCTGGAATGAATAGCCGAGCTCCACGAGTTGTTCCTTGAGGAGTTGGTAATTCTCAATGATGCCGTTGTGGACGAGTGCCAAGTCGCCGCTGCCCGACAGGTGGGGGTGAGCGTTCGTTTCCGAGGGTTCGCCGTGGGTGGCCCAACGCGTATGGCCTATGCCCACCGTGAAGTCTGCGGCATCAGCGGCCGACTGCCGGAGCTTTCTTTCAAGATTGTCTACTTTGCCTTTGGCCTTGAACACCTCAATACGGCCGATTTCGGGTTGTGTCAGGGCAATGCCTGCACTGTCATATCCGCGATACTCCAGTTGGTGGAGTCCTTTGATAAGAAAGGGGGCAGCTTTCGCCCTACCTATGTATCCTACAATACCACACATATAATTAATTCCGGTTTAGTGAATATTATCAAGAATCTGTGTTTTGTGTTCTGTAATGCTGTCAAGGCTGCAAATGTAGTGGAAGGAAAGGACTTGTCCAACATCCGGACTGCTGTTTTTCAGAACAGCCCACGAAGTAGTTTGCCGGAGTACGCCACACTCCTAAAACAAATCCTTCAGTACCGAGAGCGATTTCAGTTCGGGAAAACCCGGTAGGTGGAGACTGTAGAACAGATTGATTTGTTCCAGCAGGCGGGAGCGTTCGCCACCGCTAAAGCGGAACACGTGCATCGTCTCATAGCGCATACGCAGGAGTTTGGGCACCAACGCCGCATCTGCGGGCTGCAGGCATTCGGAGTGGAGGGGCTGCTGATCGACAAATGTGGCACTTCGCATATCGAACCATGCACCTGCCGCGAAATCCTCTACGTTAGGCATGAATCCCAGAAAACGCGCGAGGCGAAGCAGGAATACCAGATGGAAGTTGGAAAATGAGTGCGTGCAGGTATCGAGCCATGCCACAGAATGAACAATGTAGTCGTACACACTGCGGCTGTACGGTTCGCTCCGCAACGCATAATAAAGGAATTCTGCCAGGAAAAGCGCGATGGCCGACTTGTAGGGGTCGTAGGGAAGGGAAACGAGGGGGAGGGCGACCGCTGCGTACTTCGGTCGCTGCAGGCTGGCCTTGGGGCGGTGGTCCCACGCCACATCAAGCACAGCCAAAGGCTGGAACAGCGTGTGGCGCACCGCCGTACGGCGTGAACGGCTCACCTTGACGCTCATACCCAAACAGCCCATCTCTGCTGTGAGGAGGTGAACAATGAGCGTATCATCGTTGTATTTGATGCTTCGGAGCACTATGGCTTGCGATTTCATGATACAGAAGTTTTAAAAACATCCGCCACTTCAACAGGAAGCATTGGAGAATACAAAAATAGGGCGTTCGGCCCTTGAAAAGGCTTATAAACGGGATGAAAAGTGACCGAAACATGAAAAAACACACTTTTTTTTGAAAAAAATCAGCTAAAACTTTGCAAGTATAAAAACTTGTTCTACTTTTGCACTCGCAAATCAGGCCGAGAGGCATAATGATTTGAAGGCTTGGTCCCTTCGTCTATCGGTTAGGACGAGAGATTTTCATTCTCTAAAGAGGAGTTCGACTCTCCTAGGGACTACTAATAATAGAATAATAAGAAATGGCAAACCACAAATCATCTGTAAAAAGAATTCGTCAGACGGCGTCTCGCAGACTGCACAACAGATACTACGCTAAGACAATGCGTAATGCAGTACGTAAGCTCCGCGCTACGACTGACAAAGCAGCTGCAGTAGAGCTTCTGCCGAAAGTGCAGAAGATGCTTGACAAGCTTGCTAAGACTAACATCATCCACAAGAACAAGGCAGCTAACCTCAAGAGCAGCATCGCAATCCACGTGAACAAGCTCGCCTAATTTGTTAGTCATTCCTTCAGATTTTCACTCCCTTCCTTGCTTCGGCATCGAAGGGATTTTTTGTTGCCGCCTTGCAGCAGATTGTCAATGACGTAGAAGGGAAGAGTGGGTTGGTAAATCTGCATTCTGACCCCATCGCCTCCCCCCCTTTCCGAAAACAGACTCGCAGCTTTCGCACAAAATAAAGGGGCATCCAAGTCTTTGCTTGGATGCCCCTTTGCGCTTCAGGATGGGCTTGAACCAACGACCCCCTGATTAACAGTCAGGTGCTCTAACCAACTGAGCTACTGAAGCAAGTGCAATTCAGTGAAGCAGTTTTGCTTTGCGCTTCAGGATGGGCTTGAACCAACGACCCCCTGATTAACAGTCAGGTGCTCTAACCAACTGAGCTACTGAAGCAAATTCTAAGCGGCAAATATGAGCCTCTTTTCCTGAATTGCGGTGCAAAGGTAAGGCATATTTTTAAATTAGCCCTATATTTGCACAGAAAAATTGAAAAAAAATCAGATGAAACGTATACTCGGCATGGGCAACGTCCTGGTAGATGTGCTCGTACAGGTAAATGACGATACCCTGTTGCAGGAGTTAGACCTCCCCAAAGGCTCCATGCAGCTGCTCTCCACGGAGCGTTATCTCGTAGTGAGTGAGCGCATTCGTGCGCTCTCTCCCCGGCGCACCACGGGCGGCTCCGCCTGCAACACCCTCCTGGCCTTTGCCAACCTTGGCGGCGAGCCGGGGCTCATAGGCAAGGTGGGGCGCGACGAGCCGGCCGACTTCTTTGCCCGCCACTGCCGTGAGCGCGGCATTGCCGCCCGGTTGCTCACCGACAACGACCTCCCCACCGGCGTAGCCTCCACCATCATCACCCCCGACGGCCAGCGCACATTTGGCACCTACCTCGGAGCGGCGGCAGCCCTCGAACCCGACGACATCCGGGCCGAATGGTTCGACGGCTACGACTACTTCTACATCGAGGGCTATCTCGTGCAGAACCATGCCCTCATCCGTCGTGCCGTAGAGTTGGCCCGCGAGGCCGGACTCCGGGTGTGCATCGACCTGGCCAGCTACAACATTGTGGAAGAAAACCGCGATTTCTTCCGCGAGCTGCTGGCGCAGAGCGACATCGTCTTTGCCAACGAACAGGAAGCCGAAGCCTTTACCGGCGTGGCCGACCCGCAGCACAATCTCCGCCTGCTGTCCGAAATGTGCTCCTTAGCCGTTGTCAAAGTCGGCAAGCGCGGTGTGTGGGTGCGGCGTGGCGAGGAGCAGGTGGCATGTCCGGCGCGCGAAGTGCCCCATGTGGTCGACACCACCGCTGCCGGCGACTATTTCTCTGCCGGTTTCCTCTTCGCCCTCGCCACGGGCGGCAGCCTTTCCGACTGTGCCCGGCTTGGTTCCTTGCTCGCCGGCCACATCATCGAGGTGGTGGGCACCGCCCTTCCTGAAGCCGTATGGCAAGACATACGCGCCGCTTGGGCCAGCCAGCGTTCGTGTTGAGAAATCCTGTTTTTCGTTATTGCCCTTTTGCATTGTACCCTTTTCTATGAACCCTATTCCCCTTTTCTTTAAGTTCTTGATCATCCTTTGCTGCCTTTTCCCCGGCCAAGCCATGGCCCAGCAAAGCAAGCACAACTTTGAGGTGGCCAAGAACTTAGACATTTTCAACGCCCTGTACCGCGAGCTCGACCTTTACTACGTCGACACCCTCGATGCCCGGAAAAATATCGACAATGCCCTGGCCTATATGTTGGAGATGCTCGACCCCTACACCGAATACTACCCCGAGGATGAAACCTCCTCCCTCAAACAGCTCACCACGGGCAAGTATGCCGGCATCGGCTCCATCATCAGCTACCGCCAGAGCGACAACCGCTGCATTGTGCGCAAGCCCTACGGCGGCATGCCCGCTGCGCAGGCCGGCCTCCTGCCCGGCGACGTCATCCTCGCCATCGATGGTAAGGAAGTGCCACCCTGCGACAAACAGGACGACGAGTCTCGCACCCTCTATTCCAACTCCGTGAGCGAACGGTTGCGCGGCGAGCCCGGCACCACCTTAGAGCTGAAAGTGCGCCGCCCTTCCGTTGGAAAGTCGTATACCTTCAAGATTGTGCGTCGCAACATCGTCTTGCCCAGCGTGTCGTTGGCCGCCATCGTGACTGACAGCATTGGCTACATTGGTCTTTCGCAGTTTATTGAAGGCACGAGCAACGAGATACGCCGCGCCATGGTGGAGCTGAAGCAGCAGGGAGCGCGCAGCCTCATTCTCGACCTGCGCAACAATCCCGGCGGCGTGCTCGAAGAGGCCGTGAAAACCGTCAACCTCTTCATTCCCCGCAGCCGCGATGTTGTCAGCACCAAGGGCAAGGTGCGCGAGCTCAACCATGTGTACAAAACCACCCTCGACCCCCAGGATCCCGACATCCCCCTCATCGTGTTGACCAACGAACAGTCGGCCTCTGCTGCCGAAATCACCGCCGGCACGTTGCAGGACTACGACCGCGCCCTTGTCATGGGCCGTCGCACCTACGGCAAGGGCCTGGTGCAGCAAAGTCGCGAGCTTCCCTATAAAGCCGTGCTCAAACTCACCACCGGAAAGTACTACATCCCCTCCGGCCGTTGCGTCCAGGCATACGAGTTCAAGGACGGCGTGCCCGTCCACCTGCCCGACTCCCTCTGCCGCGAGTTTCGCACCGCTGCCGGTCGCATTGTGCGCGATGGGGGCGGCATCACGCCCGACATAGAGCTGCCCACCGACAGTCTGCCCAATCTCCTGGTCTACTTGCAGAACAGCCAGCAGCTCTTCGACTACTGCGTCAACTACCGCGCCAAGCATCCGCGCATCAACTCGCCCACCGAATTTTCCCTTTCGGAGGAGGAATATGCCGACTTCTGCCGTTTCATGAAGCAGAGTGACTTCAGCTACGACCGCCAGAGTCTGCGCCTGCTCAAAACCCTCCGCGAGGTGGCCCGCTTTGAAGGTTACGAGGCCGAGGCCCGCCAAGAGTTAGAGGCACTCGAAAAAAAATTGCACCACAATGAAGACTTCGATTTTGTCCGTTGGGAAACGGAAATACGCAAGGTGGTCGAGTCCGCCCTGGTGGAGAGCTACTACTATGATGCCGGTCGCGAGGAATACCTGCTCCGCACCGACCGCGACGTGTGGCGGGCGGTGGAAATGATGCGCAACGCCAAACTCATGCACAAGCTTCTCAGCGGCGAGCCGGATGCCTAATCCGCTCTGCTCCCACTTCTGGATGTCATGCGGGATGGCCCGAGGGGTCTGTACCAAATCACTACATTTATTTATAATTTATTGGTGTCCGGTAAAAGTTCAAGAATGCCGATAAACATTGAAACCTCAGCAAGTTAAGCCCCCATGGCCGTCAGGCTGCGCCCTGAAGGGTAGGGTGTTCAAAACAGACGTCAAAAACCTACGCATTTTTTGCCTATAGTTTTACGTTGTTTGATAACCAAATTCGGGGAAAGGTTGATATCAGTCCATTCTTTGATATGGCGATGTCTACCTGTTTCCAATCGTTCT
>JALEYW010000031.1:0-39133 GCA_022773145.1 Bacteroidales bacterium
AAAATTAGTTTATATTTATATGTTTAATCAAAGTTTGCATAGATCATCTGTCCCCTCTTGGGCGCATTTAGTTCCTTGTTTTTTCGGTCACATAGCCCGCTATGCTCCCTCAAAAAAAGAAACTAACTGCATCCCAATAGAGCACACATGATATAAACTAATTTTCAACACCTACTTACCGTTTGGGCTTATCATTCTGCCAACAGAGCTTCGTTTTCAAGGCTTTACTACAGTGCTCCCAGCGCATCGTAGGCCGTTTGCAGGAACGCTTTGGCCGCGTTGGTCCGTCGCTGCGACGGTTGCGGAGCTTCGCGGAACGTGCCCACCGGTTGCGTGAGCAGGTTCAGCACCGTGATGCCTGTTTTGTCCTTATAGTAGATGCCTTCGCTCCAGGCGTGGAGCGCCGACGGATGCGTATAGTTACGGCTCAGCACATCGCGGCTGAAGCGGAAATCGTCGTGCGGCAGCCCTAACTGTCCCAACAGTGTGGCGGGCAAGTCCGTCTGGTTGCACAACACCTCCACGCGGCGAGGTTCGCGCACCGCCCCTCCGGTCCATATCATGGGGATGTGCGACTTGCGTTCGTCTGTTTCCGTCAGTCCTTCGGGGTAGGGGATGCCGTGGTCGGGCAGGAAAATCACCAGCGTGTTGTCCCACTGCGGCGATTGGCGGAGGCGATCCGTGAAACGGCCGATGCAGTCGTCGAGATACGCCATTGCATTGGCCTTCTCGTCGTTCGCTATGCGGTGGTAGGGCACCTGCCACGGCTCGTGGCTGGCCAGCGTGAGGAACCCTAAGTGCCAGGGGCGATTCGTGGGGTAGCGGTTGATGCGGACCAGGAGACTGTCGAAGGCAATGGCGTCCGTCACGCCCCAGTCGTGCGTGCGGCGCACCGAAGCCGGGAATGACGTTTCGCCAAAGGTACGTTCGTAGCCCGTGGCTAAAAGATAACCATTCGTGTTCGTGAAATTGATGTCGCCGCCGTAGAGAAATTCCGTGGAGTAGCCCGCGCGGCGTAGCGAGGCCGCGATGGAAGGCAGCCGGCCGCATTTCCCAGGCAATTTCATCACGCTCACGTCGGGGAAAGCCGGAAATCCGCTCAGCGCACACACCGTTCCACGGTCCGTGCGGAAGGAATTGGCGTAACATTCGGTGAATACCACGCCCTCTGCCGCCAACCGGTTCAGGTTTGGCGTGATGTTGGGGTCGCTCTTGTCGTCCACGGCATGCACAAACGTGCCTCCGCAGCCTTCCATCAGCACCAACAACACGTTGGGCCGCCGGGTGCGGAGCAACGTGTCGGGTTCTACGCTCTCAGTGGAGAAGCGGAGCATGGAAAACAGGCGGGCGCGTTCCGCCTCGTCGAAAAAGTTGTATTCCTCCTCAAAGTTCCGCGACTTTTGCAGCGATGCCAAAATGCTGAAGGCCGGGTTTACCGACGCATGGTTGAGAAAAGGGCGGTCTGTCCAGTACGCCATCCCCACGTTCGCCGTGCTTTTCCCCACACCGCCGCGTATGCCTAAGAAAAGCAGGCCCCCCATCACCGCCCACAACCCCGTGGCCCACAGCCGGTGGGGGCAGGGTGGCAGTTGGCGGGGTACGATGCAGCGCAGCACGTAGTAGACGGCCACGCCCGCCACCACCGTTGTCAGCGTAACGGTCAGTGCGTAGGACATGGACACACTGGCCAGCGCGCCGCCGGGTTGCGACAGGTAGTTCCACACCGTGCCGTCCAGCTTGATGCCCCAGAAACCGTAGAGGCACGTGTCGGCCACGGCGATGACGGCTAACAGGGCCGCCAGCAGGGCGGCATACATGCGGTACACCCTTTGCAGGCCGCGAATGTGCATCCATACGCTCAGCCCTAAGAGCAGCCACAGCGGAGCGGCGGCATAGCCCGCCGTGGCCAGGTCGAGCGGCAAACCGTGCCACACGATTTGTGCCAGTTCCGCCGCCGACACCTCGCCGCGCACCGCCGCCGGTTGCGCCACGACGAAACACAGTTTCGCCACGGCGAAGAGTAGCACCATGGTGGCGTAGAAGCCGAGCAGAGCGAGAAGGCGTAAAGGCTTTTTCATGGAAAAGAGAATTGGGCAGCCCGTATCAGAGCTGCTGCATATCGTTCAAGCGTTTGTAATATCCCCCCTGTTTGAGTAGTTCCTCGTGTGTGCCCCGTTCCACGATGCGTCCTTCGTAGAGCACGCAGATTTCGTCGGCGTTCTTGATGGTTGAGAGCCGGTGCGCAATGGCTATGGTGGTGCGGGTCTTCATCAGGTGTTCCAATGCCTCCTGTACCAAGCGTTCGCTCTCCGTGTCGAGAGCCGAAGTCGCCTCGTCGAGAATGAGTATGGCCGGGTTTTTCAGGATGGCGCGGGCTATGGAGATGCGCTGGCGTTGTCCGCCCGACAAGCGGCAGCCCCGGTCGCCCACCTTCGTGTCGTAGCCCTGTTCGCTCTCCATGATGAAATCGTGGGCGTTGGCAATTTTCGCCGCTTCGATAACCTCCTCCATCGTGGCCTGTTCCACGCCGAAGGTGATGTTGTTGTAGAAAGAATCGTTGAAGAGTATCGCCTCCTGGTTCACGTTTCCGATGAGTGCGCGCAAGTCCGAGAGCGCCAGTGTCTTTACGTTTTTCCCGTCGATGAGGATTTCACCCCCGCTCACGTCGTGGTAGCGCGGCAGGAGGTCCACCAGTGTCGACTTGCCCGAGCCGCTTTGTCCCACCAGGGCAATGGTCTGTCCCCGGCGCACCGTCAGGTTCACGTCTGTCAGCACCGGTGTCGTGCCGTTGTACGAGAAGCTCACGTTGCGGAACTCAATGCAGTCGTGCAAGCCGTCCACGCGCACTGGGTTCGCTGCTTCCGTAATGGGGTTCTCCGCGTTGAGGATTTTGTTGATGCGTTCCACCGAGGCCATGCCTTTCGGGATGTTGTACGATGCTTTCGAGAAATCCTTCAGCGGCTGGATGATGCTGTAAAGGATGACCATGTAGAAGATGAAGGTAGGTGCATCAATGGGTGAGTGGTCCGAGAAAATCAGTGTACCGCCGTACCACAGCACCAGCACGATGAGTGCCGTGCCGAGGAACTCGCTGACGGGGTGGGCCGAAGCCTGTCTCACCGCCACGCGGCTCGAAGCCTTCCGGAAGTCGTTGGTGCAGCGGTCGAAGCGTTTCGTCATTTTGTGTTCCGCCGTAAACGCCTTGATGATGCGCATTCCGCCGAGCGTCTCCTCCAGTTGTGCCATTGTGTCGCTCCACTTATTCTGCGCGTCTAAGCTCTGGTGTTTCAGCTTGCGGCCAATGCGTCCCATGAGCCAGCCCATGAGCGGCAACACCACGAGGGTGAACACCGTGAGCTGCCACGACACGTAAATCAGCACGCCGAAGTAGCACACTAACAGGATGGGGTTCTTGATAATCATCTCTAAGGAGCCCGTGATGGAGTTTTCTATCTCGTTCACGTCGCCGCTCATGCGCGCAATGATGTCTCCTTTCCTTTCGTCCGAGAAGAACGAGAGCGGCAGGGAAGTGATTTTATGGTACACACGTGAGCGGATGTCGCGTACGATGCCCGTGCGCAGCGGCACCATGATGCCCACCGAGGCAAAGTAGCAGCTTGTTTTCAGGAGCGTGGCCGTAACGAGGAAGAGGCCGATGAAGAGCAGTGCCGTGGCCGCTCCGTATTGGTCCATCAGCTCTGTGGTGTACCAGTACATATTGTTAACGGCGATGTCCTTCATACTCATTCCCGCTGCCGACCATGGTATGAACTCGTAGCGGTTCTGGTCAATGCCGAAGAGCATTTGGAGCATGGGGATGATGGATACGAAGGAGAAGACATTGAGTATAGCCGAGAGCAGGTTAAACACCAATGAGCCAACAAGGTATAATTTGTAGGGCTTGACATATTGTCGCATCACGCGCATGAATTCTTTCATGTCCGGCCTGTTTTTTTCGTAGGGTTAATAAAGTTTGGGGCAAAAGTAAGCATTTCTTTGGTTTTTTAGGTAATACACAGGAGTTTATGGCTACCTATGGAGTAATGCGGGTCAGGGTGGTGAGGGTGGAGTGGGAGAGGGGGAATGGCTGTATCGGTTTGGAGTCTTGGCGTGTGGAGGAAAATACATCTGAATAAGTTGATGTGTATTTTCCCCTCACGTCATCAAGGTATAATTATCAGTAGTTGGTTATCAGCAGGTGCGTCACGTCTTTGTCATTCCTGTTCATGAAACTCACCAAATACTTTTTGTCAAAAGTACGTATGCGTATGCCTTCTTTGTTGTACAAGTTGTAAATGAAATCGGTATGTTTGATTATCATCATCCATTTAGCCTTGCATTCGTTCAGCATAAAATTAGCCAAACGTATTTGGTCTTCTCGCGTAAAAGCGTTTTGCGCATACGTACTGAACTCGCTGTCATAAGGAGGGTCTAAGAAAATGAAATCAGTCGTGTCAGGTTGTACTGTCCTTAAGAAGGCTTCAAAATCCAGGTTGTAAATCTTTGTATGGACAAAATGTTGGAGCAGAGCGGTGGAGCGGTAGTACTCCAACTTCTTTGTCATCGTTTTACTGTTGTAGGCTATTCCGCCATAAGGCACGTTAAAATCCCCCTTACTGCTGTATCTAAACATCCCGCTGTACGCATAGTTGCGTATGAAGAAGAATAAGGCGCAATGAAGTATAGGATTAATTTTTGCCGTGTCTTTGTGATTATAAAGGAAGCGGTAATTCATGTACAAGGCACTTTTGATGGCAGTTTCGATATTATCGAATAAATCATTTTCAGGCAGTTCATGTTTTTCTTGTTCCAATACTTTCATCCGTACCATCTTTCTGAAAAGATTGGTTTCTATTTCTTGGATCAGAATGCTTGGGAAAGGTTGGAAAACCTCATCCATTATATTTTGTATGTCCTCTTTATGAGTTTGGCAAAAAGCATGAATGTGGCTTTTCAGTGTATCTTTTTCCATGCGTTCCATTCTGTAATTCAAGTAAGTATCTACCAACGAGGGATTTGCTTGAAAGAACGACGCAGCTGCTTTCCATGATTTATCCATAGCTTCGGCATATTGGAAAAAAGCAGAGTCTGTGGTAGCGATACATTGATATAATGCAATCAGCTCAGAAGAAACATCATTGATATGGTATTCTTTGGCTTGCAATCCCATGAACACGGACCCACCTCCTACAAACGGTTCAAAGAAACGGTTGAAGGTTGGAATATTGGGCAGGATATACTTTAGTTCTTTCTCCTTTCCGCCTGGCCATTTGATGATAGGGGCTAATCCGGAGGGCAAGTTTACATTGACAGTATTGCTTCCTTCCGAATGTTGAAAGAAGTTGTTCAATTCAAACAAAGGTGTTTGATAGGCAATGCAGGGTTCGTGCGCTATAGTTGTATAGGTTTCCTGATGAGATGGATGGTTGCTGTTCATGTGTGCTTGGGTGTTGAGGCTGTCAAGCGTTTCGTTTATTCTGTCTCGTGCAGCTTGGAAATAGGTTTCATCAATTTCCACGCCGATAAATCTTCTTCCCAATTCCAATGCTGCTACGCCGGTAGACCCTACTCCCATAAAAGGGTCAAAAACGATATCTCCTTCGTTGGAGGCAATTTCTATCATTTTCTTGAGTATGGCTACAGGTTTCTGGGTAGGGTGTTTGGGATTGGTCAGTCGTTCCGGTCGCATACAGATAGGGCTTTCGATGAAATTGTGCATTGCTGCTTGCGAGATAAAGTTCCATGTGTGTCTTTTGTTCCAGCAAGTGAAAATCATCTCGCAGCTGTTGAGAAAGCCTGCCTTGAAGATTTTTGGCGCGGGGTTGGTTTTATGCCATACCATAAAGTTTGATGTGTCAAACCTATGGTCCAGGCATTCGTACCAGCGGCCTAATTGGTTGTAGGAGGTGAAGATGAAAAGATTGCCCGTAGGTTTTAAAATACGGATGAGTTCATCTGCCCACTCTTCAGGGTTAAAATCAATCTTGTCCCAGTCAGCCACATCGTTGTTCATGGCTGTGCGTCCGGGCAGGGGAATGTTTCCCGTTGAGTGCTGTCCCAAATTATAGGGAGGGTCGGTTAAGATAAAATCTATGGCGTTGTCTGGAATACGCCTGATGATTTCGCGGCTGTCTGCATGAAGAACGCATTTGCGCCAGTTAGGGTCTTTCATTTATTCTTGGGGAAGATACGCAATCTTGATGTCGTTTAATGCCTTATGGATGAAATGTGCATTCTTTTTGTACTCATCTATGACAATGTCGTAGCCTTGTTCCGATTTGCACACAAGATTCCAAAAATTGCGACTGATGCACAGTTCTTCTTCCGCAAAGAATTGTCTCACACGCCCCTGTGTCCAAGGTCTATCTTCGCCGTATCGGTTGTAAGCTGTGGCAAATAAGATTTTCACCCTGTCCTCGCCCAATTCATTCGTGAGAATGCAATATTGTTCCAGCAGAGCTTCTTTTTCAGAACGAGCTTTTTTATTGTCAAGGTCGCCTCCGATTTTCAATTCAATCAAGTAGTGAGCATTGGTTTCCGCATCAAAGAGATAATAGTCACTTTCGTGACGTTTGGTTTGGGCATGACCTCTTTTTCGGGAGATTCCAAGATAATCTGTTACTTTTGGGGTTCTTCTGTCCTCATGCCGTTTGTATTGTTCCAGCAGTTCGGCAATGAAGTCCGTTTGTTCTTTATACAGCACCCCTTCCACGTGTTGTTTTACTTCGTAGTTGAGTGCGGCAATGTCGATGGCCATTCCCTCAATCATGTTTCCCAGTGAGCTGTCCAGCGAGCGGGCGAGAGCCGAATAGTATTGGATTTCCGGCCCCAAAGCTGCGATAAACACGTTGTGAATTTTCATGTTGATAACTCCGTTTTCATTATCAACTTCTGCAAGATGGCGGGTACAGAAGCCGTTGGCATACGATTTTACAGCACTGGCTACAATCGTACGTATGGCTTTTTCTTTTAAAACGTAGTCTGACACGGTAGTATGGTTTGATAGAATTTTAGAATCAAAGGATTCTGTGCAAATTTATACTTCTTTTATAAAACGCATCCGTTCGAGGCTTTAAAACTGCGGAGTTATCTCATTAAAGGGCAGAATGTGAGCTGTGTGGATTAACCGTCTGGGGCGTTGAAGACCAAATGATATGAACACCTTTATCCTTCCTGCGCGGCTTTTGTGCCAGCTTTTTGCACGGCTCGGCGTGTCGGATTTGCGGTATCAGGCTTTGGATTGTCAAATCGCCGTGCTGGACTTTCAGCACCTGGTGTGAAACTTTTCACACTGGGCTTAGAAAATCCAGGAGTAGGCCTTGTAACGCCGAAGGTAGAGACAGAAAAAAAGGAAGGGGGGCTTTGGATACTTCCCTCTTTCTTTTGCTATCACAAAGATAAGCATTGACCTGTGAAATCCCAAACTGGGAATTTTTGATTTAACAGTTTGAAGAAATCTTAAAGAGAGCAGTATTTCCGCCCTAAGGTGTGGTGTGTACGCCATCCGGAGCTGAGTTCGCGCCTTCTGGAGCAGAGTTTCTGTCTTGACGATAACCTTTTCCGTCTTCAGGACAAGTTGCCGGCTGGGTGGGGGAAAGGGCGGCTTTTCTGGCAGAGGTTATTCCACCTTCTTGTACGTGGCCACGGCCCAAGCGTTGAACACGGCGGCAAAGGAGAGGAGGGCGAGGACTTGGCGGCTGAGGTCGGCCAGCGTGCTGCCTTTGAGGAAGATGGCGCGCATGGCTTCCACGAAGTAGCGGAGCGGATTGGCTGCCGCGATGTATTGCGCCCACTCCGGCATACTCCGCAACGGTGTGAGCAGGCCGCTCATCAGCAGCAGTATCATCGTGAAGAAATACATCACCAGTACGGCCTGCTGCGTCGTGTGGCTGTAATTGGATATGACCAGTCCCATGCCCGATACCACGAGGATGTACACCGCCGCCAGGGCGTAGATGCTGCCCAACGACCCTTGCGGCACGAGGCCGTAGACCACGGCGGCCAGCACGAGGCACAGCGTCATCACAAACAGCCCCACGGCCCAGAAGGGCAGCAGCTTCGCCATCACGAATTGCAGGCGGCTCACGGGCGACACGTTCATCTGCTCGATGGTGCCTTTCTCCTTCTCGCCCACGATGTTCAGTGCCGGCAGATAGCCCGCCAGCAGCGTGAGGAGCATCACCATCATGGCCGGCACCATGAACACTTTGTAGTCCAAGTGGGGATTGAAACGGAATTGCTGGCTCAGGGGCGAAAGGATGGCTTGGGCCGCTTTCTCGTCGGGCAGCGGTGAGGCCAGGATCTGTGCGAGATACGACGAACCGATGGTCCCCTTCGTGCCGTCCACGGCATTGGTGGCCACGTAGGCCGAGGGCTGTTCGCCGCGTTGGCTGTCTCGTTCAAAGTGGGCAGGAAATTCCAGCACCATGTCGGCCTCGCCGTTCTTCACCCGTTCCAAGGCTTCGTCGTAGGTGGAGGCGCGGCACGCCAAGTGGAAGTAGTCGGTTGCCACGATGCGTTCCGTCAGCCGGTGCGTATAGGCCGACTCGTCGTGGTCCACCACGCAGAGTGCCAGGTGGCGCACTTCCTGGTTGGCGGCCCAGGGCAGCACGAGCATCATCATGAGCGGCATCATCACCATGCGCGGCAGGAAACTGTTGCGCAGGAATTGCTTGAATTCCTTTTCTATGAGAAAATACAGCATCATTGTTGTGTCTTAGAGGATATTTGAATGGCTTTTCCCCGCTTACAGTCTTACGCGGAACGTCAGGATGCTTGTTGTCAGCAGTGCCACCGTCATGCCGGCCAGCACGCAGATTTCTTTCATCACGTGGAGCGTTTCCACCCCCTCGATCATCACCTTGCGCACCGCGCTGATAAACCAGCGGGCTGGCACGATGCCCGAGATGTATTGCAGTATTTCCGGCATACTGTCGATGGGGAACATCAGGCCCGAGAGAATCACCGTAGGCATAATCAGTCCCATGCCCGAAACCAGCACCGCCGCCATCTGCGACTGCACTATGTTCGAGATGAACAAGCCCAACGAGAGCGACAGCAGGATGTAGAGCAACGAGATGCCCAGGAGCAACGCCAAGCTGCCCTGTACCGGCACGCCAAGCACGAACTTCGACAGCAGCAGGATGGTGGCCAGGTTCACACCCGACAATACGAAGTAGGGCACCGTCTTGGCCAACACGATGCCCAGCGGCGGCATCGGTGAAGCCAGCAACACCTCCATGCTGCCCGTCTCCTTCTCGCGCACAATCGACACGGAGGTCATCATGGCGCAGATGAGCAGCAAAATCATCCCCATCACGCCCGGCACAAAGTTGAACGCGCTCTTCGACTGCGGGTTGAACAGGTAGCGGATGCACGTCTTCACCCCGCCGCCTCTGCCAACCGCCGCGCCGCTTGCGCTGTCCACCGAGCTGTTTCCGCCGTTGACTGCGCCGCTGCCGCTCCGGGTAAGTGCGCTTTGCACCACCTGCGAGGCATAGCCCGCCACCATTTGCGCCTGGTTAGGCTCCGTGCCGTCCGCAATCAGTTGCAGGCGGGCTTGTCCCGTGTGTTGCAGTTTCGAGCCGAAGTTCGGGCTGAACACCACCGCCAGCGCAATGTCGCCCCGGCGGAACAGGCGGTCCACCTCCTCGATGCGGTCCACGCGGTGCGCCACCTCAAAGTACTGGCTGGCATCCAGCTGCTCCACAATGCGGCGCGTCGTCGCATCGCCCGAAGGGTCCAGCACCGCCACCCGGCTGTTCTTCACCTCCGTGGAGATGGCAAAGCCGAAGAGCAGGATTTGCGCGATGGGCATGCCCAGCAAAATCAGCATCGTGCGCTTGTCGCGCAGGATATGGCGGAACTCCTTTTGTATAAAACTGATAAAAGTCTTCATGCTTGCACCAAACAATCGTTATTCGTCCGTTGCGTCCGCCGCTGCGCCGGCACCGCGGTCCGTCCGCTCCGTCCGCACCAGGCGTTGGAACACCTCGTCCATCCCCTCTGCCCCGAATGCTTCGCGCAGTCGGCGCGGCGTGTCGAGGGCACGTATCTCCCCGTCCACCATGATGCTGACACGGTCGCAGTACTCCGCCTCGTCCATGTAGTGCGTGGTTACGAACACCGTGATGCCCCGTTCCGCCGCCGCGTAAATCATCTCCCAGAAACGGCGGCGCGTCAGCGGGTCCACCCCGCCCGTCGGCTCGTCGAGAAACACAATCTGCGGATCATGGAAGATGGCCACGGAAAACGCCAGCTTCTGCTTCCAGCCCAACGGCAGCGAAGCCACCAACTTGTCCGCCTCGCGCTCCAGCTGCAACTCCTTGAGCACGCGCTCCGTCTTCTCGCGGATAGCCTCGCGTCGCATACCGTAGATGCCGCCGTAGAGCTTCAGGTTTTCGCGCACTGTGAGGTCTTCGTAGAGCGAGAAGCGTTGGCTCATGTAGCCGATGCGCCGCTTCACCTCCTCCGGGTTGCGCGCCACGTCGCAGCCCGCCACCCACGCCCGTCCTGCCGAGGGACGCCTCAGGCCGCACAGCATCCGCATGGCCGTCGTCTTGCCCGCACCGTTCGCCCCAAGGAAGCCGAAAATCTCTCCGCGCCGCACCGAAAAGCTGATGCCCTTCACCGCCACGAACGTGCCGAAGCGTTTCGTCAGCCCCTCCGTCCGTATCACCGCCTCATCCTTCATCATTGTCCTTGTTGCCTAAATGAATAAACACGTCCTCCACGCCCGGCGGCGTGGCCTGTATTTCCACTCCCGTATGTTCGCACTGCGCCAGATGCTTTTCGAGCAATGCCACCCCGGCTGCCGAGCGGAACGTCACGTGCAGGCTGTCGCCGAACGAGTAGGCCGACAGCACCTCGTCGAGGCAGCGCACGTCAGGCAGCAGCCGGTGCATGTTGTCAGCGCGCACCGCCCACAGCGGGGTGGGGAAGGAGTGCGCCACCCCCTGCGGCGTGTCTGTCAGCAGGAAACGTCCGTCCTGCATCAGCGCAATGCGGCGGCAACGCGCCGCCTCGTCCATGTAAGGCGTGGAGGCCACCACCGTGATGCCCTGCGCCGTGATGCGGTCCAGCATCTGCCAGAATTCGCGGCGCGACACCGCGTCGACCCCCGTGGTAGGCTCGTCGAGCAGCAGCACCTTGGGGCGGTGAACCAGCGAGCAACAGAGCGCGAGCTTCTGCTTCATGCCGCCCGACAGTTTGCCGGCGCGCCGGTCCTTGAAGGGTGCCAGCTGTCCGTAGATGTCGGCAATCAGGTCGTAGTTCGCCTCCACCGAAGTGCCGAACAGGCGGGCAAAAAAACGCAGGTTCTCCTCCACCGTCAGGTCCTGGTAGAGCGAGAAACGCCCCGGCATGTAGCCCAGCCGGCGGCGCACCTCTCGAAACTGGTGCACCACGTCCAGTCCGCACACCTGTGCCGTGCCGCCGTCGGGCACGAGGAGCGAGGCCAGGATGCGCAGCAGCGTCGTCTTGCCCGCCCCGTCCGGCCCGATGATGCCGAACAGCTCGCCCTCGCCGATGCGGAGCGACACGCCGCGCAGCACGTCCACCCCGCCGTAGCGTTTGCGCAGGTCAGTGAAACACACACGATCCATACATGCCCAGCTTGATCAGTCCGTCGTTCTCCACCGCTATCTTCACCGCATAGACCAGGTTAGCCCGCTCGTCGCGCGTCTGGATGGTCTTCGGCGTGAACTCCGCCTCGTCCGCTATCCACGTGAGGCGGCCCCGATACTCCTTGCGTCCCTCCTTCCCCTGGTCGGCGAACACCCTCACCGTCTGTCCCAGCTTCAGTTCCGTCAGCTGCGGCGCGGTCACGTAAGCCCGCAGGTACAGGTGCTGCATGTCCGCCACCTTGAACAGCGGCT
Source organism: Bacteroidales bacterium (assembly GCA_022773145.1). Taxonomy (GTDB): domain Bacteria; phylum Bacteroidota; class Bacteroidia; order Bacteroidales; family Bacteroidaceae; genus Alloprevotella. The sequence goes on from JALEYW010000031.1 coordinate 11,877, forward strand.
TGCCCGCCGTGGCCAGCTCACCCTGTTCCGCATACTTCGCCAGCAGCGTGCCCCGGATGGGCGTGCGCACCGCCGCACGCCGTAGCTGATCGTCCAACTGCTCCAGCTGCGCCTCGATGGAGCGCGCCTCCGCCTGCAAGCCCGCGTTGGAGTTCTCCAGTGTCTCCGTCTGCGCTCCGCCGCCTCGTAGCAGGCTTGGAGCGAAGTCTGCGCCCCGATGGGCGGGCAGCTCATGGCGGCGCAGAGCGCGCAGGCCATGCAGTGTTTCAGAAAGTGTAGGTTCATGATGGGGTTAGGGCTTGATGCGTCGTAAAATCACTTTGAGGTGTTCTTTCTGTTGCTTTCACAGAGTTGTGGACGCAAATGTATGGTTTTGGTGTGGTGGGGGCAAGCGATAGTACCTGTTTCCTCAGGGATTAGCTTTATTGTCAGAAATGTGATCACACTTGTTTGTTAGCCGCAGATGAAGTTGTGTTCTTTGGAAAACACGCAAGCGGCCTGCTCTCCCACGGTGGGAGATGCAGGCCGCAGCACAGAATGAAATTGTAAGATGAAGCTTGGGATAACTCCTCGGTTTCGCTCAAGAGTTCGGAATTCCAGCCACCCCTCTCGGTGTAGAGGATAACGGGTGTGTTGGCCGGGATAACACCGGTGATTTCCTGTTCGGTCAGGTAAACCGTGTTCTCGTTCTGGCTTTCAATGCCGTTGATATAGGTCACCTTCACGTCGCCGGGGATGCTGACAGCAAACGGCAGGTTGAGCGTGGCATACTTGGTCTCGCTGACGGCTACTTCGATGGAGGGAACTTCTTCGATGTAGAGCCATCCACCACCATCGTAACCGTAATAACGTAAGATGTCTTTTGGCCATCCAAGGTTCATGTACTGATAATAGGTTTCCAAGTCGGTATCAGTTACGTTGGCGCAGTGCAGTTGCTTTTGTGCCGAGTTGTTGCCGTCTTGAATTTCCCATTTTGCAAGCGTCTCATTTTTGAGTTTTGTGCCGCATGACTCTGTCCGGGCCGGGGTGTCCGGGTGGAAGTTTTTGGGGGGGCTTTTGCAAAGCTTGCGCTGAGTGGCACAAACGGCGGTTTCGCCTTATTATATACGTGTTTTTTACCTTGAAAAAAAGGTTCATTCCTTCACAGACCGCCCTTTTACCTATGAAAATCAGCTATTTCGGTGTGAAGGGTTGGTTTTTCCAATCCTTCACATCTGTCAGGCTCAGCAGGGGTGCTGCGCGAGGGTGCATGTGAAGGCTTGAAAAACCAACCCTTCACACGCTTTTCTGATGAAAATCAGCGGGAAACGGACGGTCTGTGAAGGGTTGAACCTTTTTTTGAGGAAATAAATTACGTATAGGTGCGCGCGCGAAGAGCGCGCGTGAAGGGGGGAAGGGATAGATAGCTATAGATTGCTATAGATAACTATAAAAAAGCTATAGCAATCTATAACAACCTTTAGGAAGCTAACAAGTCCGGGAGTTGTGCGAACAACTCCCGGACTTGTAAAGCGAACTCCCGGACTTGTGAAACGAAGTCCTGGGCTTGTGAAGCATTGGAGCAATTACCCTGGCGGGTTTGCGCCTATTTGAACACTACGCCGAAGGGATGGATGCCAACGTCGTAGCGTTGGAGCAGTTCTCCCCAAGGGGCGAGGCGGTAGACGTAGCCCGATTTGTCGTAGTCCGACGGACCTTTGTCCGAGCTGATGAAAATCTGCCCCGTCACGGGTTCCACGTCGATGGCATTGGGCCAGCCCGGCACGGACTCCGCCGGGAGCGTGATGGGAAGTTCCTCGTCGGTCAGCGTGTTGTACGTGGAGAGGCTCACTTCGCTCGTGTTGTTGGCATAGTCCGCCGTGGCGTTCACCACATACAGGCAGTCGTTCGCGAGCGTGATGAGCGAGCCATCGCAGTAGTCCTTCACGTCTCCGTCCGCCGACACCTTCTGCACCATGGGCAACACATCGAAGTAGTTGCCGCGCGTCAGGACGAACACCTCGCCGCGCGAGTTGGCACACAGCGCGCCGGGGTTGAGGCCCACGGCGATGTTGCGCTCCACCTGCATGGTGCGTGCATGGACCACGGCGAGCTTCTTGCCGTTTTCGTAGTTGTTGGCATAGTTGTAGCCATCGCTGATGCTGACATATACCAGGCTGTCCACCGCCACGATGCCGGCGGGGTTGGGACCAACCGCCACGGTGGCCGAGGGCTGGCAGTTGAGCGTGTCGATGCGCGTCACGATGCCGTCGTTGCCCGCCACGAAGACATATTCCCCGGCACCGCACACGGCCTCGGGAGCATTGACCGGCACGCTGGCTACAATCCGGAGCGTGGAGGCATTGACCACCCACAGGAGGTTAGAGCCGTAGACAGGCAGGTAGATACGGTTGCCGTGGCGCACGGCCTGCTGCGGCGAGTCGCCCAATGCCTGAGCGTTGACGTTGAAGAACAGGCCGGAGGTCGTGGTGCCCGATTCCAAGTCGATGCAGTCGATGCTGCCGGCCACACCGCCGTACATGTTTCCCTGGTTCACGACATAGGCCGCCGTGGCCGGTGTGGGCACAGGGTCGATGACAGGGTCGGGCGTGTTGTCGTCGTCGGAGCAGGCCGTGAAGACGAAGGGGAGAAGCAGCGCGAGGGCTGCCGATTGGAGAATTTTTGACATAACAATATGATTTTGGAAAAGAAAAATTCCGAAGAAGATGCCGGCAGGCCGGGGGCATCAGAAGCGGAGCGTGGCCGAGAGCGCGTAGGCCCGGCCCGGCATGGGGTAGCGGCGCACCACTTCGTAGCGGCAGTTGAAGGCGTTGAGCAAGTCGGCGCGGAGGTCCAGCCGGCAATGCCCCAGGGCGAACGAACGCGCCATGGTAAAGCCCCATTCGCAGTAGGCCGGCAGAGAAGTGGTGGGCAGATGCTCGTTGGTGCTCCACCGCGCGGAGGCATAGCGGCAATGGGCGGTGAGCGACAGCCAGGGCGTTTCGCATCCCACGGAGGCCGCCCCGCTGTGGCGCGGCGTGTAGGCCAGCTGGTTGCCATAGGTGTCAGCACCCGGCGAGGTGCGGTCCGCCACGCGCTGAAGAGAATAGTTGGCCGTGAGCCGCAACGCCCACTGCGGCGCGGGCTGCCAGTGAGAGGAGAGGGTGGCATCCAGTCCGTGGGCATCGACCCGCCCCATGTTGAGCGTGCGCCATACAAAGAGCGTGTAGGGCACGGAGACGATGCGGTGGCTCACGCGGTTCGTGTAGCCGTCCACCGTCAGCGTGAGCCCGGGCCACCAGGCCGCCGGCTGCGCCGAGAGCGTGAGGCCACCGTTCCACTGATTGGTCCGCTCGGGACGCAGGGCAGCCTGCCCCAGGTGGTCAAAATAGGCTTCGGAAAACGTGGGCAGGCGGTAACTCTGCTGCCATCCAGCCCGCAGATACATACTCACCGGGGCGTGCCACAGCCGGTAGGAGGCCGAGGCCATGGGTGTGAAGGCGTGGTAATGGCGTGTGCGGCGGCCTGCATCCGCAGCCGAGGCGGCGGTGCGGCTCTCGTCGCGGTACCACAAGTCAGCCCCGCGCACCAGCAGTTTGAAGCGGCCCGCCACGACCTGTGCCGAGAGGCTCTGCAGCCAGCCCGTGCGCAGCGCACGGTTGTCCTGCCGGAGGTTGCTGTGGAGCCAGGCGTGGGAAAGGTCCGAGGCATAGGCCAGACGGAGCCAAGGAGTGAGGCTGCGCGACAGGCCGCCGGTGGCATAGACCTCCTGCTGCACGTAGCGTTGGCGCAACGCGCCGCCGGGGTACTGCGCATCGATGTCGCTGTAGGCCGTGTGCTGCCATTGGTAACGCAGGGCGGCAAAGCACTCGGTGCGCCCGCCGGGGCGGAAAGTGCGGCGCGTCTGAGCAAAGGCGGAGGTTTCCTTCAGTCGTTCGTGGTTCTCGTTGACATACAGTATGACCTGTCCCGGCAGTTGGCGGTTGTTGCGGTAAAATCCCGCCGTGCTCTCCCACAGCCCATTGTCCATTCGCTTCCACCACCTCCCTTCGGCCGAGCCGCCGCGCATCTCGCTGTTGGTGCGCCGCAGACGGGTGGAGGCCACGCCGTTTGCCACGCGGAAAGGGTAGTCGTTTTGGCTCCAGAAGGCATCGCCGCAGAGCGAGGCCGCCGACCGCTGGCCCGTGCGGCCTTCGAGGGAGCCCAGTGCGTGGTAGCTGCCGAAGGCCGACTGCTTGAGCGTGGCGGTGCCGCCGAGGCCGCGCCGCAGCGTGTCGGGGTGGAAGGCGGAGAGGCTGACCACTGCCGCTGCCGAGAGGTTTCGCACGGGGCAGAGCAGGGAGCTTTCGCCCAAGGGGTGCAGTTCGATGCTCCGGAGCAGTTCCGGGTGGTAGCGTTGCAGGTCGATCTCGCCGCGTCGGTGGTCCGAGAGGCAGAGTCCGTCGTAGGCCACGGCGGTGTGTGCCGCTCCGAGGCCGCGCACGCTCACCGTTTTCAGTCCGCCCGCCCCGCCGTAGTCGCGCAGGTTGACGCCGGCCATACGGAGCAGGGCATCGGCCACGGAGGTGATGCCTTGCCGTCGGAAGTCGGCGGAGTCGAGCCGTTGCACGGGGGTGGGGGAGCTGAGTGCGGCAGGCCGTCGCGGTGCAGTTACCTCCGCCGTGCCGAGGGTGTCGGGCAGGGTGGGGCAGGGCAGGGGGAAGCCGGCCACGGCCATGGCTTGGGCCGGCCACAGGCAGATGCCAACGAGCATACTCCGGCACATGGTGGAGCGCAGGAGAAACTTCATGCCAAAGATGGATAATAAAAAGTGTAAGATGTATTCCCCTTTGGCCCTCCTCGGGGCTTCGGGGCGGCGCAGTCTGCGCCCGGAACTACGGCAGGTTTTCTGGCTTGTTCCTGTCCGGTCCGCCTTCCCGCTCGCCTTGGAGTCAGGCGGGCAGTGGCCAATGTGAACCGACAAAAATGGAACTTACAGCAGCGGGACTGCACGGGACTTTCACCCGTTTCCCTTATCCGTTTCCGCCGCAAATGTACAATTTTTATCAGAAAATGAAAGTTTGATTTGCAATCATCATTATTTTTTTAAACAAAACTCAACTTTTTTATTTAAAAGGCTTATATTTGCAGCAAATACAGACATTTTTTTCGCAAAATCAAAACAGAATTTTTAAATCCTTTGCTTTTTTAAATTTACATCTTAATATTAACCTAAAACATTACAGGTATGTCAATCCTTTCTTTCAAGCATTTGATTGCCATCGGTACTTTATGTACTGGCACTGCCATGTTGACCACGGGTTGCGTGAGCGACGACTACGACTTGGACAGCGTGGACATGACGATGGGGCTTGGCTCTAACGGGCTGAAGCTGAAAATGGGCAACACGGAGAAGATTCTTCTCGGGGATATCCTGGATTTGGACGAATCCGTGAAGCTTGATGCCAACAATCTCTATTACCTTGTGGAAGACGGCACTACGAGTTTCAACATCCATGTGAATGAAGTGTCGGCTTCGTTTAAGGAATCAAATATTGAAACCCAAGAGCGCGTATTGGACTACAACTCCCTCAAAGCGCAGCTCGGCGACGTAGCCAACCAACTCCCCGAAGGTTTTAATCTGCCGGTTGATGCCAATCTTTCCTTCAGCGGTGCGGCAGAAGGTCATGCCGATGTGGATGTGTCGGTAGAAGTTCCGGCAGAAGTGAGCTACATCAGTTCGGCTGATGTGAAAGACATGAAGGTTTCACTGAAAATTCACACCCTCGTGAGCCCCGGCGTGAAGTTTGGTATTGAAAAAATCGAGAACTTCAGCATCACTATTCCGAGCATCTTGCAGGTGCGCGACAATTCCTGGCCCGCAGGCTGGACCATGAAGGATAATGTGCTCACGCACAAGGATGCACTCGTTATTCCCGCCGACGGCATTATCTGCTCCATCGTGGCCGACAAGGTGGACACGAAGGGATACGGCGCACCGAAGGACGGTATGCTGGTGTTCGGTAAGGACGACAAAGGACAGTCGGTGCTCCAAGCCGGCATCAAGGGTACGGTTTACTTCAAGACGACCGGCAGCTTCGAGCTGAGCCAAGACGACTATGCCGACATCTATCTGTCGCTCTCATTAGGCAACAGCACCAAAATTGATATCGAACAGGTAACGGGTAAGTTCAGCCCCGAAATCAACCCCACCGTGGATCCGATTGACATTGCTTCTTCCCTGCCCGACTTCCTCAACGACGACGCTGTGAAGATTGGTGCTGCCAACCCGACCCTGAAGTTTACGGCTGACCTTTCCGACATTCCCGTGGGCCTGAACCTGAGCGGCGAACTGACCTCGGTGAAGAAAGGCGCACAGGGCTTCACGAAGAAGGTGAGCCTGCCCGTGACGAAGGTGGAGGACCAGAAGTACAACACGGTTTACTACTACCAAAACGGCAAGCCCTACGATCCGGAATATCCCACGCTCCCCGCGGGCGCAGTAACGGCCAAGGCCGATAAGCTCAGCACCCTCATCGAGAAGCTGCCCGACGAAATCCGCGTGGACCTGACAGGTGGCAAACTGAGCGTGCAGGACAAGGAATATACCATCAAGCTGGGTCACGACTACCATGCTTCTGCCGACTATAAGGTGTATGTGCCTTTCCAATTCGACAAGGGCTTGACCATTGTGTACAAGGATAGCACTGACAGCATGGTGGAGGATTTGGAAGACTACCAGGCTGAGGGTGTGATGGTGAAAGCTAAGGCGCAGAACACCATTCCGCTTGACCTCGAAGCTACTATCACGGCCTACGACGTCAACAATAAGGTTATTCCCGGCATCAAATTCAGCCCCATCAAGGTTCCCGCCGGCGACGGCTCGACGGTGAAGGAAACAGAGGTGGAAATCTCTGCCACGCTCGACGACCCCACGCTGCTCCAGAAGATGGATCGCCTCAAATTCAACGTGCAGGCTGCCAATGACGTCAATGACAAGGTTCACGAGCTGTGCTCTACGCAGTATCTCCGCTTTGCCGATGTGCGTCTTTACCTCACCGGTAAAGTAATTGGCGACTTTAACTGATGATGCAGACACATTTCTATAACTTCACAGATATTTCACAATGAAAAACAAGATAGCAGCCTTATTGTTGGCTACCGCAACCGCTTTCCCGGCCGCTGCGCAGGAGCTTCGCTCCACTTATTTCATGCAGACGTCGAACTATAAGCACGAAATGAACCCTGCTCTGCTCGACGCGCCGTATATGTCCATGCCCTTGGTGTTCGGTAACTTCAACCTGGGCCTGACGGGTAACTTCGGCTTGGAGAATTTTGTGTATAAAATGGACCCCACGTGGCAAGGCTACGGGATGGAGGGTCGGCAGTACACTACCTTCATGCACCCTAACGTGGACGCCGCAGACTTCCTGGGCGACCTGAAGGACAAGAACAAGCTCTCTGTTCACCTCAAGTATCAGCTCGCCGGTGTGGCCTGGCGCGGCTGGGGAGGTGTCAATGTCATTGAGATGAACCTCCGTTCGAGCACAGGATTGGTGCTCCCGAAGTCGCTCTTTGAGTTTATGAAGGAAACCGGAGCAAAGGAGGACTACAGCATCGACAACCTTGGCATCCGCACGGAAAACTACGTGGAACTGGGCCTGGGCCACTCGCACAAAATCGGCGATAAGCTGACCGTGGGTGGTAAGATGAAGTTCCTCTTCGGCCTTGGTTATGTCGACCTCAACGTGGACAAACTCAACCTGCACATGAGCGATGACCAGTGGAACATTGACGGTAACATCAAGGCTTCTGCCGCGCTCATGAAGAGCACCTTGGAGTATGAAAGCGCCGACAAGAACTACGTGGACGAGAACGGCAACCGCACGGAGCGCCGTCGTATCTCCGGTTTCGACGAGTTTAAGGGCGGCCTCTCCGGCTTCGGTCTGGCCTTCGACCTCGGTGCCACCTACGACCTGACGGAAGACCTCCGACTCAGTGCCGCCATCACCGACCTCGGATTTATCAGCTGGAAGGATGCCTATCAGGCTTCTTCAGCAGGCACCTGGACGTTCGACGGCTTTGAAGAGGATGTTTATGCCGGCGGACTGAAGACGGAAACGAACCAGATTGACGACCAGCTCGAAGCCATCGGCGACGACTTGGAGGAAATCTTCTCCATTTACGAGGATGAACAGGCTCAGAAGACGGACACCCGTGCCCTGGCAGCCACCATCAACGTAGGAGCCGAGTACACCCTGCCCGCTTACCGCAACCTGCGCTTCGGCTTCCTGTACTCCGGTCGCCTGGCCGGCCAATACAGCTGGCACTCGGGTATGTTCTCCGCCACGGTACGTCCGTTGAAGTGGTTGGAATATACGGCCAATCTGTCCTTCACGTCGACCGGTGTAACGGGTGGTATGGTGCTTGACCTGCACGCCAAACACTTCAACTTCTTCATTGGTACTGACCGCTTCTTCGGCAAGCTGAGCAAGCAGTGCATCCCCTTGAAGAGTGCCAACGGCAACATCTCGCTCGGTATGTCCATACCTTTCTAATCAGCATGTAGCGGTTCTCATACCGCCTGCTTCTATTTAAAAAATCTCCCCTGCGATAGTCTTTCGCAGGGGAGATTTTTTTATGTGTATCAATGCGCTTCGAGCCAGTTGCTGCCCGTGCCGCATTCGGCCACCAAGGGAACTTGCATGGTAAAGGCATTTTCCATTTCTTCTACCACGATGTGGCGCACGCGGTCCAGCTCTTCGGGCCACACCGAGAAGTTCAGTTCGTCGTGAACCTGCAATATCATTTTCGAGCGGATGCCTTCGCGTTCAAAGCGTTGGTCAATGCGGATCATGGCCAGCTTGATAATGTCCGCAGCGGTGCCTTGGATGGGCGCGTTCACGGCGTTGCGCTCCGCATAGCCGCGCACCACGGCATTGCGGGAGGAGATGTCAGGCAGGTAGCGGCGACGGCCAAACTCTGTGAGGATATACCCCTGCGAGCGTGCCTTTTCGATGCTCTCTTCAATGAACTGCTGCACGCGAGGGTAGGTGTTGAAATAGTTGGAAATCAACTCTTTCGCCTCAGTGCGGCTCACCTCCATCCGTTCCGCCAACCCGAAGGCCGAGATGCCGTAGATGATGCCGAAGTTTGCCGTTTTCGCTTTGCGCCTTTCATCGCGCGAAATCTCTTCTATAGGTTTGTGGTACACACGTGCTGCGGTGGCCGCGTGGATATCGCGCCCTTCGCGGAAGTCCTGCACGAGGTGTTCGTCGCCGCTGAGGTGTGCCATGATGCGCAGCTCGATTTGCGAGTAGTCAGCCGAGAAGAAGGTGCAGCCCTCTTCGGGTACGAACGCCTTTCTTATCTCCTTGCCGTCGTCGCCGCGCACCGGTATATTCTGCAGGTTGGGGTTCGACGACGACAGGCGGCCTGTGGCCGTTACGGCCTGGTTGAACGAGGTGTGGAGGCGGCCCGTTTGCGGATTGATGAGCTTTGGCAATGCCTCCACGTAGGTGCTGAGCAACTTCTTCAGGCCACGGTGTGCCAATATCTTGCCCACGATGGGATGTTTCGGTTTCAGTGATTCCAGCACCTCCTCGCCGGTGGAGTACTGCCCGCTCTTTGTTTTCTTCGCCTTGTCGTTTAGTTTCAGCTCGTCGAAGAGCACCTCACCCACCTGCCGGGGAGAGGTCAGCAGGAAGGGGTGTCCCGCCAGGTCGAAGATGTCCTTTTCCAACTGCTCCATCCTTTCGGTGAAGTGGCGACCCGTTTCGGCCAGTGCCTCCGTGTCGAGCACCACGCCGTTTTGTTCCATTTTCGCCAGCACGGGCATGAGCGGCATCTCTATGTCCTTGAACACCCGCATCAGGCCGTTTTCTTCCAACTCTTTCTTCAGCGGCTTCATGAGGCGGAGCGTGACGTCGGCATCCTCGCAAGCGTAGTCGCAGATCTGCCGGGGCGGCAGGTCCGCCATGTTCCGTTGGTTCTTCCCCTTGGGGCCGATCAACTCCTCGATGTGTATCGTTTGGTAGTCGAGATAGATTTCCGCGAGGTAGTCCATGTTGTGCCGCAGCTCCGGCTGTACGAGGTAGTGCGCCAGCATCGTGTCGAACAAAGGGGGAGCCAGATGCACGTTCTGGTTGGCCAGCACAGTGAGGTCGTATTTCAGATTTTGCCCCACCTTCAAAATTTCTCGGTTTTCAAAGAGTGGGCGAAAAATGTCCACCATCCGTTGCGCCGCCTCCGTTTCACGTGGAACGGACACGTACCAGGCGCGCCCGCCCTCCACGGCAAAGCTCATGCCAACCAATTTTGCGGTGATTGCCTCCACCGATGTCGTTTCTGTGTCAACTGCTACTGTTGAAAAAGTCAATAATTTGTCACAAAGATGCTGCGCTTCCTCTTCATTATCAATGAAAATATATTCGTGATGCACATCTTTTAGCGTTTTGTGGGTGGGTTTATTTATCCCTGTCGGGAGTTCGTCCGGATCTGCGTCAAAGAGCGCGCCCCAACTGCTAACATTTTTTTGCGATTGTTCCACCTCTTCGTCGAGCTTCTTGATGAAGGAGCGAAATTCCAATTCTTCGTAAATCTTACGCAGCGCTTCGCGGTCAGGTTCCTGAACGCGCAGTGCTTCCGTGTCGAGCTGGATGGGCACATCCGTTTTGATGGTGACGAGGAATTTGGAAAAACGGATTTGCTCCGCGTTCTCCTCCACTTTTTTTCGCATCGCCCCTTTCAGCTCCTCCGTGCGGCTCAGTAGTTCGTCGATGCCGCCAAACTGGCTGATAAGTTTTACCGCCGTTTTCTCCCCCACGCCGGGACAGCCCGGAATGTTGTCCGCCGTGTCGCCCATCAGTCCGAGCAGGTCGATGATTTGCGCCGTCGACGTGAGTCCATATTTTTCACACACCTCAGCTTCGCCCATCACCTCGGCCGGTTTGCTGCCCGAGCCGGGGCGTACCATCTTGATGCCCGGGGCCACGAGTTGCGCATAGTCCTTGTCGGGTGTCACCATGCGCACCTCCAATCCCTGCTCCGCCCCTTGCCGGGCCAGGGTGCCGATCACATCGTCCGCCTCGTAGCCGGGCACTTCTAAGATGGGGATGCGGAAAGCCCGGATAAGCTCTTTGATGACGGGCACCGCCTGGCGGATGTCCTCCGGCGTTGCCTCGCGCTGTGCTTTGTACTCAGGGTAAGCCTCATGGCGGAAAGTGCCGCCTGCAGGGTCGAAAGCGATGCCGAGATAGTCGGGATGATGCGTGCGCAACACATCGTGCAACGTGTTGACGAAACCGAAAATGGCCGATGTGTTCTGCCCTTTGGAATTGATGCGCGGGCTGCGAATCAGTGCGTAGTAGGCACGGTAAATCAGTGCGTAGGCATCAAGCAAATAGAGGGTTTGCATGGTATGTAGCTGTTTTATTTGTTACCAAAAAGGGGCTTTTGTTGCCCGAACGACACAAAATTACAGAAAAGCCCGCTTAACTAAATGATAAATTCGTACTTTTGTCGGCTCAAACACGCAACACATGGACAAACTCTCCATTATCCGTCGGCCGGTGGCCGACGAATTATTCCGCTATAAGGCTCTTTTTGACAGCGCATTGACCCACGACGATGACTTCCTGGGCCATGCGCTCGACTATGTTCGCCGTCGCGAAGGGAAGATGATGCGCCCGATTTTGGTGCTGCTCATGGCGAAAGAGCTGGGCGAGGTGGGGGAGAAGTCGTTGCGTTCGGCTGTTACTTTGGAACTCCTGCACACGGCTTCGTTGGTTCACGACGATGTGGTGGACGAAAGTTCGCAGCGACGCGGACAACGCTCTGTCAATGCCATGTACGACAACAAAGTGGCGGTGCTTTTGGGCGACTATTTGCTCTCCGCGGCCTTGCTCCAGGCGGCCCGGACGAACGACATCCGTGTGGTGGAAATCATTTCGCGGCTGGGTGGCACGCTCTCCGAAGGTGAGATTTATCAGCTCTCCAACATCCGCACGGAGCGTGTTTCGGAAGAGGCGTATTTCAAGATTATCAGTCACAAAACGGCAGCGCTTTTTGCCGCCTGTGCCGAGTTGGGTGCCATCTCGTCGGGTGGTAATGCTGAGTACGTGGCACGTGCCCGTCGTTTCGGGGAATTGATAGGTTTGTGCTTTCAGATTCGCGACGACATCTTTGACTATTTTTCCGATGCGGCGATTGGCAAACCGACGGGTAACGACATGGTGGAAGGGAAGCTGACATTGCCGGCCATCTATGCCTTGCGCGAAACAAACAACCCGGAGGCGCAGGCATGGGCCGCACACATCAAAAACGGGGAGGCCACGCCGGAGGAGATAGCTCGAATGGTGGAATTTACCAAGCAGGCCGGGGGTATTGTCTATGCGGAAGAACGGATGCAACAGCTGCGCGAACAGGCTTTATCGCTGCTTCCTGCATGGCATCATCCGGAAATCCGGCAATCGCTCAACGACTACATTGATTTTGTGGTGGAACGCAAGTGGTAACCCCTGTCTTTTCGACAATAACGATAACAACAAGAAACAACGCTTCTCGCTTTGACGTTGTTTCTTGTTGTTTTTCGTTGTCGTCAATTCTTTTGTGGACGACAACTTGGACAACTTGTGACAACAGATTATGCTTAAAAGTTGTCTTTCGTTGTTTTACGTTGTCGTCAAATATATTCCGGCAGCCTATCCGCAGGCGGAGCATATACATGGCATGGTTGTTTTTATCCCGCCGCTGAGAGGCTTGCAAAAAGTCCTGGACTATTTTTTTCTACTCGCCGACTTGTAAAAAATAGTCCTGGACTTGTGATGCACAAGTGGCGGACTTTTTGCGATGTTTCGTTGAGGTGTAAATTTTCGCTCTAAGCCGTTTTATTTTATTTGTCTGATAACTTATTCGTCCGCGAGAGAAAATTCGCGAAAATCGCCTAAAAATACATAAAAACAGCATCTTGCGTGCAGATGACGGCAAGATGCTGTGAAATGTGCGTTTAAAGTGTGTCCGGAAGTAGGCTTTTAGAGGCCGTAAAGAGGGTTTAGAACGGTTTCACGTCCTTTCCGAGAATGTCGCTCACTAAGAGGTTGGCAAGGCGGCTCGTGCCGATGCGGAACAAGCCTTGGGCAATAAAATCCTCGCCTAACAGTTCGCGCACTACGGTGTAGAACTGTACGGCTTCGTCCACCGTCTTGATGCCTCCGGCGGCCTTGAAGCCCACGAGGCAGCCCGTTTCGGCTTGGTACTCGTGGATGGTCTGACACATGACGTAGGCGGCTTCCAGCGTGGCGGCAGGTTCGATTTTTCCCGTTGACGTTTTGATGAAATCCGCCCCGGCGTACATGGCCAGGATGGATGCTTTCTTGATGTTCACCGCTGTCTGCAACGCGCCCGTTTCCAGTATCACCTTGAGCGGGCGACCTCCCGCGGCAGCCTTGATTTCGGCAATCTCGTCGGCACACGTTTCGTAGTCGCCGCTGAGGAAAGCTCCCACATTGAGCACACAGTCAATTTCCGTGGCTCCGTCGTGAACGGCCAGTGCGGTTTCGGCTGTTTTTATTTCGAGAAAGGTTTGCGACGAGGGAAATCCGCCCGCCACACAGGCCACTTCCACCTCGTCGGCCTCTAACGATTCGCTCACAATCTTTGCAAAGTTGGGATAAACGCAGATGGTGGCCAAATGGGGGAGGTCCGGGTGTTCGTCGGCGAAGCGGTTGACGCGCTCGGTGAAGGCTAATACGCTCTCCTGCGAGTCTGTTACCTTCAAAGTGGTGAGCTCTACGGTGCCGAGCAGGGTGCGCTTCACCTCGGGCGTGTTGTAGTCGGCCCAGCGGTCGTGTACTAAGCGATGAACGGCTTCGCTGACGTGCTCGTCGTGGAGGTGCAGGTCGTATTTGGCAAAAGCCTGTTCGTAGATGTTGGAGGGAGCTGCCGCATCGTGGTCTTCGTGGTGGCAGTGGCAATGGTTTTCGGTCATGATGGGGATATGTTTTTTATGATTTCAGTTTCGGGTTTTCCAAGTGGCGCGTGGCATCGCGGCGTGTCTTCTTTTCTAAGTTGCGTCGGAAGGCTTCGCTGAGGTCCACGCCCGTTTGGTTGGCCAGGCAGAGGAGTACCCAAAGCACGTCGGCCATCTCGTCCGCCGGATCGGTGTTTTCGCCCGCTTTGAACGACTGGTCGCCGTATTTTCGGCTCATCACGCGGGCCAGTTCGCCCACCTCTTCCGTGAGGCAGGCCATGTTGGTCAATTCGCTGAAGTAGCGCACGCCGTAGGTGTGTATCCAGTGGTCCACCATCTGCTGGGCTTCGGCCAAAGTGGGTGATTGGGGCGTAAGGTCCATGGTTCTGAAAGGGAATAAGAGGGGTGTTTTTTATTCTTTGTTTTTCGTGTCCATGCAGATGGTGACCGGGCCGTCGTTGACCAGCTCCACTTGCATGTCGGCCCCGAATTCGCCCGTGCCCACGGGGTGTGGCAGGAGCGTTTCGAGGTTTTTCACAAAATATTCGTAGAGGGGAATGGCGTGGGCGTGGCCCGCTGCGCGGATGTAGGAGGGGCGGTTGCCCTTTTTGTACGATGCCATGAGGGTGAACTGGCTCACGACGAGGGTCTCGCCGTTGGTGTCCAAAATGCTGCGGTTCATCACGCCGTTTTCGTCGTTGAAAACGCGCAGGCCGCTGATTTTTTTGCAAAGCCAGTCGGCATCTTCGCGCGTGTCGGCCTCTTCAATGCCGAGGAGGATGAGAAAGCCCGGCCCGATGGCTGACTTTACGCGGCCTTCGATGCAGACGGAGGCACGACTTACTCGTTGGATTACTGCTCTCATAATGCTGCAAATGTACTAACTTATTCCGCTGCATCGTGCAGGCACGCATGCAATTTTTCCCCACGCACCCGGCCAAGCAAAGCTTGCAGTTCTTCAATCGAAGCCTCCTTGATGCGCTTCACACTCTTGAATTGTTTCAACAAACGGCTCTTGGTGGCCGGTCCAACGCCGGGAAGGGCGTCGAGTTCCGAACTTGTTTGTCGCTTGGAGCGGAGGTCGCGGTGGAAGGTGATGGCAAAGCGGTGCACCTCGTCCTGCATGGCGGTGAGGGTGCGGAACAGTTGGCTCTCGGGCCGCAGTCCGATGGTGGCCGGCGGAAATCCGTAGAGCAACTCGCGTGTGCGGTGGCGGTCGTCCTTGGCCAGTCCGGCGATGGGGATGGAGAGTCCCAGTTCATCCTCCACCACGCTGCGTATCACCTCCATCTGGCCGCGTCCGCCGTCGGCAATGATGAGGTCGGGCAGGGGCAGTCCCTCGGCTTGCAGCCGACCGTAACGGCGGCCCACCACCTCGCGCATGGAAGCGTAGTCGTCAGGGCCCGCCACGGTGCGTATGATGTATTTTCGGTACTCCTTTTTCGCCGGTTTCAGTTTGTCGAATACCACACAGGCCGCCACAGCATCCGTTCCGCTGATGTTAGAGTTGTCAAACAGCTCGATGCGCAACGGCAGGCGGGGCAGTCCCAAATCCTGCTGTATCTCCTTCAGCAGCCGCGTCTGTTTTTGTTCTGGATTGAGCTTTTCGGCCTGTTTCAGGCGGTCAAATTTGTACTGCTTCACGTTCAGGCGGGACAACTCCAGGAGTTTTTTCTTATCGCCCTTCTGTGGCACTGTTTGCTGCACCATGTCGTCGGGCAGGTCGACGAGGAAAGGTACCACAATCTCGCGCGACGCGCTGTGATACCGCTCGCGCATTTCCACGATGCCGAGGCGCAGCAGTTCCTCGTCGGTTTCTTCCAGCTTTTTCTTGTATTCAAAGGTGAAAGCCTGGTTGATGCAGCCGTTTGTGACGTGCAGGTAGTTGATGTACGCCACCTTGTCCTCGCTCTCTATGGAGAAAACGTCGATGTTGTGGAGTACGGCCGACACCACTTCGCTGCGTGCGCGGAAACGTTCAATCAGTTCGTAACGTTCCTTGATTTCCTGCGCCTCTTCAAAACGCAGTTCCGCCGCCAAAGCCACCATTTCATCGCGCATCCGGCGTTGCACCTCCGCCGTGTTGCCCTTCAGGATTTCCTTGCACGCCTCGATGCAGCGGAGGTAGTCCTCGCGGCTCTGGCGGCCCACACAGGGGCCTTTACACCGATGAATGTGGTAGTCCAGGCACACCTGGTATTTCCCTTGCTCCACTCCTTCGCGCGTCATGGGCGTGTGGCACGGACGCGGCCGGTACAGGTCGCGACACAGCTCCAACAGGGCATACATGGTCGGCACGTGGCTGTACGGCCCGAAGTACACTGCCCCCCGCTTGCCGCGTTGGCGTGTTTTGAAGATGCGTGGAAGGTACTCTGTCGTAACTGCGATGGATGGGTACGTTTTGTCGTCTTTCAAGAGCACGTTGTAGTGAGGCTTGTACCGCTTGATGAGATTATTTTCTAACAGCAGTGCATCCTCCTCGGTGCGCACCACTACGTAGCGTATGTCGCGGATGTGCGAAACTAGCAGTGTGGTTTTGCGCGTCTGTTGGTCCTTGTTGAAGTACGAGCTTACGCGCCGCTTGAGGTTCTTTGCTTTCCCCACATAGATGATGGTGCCGTTCTCGTCCAGGTACTGGTAACAGCCCGGTGTTTCCGGTAAATTCAGGACGATGCCCTTGAGATATTTTTCCGTTTCTTCTTTGCTGCGCATGGTGGATTAGAAAATAGCGATGCTTTGTTTGGTGCACTGACAATCCCAATGCTTTCATCGAAGCCTGAAGTTGTTTGAAACAAAAATCCCTGCGTGTACGCGCATCGTACAGACGCAGGGATAAATGCGGTTATTCCGTGATGGTGAGCAGGGTTGTGATGTCGAGGTCCTTGCCCAGGAATTTCCGTCCTTCCAAACCTTCCATTTTCAGCTCAATGAGAAAATTGATAAACGTTTGTCGGGGATGGAATTGCTGCACCAAGTTGTAGACAGCCAGCATAGAACCACCTGTGGCGAGGAGATCGTCGTGGATGAGCACGATATCGTCTGAATTGATGGCGTCCGTGTGGATTTCTATCGTGTCATAGCCGTACTCCTTCTGGTACGTTGCTTTGCGTGTTTCGGCCGGAAGTTTTCCGGGCTTGCGTGCCATGACGAAACCCGCCCCCAGTTTTTCGGCCAGCATGGCTCCCATGACGAAGCCCCGGCTCTCGATGCCCACCACCTTCGTTATTCCTTTATTTTGGTAGAGGCGTACCAATTCATCCAGCATTTCCTTGATGCAATCGGGGTTTTTGAATAGCGTGCTGACGTCTTTAAAGTGAATGCCCGGCTTCGGGAAATCCGGCACGTTGCGTAAGTTGTTTAACAACAATTCTTGGTTCATTTTATGCTTGATTTTGAATTATAAAGTGTAGCTTTGTTTCACGTGGAACGCTAACAAAAACTCGCGTTCAACGGCTTTTTGAGGCCATGGGCGGGTTTTAATGGCTTTTATCCTTAAAGTTTTACTTCAAGTAAGCATCTCGCTGTGCCCGTTCCTAAAGCGGTGATGTGGGTTGGGAAGAAAATATCTATCTTCCGAGCAAAACCAACAATACACTGATGTCGCTGGGCGACACTCCCGGAATGCGGCCTGCTTGCGCCAAAGTTTCCGGATTGATGGCTTCGAGCTTTTGGCGCGCCTCCGTGCTCAGCTGCGTGATTTCGGCATACTTGAAACGACCTCGTATTTTAATATTTTCCAAACGCTGCATCTTGTCGGCCAAGGCCCGTTCGCGGGCAATGTAGCCATGGTACTTCATTTCGATTTCTGCCGCTTCAATCGTTTCTTCGGCATCTGTTTCGATTGATTGCAGGAACTTGCCGAACGTTTCAATCTCCTTAGCCAGATTGTGCAGCGTGATTTGAGGCCGGTTAATGAGATCGTACAATTTGCAGCCGCCGTGGAGTGGGGTAGCCCCAAGTCTTTCCAAGAAAGGATTGATGCGTGGAGCCTTCACGGGGAAGGTCTTGCAAAAGTCTATGATTTGACCGATGTTTTCGCGCTTTGCCTCAAATCGCTTACGGCGTTCTTCCGAGCACAAGCCGAGTTGCATGGCATAGGGCGTGAGGCGGATGTCCGCATTGTCCTGTCGTAACAAAATACGGTACTCCGCGCGCGAGGTGAACATACGGTAAGGTTCGTCCACCCCTTTCGTAACCAAATCATCGATGAGTACGCCGATGTAAGCCTCGTCCCGGCGCAGCGTGAATTCCTTTCCGCCGCCACACTTCAGCGCGGCGTTGATACCGGCTACCAGTCCTTGTCCCGCTGCTTCTTCATAGCCCGTGGTGCCGTTCACTTGTCCGGCAAAGAACAGACCTCCGATTTTCTTCGTTTCCAACGTGTGATGCAGCTGCGTGGGGTCGAAGAAATCATATTCAATGGCATAGCCCGGACGGTAGATGCGTACATCGCGGAAGCAGGGCATTCGACGCAAGGCTTCTATCTGAATATTCATCGGTAAACTCGATGAAAAACCATTCAGGTAAAGTTCGTTCGTGTCCAACCCCTCAGGTTCCAGGAACAGCGGATGACGGTCGCGGTCGGGAAAGGTAACGATTTTCGTTTCGATGCTGGGACAGTAGCGCGGACCAATGCTTTGGATTTGTCCGTTGTAAAGCGGTGAATCCGCCAATCCTGAGCGTAGCACGGCGTGAACTTCCGCATTCGTTTCGCATGTCCAGCACGGAAGCTGCGGTAGTGGCCGCAAAGGACTGATGTATGAAAAACGGTGGTAGTCCGTTTCGCCCGGTTGTTCCGTCATTTCTTCCAAATGCACCGACCGTTTGTCGATGCGAACGGGTGTGCCCGTTTTCATTCGCGCCGAGCGAATGCCCAACGCCTCTATGCTTTGCGTGAGGAAGGCCGCAGCCGGCTCCGCGCAGCGTCCGCCAGCCACTTGGCGACGTCCGATGTGCATCAAGCCACGCAGGAAGGTGCCCGCCGTAATGACCACGGCGCGAGCCAACAGTGTTGCTCCCCAAATGGTACGTACGCCGGTCACTTCACCGTTTTCCGTCAGTACCTCCGTCACTTCGTCCTGCCAAATGTGTAAATGCTCCGTCTGTTCCAGCCGTTGGCGCCATGTGGTGATGAACCGTGTGCGGTCGCACTGCGCCCGGGGACTCCACATGGCCGGTCCTTTTGAGCGGTTCAGCATGCGGAACTGTATGGCCGTGGCATCCGTCACCTCGCCCATGCCTCCGCCGAGCGCGTCCACTTCACGTACAATCTGGCCCTTGGCTATTCCGCCCACGGCCGGGTTGCAGCTCATCTGAGCCACCTTGTTCATGTCCATGGTGACGAGGCAGGTTTCCGCTCCCATGCGGGCAGCGGCCGATGCTGCTTCACAGCCGGCATGGCCGGCACCTACCACCACCACATCGTATTTAAAAATCGTACTCATAACTTGTAGGAAATAGAATCCCGGCGGCAGGGTGGGTAAGTGGGGCTTTTGCCATGCGCCCACGCAGTCCGGCCGGGTTAACCGGGACAAAAGTACGAGTTTTTATCAGAGTTACACCCTCCATCCTTCAAATTGCTGTAACAGAAATCCATCTGCACGTTACGGGTAAACCCTCCGTCCCATCCCTTCGTCCGGCCACCTTCTCGAAGTCGCCTCGTCCGAGCCAATGGGGAAGAATAGACAAAGAAAGTGGTGAACCCCTTGGATTTTCTGGGAAGATGCCCTACCTTTGTCCGTTTCACCAATATGGAAGAAAACATGGAATACATGCTCCATTACGTTTGGCAACACCGACTCTACGGTACCGCGTCACTTCGCGGCGACCAAGGGCAACGCATCGAAGTGATAGACCCCGGCGTACACAACCTCGTCAATGCCGGGCCGGACTTTTTCAATGCCAAAGTGAGAATTGACGGTGTGCTGTGGGCCGGCAACGTGGAAGTGCACGAGCTGGCTTCCGACTGGTTCAGACATCGGCATGAGAACGACCCGGCTTACAACAACGTGATACTCCACGTGGTGGGGAAGGTCGATGCGGCGGCCCGAACCGCCGACGGTAAACTGCCGCCCCAACTCGCCCTGCAGGTGCCGCCGCAGCTGATGGCCAACTACCGGGAGTTGCGGGCGGAGGAAACCTATCCGCCCTGTTATCGCGTCATTCCCCAAATAGCACCCCTGACCATCCACAGCTGGATGAGCCGGCTGACGGTGGAAAGGCTCGAAACGAAGATGCAGCGCATTGAGAACTATTTGCAGCGTACCGAGGGCGATTGGGAAAGGGCGTTTTTCATTACGCTGGCCCGCAACTTCGGATTTGGCACCAACGCGGACGCTTTCGAGCAATGGGCCTTTACCATCCAACCCTCGGACATCGGAAAACACCGCGACTCGGAATTTCAGGTGGAGGCTTTCTTTATGGGACAGGCCGGACTGCTGGACGACGAGCGGTTGGAGCCCGCCCAACGCGATGACCATTTCTGCCGTTTGCAGCAGGAGTATCGCTTTCTGCAACACAAGTTCGGATTGCATCCCGTGAGCCGGTCACTGTGGAAGTTCGGCCGGTTGCGCCCGCAGAACTTTCCCTATCTGCGGCTGTCGCAACTGACCCGTCTTTATGTGGAGCGCAAGCTGGACTTTTCGCGATTGTTGGAAACAACGGACCTCAAATCGCTGCATGCCCTGTTCCGCGTGGGAGCAACGCCTTATTGGCGTACGCACTATGCCTTTGGCGCGCCATCGGTGGAGGCCGACAAGGTTTTGCAAACGGCTTCGCTCAATCTGTTGGTAATCAATACCGCTGTACCCCTGCTTTTCGCCTACGGGCGTAGCCGGATGGACGAAACGCTGTGTGAGCGCGCTTTCAACCTGCTCGAGTCCATGCCGCCGGAGCGCAACTACATCACACGGTGCTGGGAACGCGCGGGTGTGGCCGTGGCGCACGCCGCCGATAGTCAGGCCCTCATCCAGCTGCGACAACATTATTGTGACCGCAAAGACTGCCTACGTTGCCGCTTCGGTATGGAATATCTGCGCAAAGGCCGTTGAATATAACCAGACGACAACTTATACAACAAAAGACAACATGATAGGCGTTGTCAGCAGTTGTCATTGTTGTTCCTGTTGTTGTAGATGAGAAATGACGACAACTTATACAACAAAAGACAACATGATAGGCGTTGCCAGCAGTTGTCATTGTTGTCCCTGTTGTTGTAGATGAGAATAGACGACAACTTGAAACAACATAAGACAACTTCTTACGGTTGCCATGTGCTGTCGTCGTTGTCAGTGGTTGTTGTCATCCCTGAAAACCGAATAGTGAAAATCTTCGGAGCAATGCACGAGCCAAGTAAATGCTTGTTCTTGATCCATATCTTCTATCTCCATGACTCCTTCCTACATTTTCTCGCTTGAAATGCAGGTGCGCGACTATGAGTGCGACTTGCAAGGCATTGTTAACAACGCCAATTACCAACATTACACCGAGCACACGCGTCACGAGTTCCTGCGCTCGCACGGCGTCAGTTTTGCCGAACTGCATGAGCGCGGCATTGATGCCGTGGTGGCCCGGATGCAGTTGCAGTTCAAGACCCCGCTACGCAGCACCGACCGTTTCGTTTCCAAACTGGCTTTGCGCAAAGAAGGCATTAAGTATGTTTTCGTGCAGGACATCTATCGCCTGCCCGACCTCAAGCCCGTGCTCAAATCGACCGTCGAGGCCGTTTGCTTAGTGAACGGCAAACTGTCAGACTGCGAAGAGCTGAACCGCATTGTGAACGAGTAATACCTTCATCTCTGTCATGGTACGGACCCCATCCCGAAGGCCACGGTCCGACCCATGGAGATGCCGAAAACGCTGACCCGATTTTTCCCTTTTGTCCATGACCACCGATTTTTCATCCAACGAGTTGGCCGAAGAACAAGAAGCCATGCTCACGCTAATCAGCTTGCGCGGGTTGAGCCAGATGCAGGCGCACGCCCTGTTGCGCTATTACGGTTCGGCCCGGGCAACCCTGTCCGACCCACACCCCGCACTGGAACTCTGGGGCAGGATGCTGAGCGACCGGGCTGCCGTGCAGGGAGCACGCGACCGCGCCCGACGTGAATGCGACTTCTGCCGCGAACACCACATCCGCATTTTTCCCTATACTTCCGAGCTGTATCCCCATCTGCTCCGGGCCGAGGACGTGCCTGATGCCCCCTTGGCCTTGTTCTATTGCGGTTCGGGGAATATAGACCGGCGTTACACGCTGAGCGTGGTGGGCACCCGGCATATTACGGAGTATGGCAAACAAATGTGTCGCGACATACTGACCGAGCTGGCACGGCTAAAGCCCGAAGTGTTTGTGGTCAGCGGACTGGCTTACGGAGTAGACATTCATGCTCACCGGGAAGCATTGGCCAACGGACTGGATACGGCGGCCGTCTTGGCACACGGACTGGACCGCATCTACCCTTCGTTGCACCGGAAGACGGCACGGGAAATGGTGGAGCAGGGTGGGCTGATTACTGAGTACTTCACCGGCACTGTGCCCGACAAAGGAAATTTTGTGCGCCGCAACCGCATCGTGGCGGGGATGTCCACAGCCACGCTGGTCATAGAAAGTGCTGACAAAGGCGGCGCGCTCATCACCGCCTCCTTGGCCAACAGTTACAACCGCGAGGTGTTGGCCGTGCCGGGACGCGCTACGGACACTTATTCGGCGGGCTGTAACCGGTTGATCAACGAAAACAAAGCTGTTCTCGTTACTTCGGCCGAACAAATCTTGCAACAGCTCAACTGGATGCCTGAAAAGAAGGAGAAAACGCCTGAACCTCAGCTGTTTCCTGTCTATACTCCTGAACAAAACAAGGTGCTGGATGCCCTGAACGGGGTGGATGAGCTCTCGCTCGACCGTTTGGCACTGGTTACGCAAATTCCCGTGGCCGCCTTGTCCGATTTGTTGTTCGATTTAGAGGATTTGCAGGCTATCAAACGGATGCCCGGTAACCGCTTCCGCCTGACATATGCCTGATAAGAGCGTTTTGACGATGGAATGGGGATTTTTTGCAAGAAAAATGGTTTTCTTCAATGCCCGGAAAGCGGTCGGGAAACCTGCGTTTTTATGTTGTAGGGCATTTTGAGCATGAAAGATTTAACTTGGCAGTCCTTCATGCTCAAAATGCTTGATTTTCAAGTTTAAAAGGTCGGTCTATGAATGTTTGAAGCATTTTTTTCAAAGGTGAAAAAGCGTATATATAGGTGCGCATAAGGAGTTGGTAGCTTGTCGGAAACCGCTGTTGCAACTCATGGCGATAACCTCTTTACAAGTGCCGAACTATTTTTTCCTACTCGCCGAGTATTTTTTTCAACTCCCGGACTTGTGAACCACAACTTGCCCACTTTTTTGATAAATGTTCATTGGTAAGTAGGTGTTGAAAATTAGTTTATATCATGTGTGCTCTATTGGGATGCAGTTAGTTTCTTTTTTTGAGGGAGCATAGCGGGCTATGTGACCGAAAAAACAAGAAACTAACTGCGCCCAAGAGGGGACAGATGATATATGCAAACTTTGATTAATCATATAAATATAAACTAATTTTAAACACCTACTTAAATTCCTTCAACTTTCGGGGGTACCGATAGTTGAAGGTTAGGAGGTTAGGGTCGTTTTGCTCCCTATTTATGAGGTTAAAAGAATACTGTTTGAGGTAGTCACGGTAGGCGCACCGAGTAACTTTACAACCTCAAAACTACGGGAACAAAGCGGACCAAACCTCCTAACCTTTAAGTTTCGGTACCGGGGAACTTGAATAAACCAATAAAACCACTACCTTTGCACCTTGGAGTAAAGTCGCTCCTTTGTTAAAGCAAATCATTTTGAAAACATTCGAAGAGTTAGGCGTTTCGGAAGCCATCCGGCGCGCCATTAGCGAGATGGGTTACGAGCAGCCCATGCCGGTACAGGAAGAAGTGATTCCTTATTTGCTCGGAGTTGGCAATGACGTGATAGCCCTGGCCCAGACCGGTACCGGAAAAACAGCCGCCTACGGTTTGCCCGTTTTGCAAAAGGTCAATCCGGAGGACAAGCGCACGCAGGCCATCATACTCAGTCCCACCCGCGAACTCTGCTTGCAGATAGCCGGCGACCTCAAGGACTATTCGCGCTATATCGACCACCTGCACGTGCTGGCCGTTTACGGAGGCTCCAGCATCGAGAGCCAAATCCGTGCGCTACGCAAAGGGGCGCAGGTAATCGTAGCCACACCGGGCCGACTGATTGACCTCATGAAGCGTGGCGTGGCTAAGCTCGACGCCGTGGAGAATGTGGTGCTTGATGAGGCCGACGAGATGCTCAATATGGGATTTACCGAAAGTATCGACGAAATACTGGCCGGTGTGCCCGCCGAGCGCAACACGCTCCTCTTCTCCGCCACCATGGGAAAAGAAATTGAGCGCATTGCGAAAAGCTATCTCAACGACTACAAAGAGATTGTAGTGGGCTCA
This sequence comes from Bacteroidales bacterium, assembly GCA_022773145.1. GTDB lineage: Bacteria > Bacteroidota > Bacteroidia > Bacteroidales > Bacteroidaceae > Alloprevotella. Next base: position 36,292 of record JALEYW010000031.1, read on the forward strand.
CGCAACGAAGGGGCGGAAAACGTGAACCATATCTATTACCTGGTGCACGCCAAGGATAAATACGTGGCACTGAAGCGCGTGGTGGACTACTATCCGCGCATCTACGGCATCATCTTCTGTCGTACCCGGCTGGAAACGCAGGAGGTGGCCGACCTGCTCATCCGCGACGGCTACAATGCCGAAGCTCTCCACGGTGACCTGTCGCAGGCGCAGCGCGACCTCACCATGCAGAAGTTTCGCCAGCACCACACGCAGCTCCTCGTGGCTACCGATGTGGCAGCACGCGGCCTGGACGTGGAGGACTTGACGCATGTGATCAACTACGGACTACCCGACGACGTGGAGAACTATACCCACCGCTCGGGACGCACCGGACGGGCCGGAAAACGCGGCACGAGCATTTCCATCATCCACGTGAAGGAGAAGAGCAAGGTGCGCATCATCGAAAAGGTGATTGGCAAACAGTTCGAAGCCGGCGTGCTGCCTGAACCGCAGGAAATCTGCACGAAGCAACTCTACAAGGTGATGGACGAACTGGAGCGCACGGAGGTGAACGAAACGGAAATCGCTCCTTTCCTGCCCGAGATTTTCCGCAAACTCGACTGGCTCTCCAAGGAGGACCTCGTGAAGCGCATCGTGAGCCGCGAGTTCGGCCACTTCCTCCGTTACTATGCCGACGCTCCTGTGATAGAACAACCTTCTGAACGCAAAGGAGGACGGGATGCCGCCGCTTCGGACGGCAGAAGCCGACGTGAACGGGGTAAACGCGAGAGCGGACCGCGCAAGGCGGAAGAGGGTTACACCCGCCTCTTCATCAACCTGGGTAAACGCGACAATTTTTATGCCCGAGAAATCATCAATCTGGTCAACCGCTATGTGCGCGACTCTAAAATCGACATCGGACGCATAGACCTCACCAACAACTGCTCCTTCTTTGAAGTGCCCTCCGAGGATGCGCCCATCGTGCTCACTAAGATGAAACGGGTGAAGGTGGGCGACCGCAAAGTGGTCGTTGACCATGCTGACCGTTTGGAGAAAGAAAACGACGCTGCACCGGCACGCGAAAAGGAACGTGCGTCACGCAAACGCGGAGGACGCACCTACGCCGAAATTGCCGAATCGGGACAGCTTAAAAAGTCGTGGAAAAAGGAGAAGAAGGCTCGCAAGGACCGCCGCGCCGACACCAATCCCGACCTCGAATCGCCTCACAAATATAAAAAGGACGATTGGCGCCAGTTCTTTGAGAAGGATTGAGGACGGAGGAATAGATACGATACATTGGGATTATGGCGCAAGCATTATCAAAGATTTATGTGCATTTGATATTCCATATCCATTCCAACAGTCCCGTAATTCAAGAGAGGGATTTGGAGCGTGTTCATTGCTATATAGGACAATTAGTGAATATCACGACTTGCTCAGTGATAAGAGTGGGTGGCGTAAATGATCATGTTCACATTCTGCTACGTTTGTCAAGGGATGTTGCCGTCTCTCATTTAACGCAAGAGGTAAAGCGCAATAGTAGCAGGTGGATAAAAACGATTGATCCCTATTATCAACATTTTGAGTGGCAGGTTGGATATGCGGCTTTTTCAGTAAGTCATTCTTTAGTTGAACGGACTACTCAATACATCATTCAACAAAAAGAGCATCATAAGAAGCGGAATTTCCAAGAAGAATATTTGAAGTTTCTGCAACTATATGATGTGGAATATGATGATAGGTATGTGCTTTCGGATTAGGTGATCATGTTGAGGGAATGTGAGGGCTTCTGGCCTACCGTTTCATCCATTCTGGGCTGGGTGCTTACAACCTATTCGGGGTTTTTCCTTGGACGTTTCTGGCCTACCTTATCGGTTTCAGGTAATGGTTTCAAGGACGCGGTAAATACTCCGTATGATAGCTCCCAAGGCCGTTAGGCTGCGCCCCAAAGGGGCAAAAGCTTACAGCCCGGGGCAAGCGACCGAAGGGAGCGGCACCCCGGGTTATCCCGGCATCCGGCCTTGTCGCCCCAAAGGGGCAAAAGCCTTTGTGAGACCGCACGTGACCGAACTATTCTGTCATAAAACGAATGCACTCTCCTTGCACTGCTTTTACATAAAGCAGGCGGCGGCTCGGCATAGAAAAAGAAAATCCTGCGGCTTTTCTTTTTGCTCTGCACTCTCCTTGCACTGCTTTTACATAAAGCAGGCGGCGGCTCGGCATAGAAAAAGAAAATCCTGCGGCTTTTCTTTTTGCTCTGCGCTCTCCTTGCACTGCTTTTGCCCCTTTGGGGCGACAAGGCCGGGTGTCGGGATAACCCGGGGTGCCGTCTCGCTTCGCTCGGCTCTGCCCCGGGCTGGGTGCTTGCAACCCCTTCGGGGTTTTGCCTTGAACGCTTCTTGCCTACCGCTTCATTCATTCCGGGCTGGGTGCTTGCAACCCCTTCGGGGTTTCTCCTTGGACGTTTCTGGCCTACCTTATCGGTTTCAGGTAATGGTTTCAAGGACGCGGTGAATATTCGCCTGATGGCTCCCAAGGCCATCAGGCTGCGCCCCAAAGGGGCAAAAGCCCACAGCCCGGGGCAAGCGACCGAAGGGAGCGGCACCCCGGGTTATCCCGGCATCCGGCCTTGTCGCCCCAAAGGGGCAAAAGCCTTTGTGAGACCGCACGTGACCGAACGAACTATTCTGTCATAAAACGAATGCACTCTCCTTGCACTGCTTTTACATAAAGCAGGCGGCAGCTCGGCATAGAAAAAGAAAATCCTGCGGCTTTTCTTTTTGCTCTGCGCTCTCCTTGCACTGCTTTTGCCCCTTTGGGGCGACAAGGCCGGGTGTCGGGATAACCCGGGGTGCCGTCT
>JALEYW010000055.1:0-3466 GCA_022773145.1 Bacteroidales bacterium
AGCCTCTAATGCAATGGCAGAATCATTCAACTCTAAAATAAAGCTCTTCCGAGCCAATCTAAGAGGCGTCGCAGACAAAAAATTCTTCCTCTTTCGTATAGCTAACTTATACGCCTACCCCCACTGAATTTCTACTGAGCCCAACTATACGCGCTACGAACAACTGGCAGGGGAGATGGGACAGGAGCTGAAGGCACTGTTCCCACAGGTGAAGAGGGTGTGTCTGGCCAACGTGATGGAACAACGGACGGACACGGCACTGACCTGCCGCTACGTGGCGGCCATGGTGGAAGCGGCTGGCAACAAGAAGACGGGAGCAGAGGAACGTAAACGGCTGGAGGCTTTCCTGAAAGCAAGGGTGAAGGCGGACAGCGTAGTGGTGATTTGGAGATAACGACGGCTGATGATGACACAAAGACGGGTGGCAATTGTCGGTGCCGGGGCAGCAGGCTGCTTTGCGGCAATTGAAACGGCGCGCAGACTGCCGGAGGCGGACATCCACGTGTTTGAACGGATGAAGAAGCCGCTGGCTAAGGTGGCGATGACGGGCGGCGGACGCTGCAACCTGACCAATTCGTTCGCCGGGGTAAGGAGCCTCGAAGCGGTGTACCCTCGGGGCCACCGGCTGATGAAGCGTTTGCTCCGCGAGTTCGGCCACGAGGATACGATGGCGTGGTTTGAACGCGAAGGGGTGGAGCTGGTCACGCAAACGGACGAGTGCGTGTTTCCGGCATCGCAACGGGCGGACGAGATTGTACAGACGCTGCTGGCTGCCATGCGGCGCAGCGGCGTGAAGCTCCACTGCGAACAGGGGGTGAAGGAAATATGCCCGGCAGAAGGGGGAGGCTACCGGTTGGCTTTCGACAACCGGCCGGCGGAATGGTTCGACACGGTGGTGGTCACCACGGGAGGCAGTCCGCGAAAGGCGGGCCTTTCGTTCCTGCAACCGCTCGGCTTGGAGCTGGTGGAGCCGGTGCCGTCGCTGTTCAGCGTAACGGTGGAGGACGAAGGGCTGCGCGCACTCTCGGGAACGGTGGTGGAGAACGCCTCCGTGCGGTTCACAGGCACAAAAATGAAAGCGCAGGGGGCATTGCTCATCACGCACTTGGGGCTGAGCGGCCCGGCTATGCTGAAGCTGTCGGCCTATGCCGCACGCCTGTTACACGAACGGGACTACCGGGCGGAGATTTCCATCAACTGGCTGGGGGATATGAATGAGGAGGAAGCTGGGATGTTGATAAACGAGTTGGCCCGCCAAAACGGGGCGAAACAGGTGGGCAACGTATGGCCGACGGTGCTGAACCGCCGGTTGTGGCATTTCTTGTTGCAAAGCCTGCATCTGTCGGCGGAGATGCGCTGGAACGATTTCGTTAAGCCAAATGAGCAGCGTTCAAGCTTGCTTGAATACGCTGCCATGGCGAAAGATCGCACTTTTAAGAACGGCCAGCTGCCGAAAACGCTGCGGCGGATGGCCGCACAACTGACGAACCACGTTTTCCAGATTTCGGGGCGTAATCCTTACAAGGAGGAGTTCGTCACCTGCGGCGGAGTGGCTCTGACGGAACTACATCCCGCAACGCTGGAGTGCAAACGCCACCCCGGCCTTTACTTTGCGGGAGAGGTGGCGGATGTGGATGCCATCACGGGCGGCTTCAACCTTCAGGCTGCCTGGACCATGGGGTATGTGGCGGCAAAGGCCATCGGGGAAAGGAATTTATTGCTGTCCGGTAAATATTTAGAACACTATTGACGTCGTTTATCAGAAAGATGACAGAAAGATGACGCTTATCTCTGCACCAGCCACAGGGCAAACAATTTGTCACTCACGGAATAGCCATCCGTTGCACTTCGGCTGACGAGCATTTTGTCTTCCAATGCGCGCAGAGCGGTCTTGATGCTGCTCGTTGCGGGTAGATGGTGGGTATGGATAAACTGCTGGGCAAGTGGCGACATGACTGTTTGCTCGCGCGCTATGGCTTTGAGCAAAGCAAGCTGATTGTCAGTCAGCCAGGCGCAATAGTTCTGAAATGTGGCAGACTGTTCTTCAACCAGTTCTCTGATGACCTCATCAGCAAGCGTCACGTCCACCGTGCGATCAGCATGGTCGTATATACCATGCAATATGGCTTGAACATACCAGGTGATACCTCCTGCAAACTCATATATCCTTTGGAAAACCTCTTGCCCAATGCTTCTGTGCTGGGGTTCGAGCATACGGTTCGCAAAACTCCTGTATTCCTCCATGTCGATACTGCCTAAAGACATAACCATGGCACTTTGAAAGAAAGGCCGGTTGGCAGAGAGGAACATCTCTTCCATCATGTGTTGTCTGCTGCCGGAAAAGATGAAATATACATTTGGAAGAAACTGAATATAAGAGCGCAGCAAGGCTTCAAGCCCTACCTGTGGATAGTTTTGTATTTGCTGGAACTCGTCAATGGCCACATAACATCTTTTGCCCGAAAGATTCATGTAGTCAAATATCCGTTTCAGACTGTCACTCCCCTCGCTGGGTTTGATATCCAACGTCACAGAGGGAAGGCCGGTAAGTTGGTCAAAAGTAACTACCGGACGCCAGGCACTGAAGAACTCCTGTATCTTTCTGAGTGTTGATTGTGAAAAGTTGTCCAGTTTGCCAAGCACGACAGAACCTAATGTCTGTACAAACTGCTCAATGTTCTTGGTAGCGAAGATATCGATATAAAAACACTTGCAATCCTTGTCTTCACTTTCCATTCTGTGAAAGACATGATGTATCAGTCCGGTTTTTCCCATTCTTCTGGGAGAGACGAGGGTGACGTTACGCTCATTTCTGAGCGTAGTACAAATCTTATGGCTCTCAGCTATTCGGTCGCAGAAGTATTCCGGTCCCTTGTAACCATATACCACAAAAGGGTTGTTCAGTCTTACTGTCATATCATTGCGTTAATTACGTTACGCAAATTACGCAATAATGATTGAAAAGACCAAATATTCGGGCTACATTATGAATGTAAATTGGGTTAAGCCGGCTGTTGTCTGTGTTTGTCAGGCAACCGGCATTACCAATGCAATGAGTTGTCTTATGTTGTCCCAGTTGTCGTCAGATTTGTTATGTAATAGGAGATGGAATAATGGCCGATGGGCAGCCGCAACAGGAAGATACGCCGCCGTGCTCCGCACTCATTGATACACCACGGCATAGCGGTTGCCCAAGCGGCGATGCTGCTTCTCCGCTCCCAAGCGGCGGAGAAGCTTACCCATCCGCATGGCGGTGATGCCCTGCAACGCTTTAGAAGAACTACGCTTCAGGTGCTCGAATATCTCCGTGGCCGATAGCCACTCGGCCTTCGCGCGCTCCTCGGCCGTAGGCAGACGGAACGACTGGGCAAAGGCGGCCTCCAAGGGGCTTTCGCGGTAGTACAAAGCGTTGTGCCGCTCGATTTCGGCCTCCTCCTCTTTGGTGAACAGCACGGGTTCGCCGGCG
>JALEYW010000067.1:0-13663 GCA_022773145.1 Bacteroidales bacterium
CGCCGGCGAACCCGTGCTGTTCACCAAAGAGGAGGAGGCCGAAATCGAGCGGCACAACGCTTTGTACTACCGCGAAAGCCCCTTGGAGGCCGCCTTTGCCCAGTCGTTCCGTCTGCCTACGGCCGAGGAGCGCGCGAAGGCTGAGTGGCTATCGGCCACGGAGATATTCGAGCACCTAAAACGCACCTCATCGAAGGCATTGCAGGGCATCACCGCCATGCGGATGGGCAAAGTGCTCCGACTGTTGGGCGCAGAAAAACGGCATAGCCGCTTGGGTAACCGCTATGCCGTAGTGTATCAATAAAGTGCGTTGAAAATGACAAACTTGGAAGTCATTTGGCTCTTTGTTCTATTTTCGCTATGATGTATCTTTCCCCTTATTCAATAAGACTTTCTTGCAGCTCCCTGTACAAAGCTCACAGATTATATTTACATTTGCACCTGGAACAGTTTAGGCGCTGAGGAAGAAGTAATGCCAGCGTAAATGTTGCCGCCTATAATTTCTACGTGAAGTTTCTTCTGTTTCAGTAACCAATATTGAAATAACTCCCCAAATATGGAAATTCGGAAAATTCATCACAAGTTGTATTGGCTTTGCTGCCTGACCCCCTTGTTTCTTGCGTGTGGCAATAAACAGACAAGTGGAAACAATTGGCTTCAAGACGATGATGTGAAAATCGCCATTGATGAGACTTTTCGTCCCATTATGCAGGATTTGTCCGACACCTATGGCATGGCAAATCCTGAGGCCAATATGAAACCCCTCTTTGTCAGTGAAGATTCTGCACTTCGCCTGTTGGTCAATGACAGCTTACGTTGCTGTATCGCCACAAGAGGTTTGAGCGATAAAGAAAAGCTCGTGGTTGAAGGTCATCACCTGGGTGTCAGTCAGGCATTGATAGCTACAGATGCCATAGCCCTTATCGTCAACAAGGAATGTAAAGACTCGCTCATTACTTTAGACGAGGTGAAAAGTATTGTTTCGGGGAAGATTACCCGTTGGGAACAATTGAAACATCATAGTCGGCAAGGCGAGTTGAAATTAGTGTTTGACCATTCAGGTTCCAGTACCGTGCGATACATGAAGGACTCTCTTTGCAACGGTCATGATCTGCAGGGTAATGTTTATGCTTCTGAAGGAGGTACCAACCAGTCCGTGATAGAAATGGTGAAGGCAAATCCCAATCTTATCGGTGTAATCGGTACCAATTGGCTGAAAGGTGATGCCGCAGCACCGTTGGCCGACTTTTCCGGTTTGCAAGTTGGCGTGATGCGCGTAAGCCGTACTGATGACGCATTTGCCAAATACGTAAGGCCCTATCAATACTACATAGCCACGGCAGATTATCCTCTATTGCGCAGTGTGTATATCATACATACCGATCCGCGCAGCAAATCCTTTGTCCGGAGTTTCTACTTCTTTGCCAAAGGCCAGAAAGGGCAGACCATTATTTGCAACAATTCCCAACTGCTACCCATTGCGCCCGTGCAAATTAAGAATGTAAGCGTTGACTGACAATCATATTCCCCGTTCTGAAGCGGGCGTATTCGTAGGCGCAACCATGGGGTTTTGAAAAATGTAATGTAAATAAAATTTTTTCCTGCGTAGTTTCTATTTGAATTATTTCTATATTTGCAAGGTTTTAGTTGCGTAGCTGTAACTATTCCACATTGGCTGAAAGCTCCCTTTGGGTCACACTGAGGCACTTCAAGGATAATTTGTAGGTGCAAAGGGTAGGGGCCTCGGCCGAATTTCAGGCTTTTCAGAAAATCATAACAATAGTAATATGAAGAAGAATATTTTTCGCGTACTCGCATTTTCCGCCCTTCTTGCCATGGGCGTTAACGGTGCACAAGCCCAGAGAAGTTACGATTGTCCTCCTTTGAATGAGGAGTTTAAGACAATGGCCGAGCAGGTAGTCCAGTTGAATATGGATGACCCTGAGAAGGCCAACAAGGTGTTCATGAACTTGACAAAGAAAATCAAGAAGAACAAGGAAGACCTTGTAGCCGTTGGTACCTACTTCTTGGAAAACGACAACTATCCCGCAGCCAGTCAGTGCGCCAAAGCTGTTTATGATTTAGACCCCACTTACATTCCCGGTTTGATGTTTTCCGGCGAGGTATTCATGAAGGCTCAGTGCTGGGGTGATGCCGGACAGAAGTTCGATGAAGTTCTCTCCATTGACCCTGTCAACGTTTCTGCCTTGAAGCGTAATGCTTTCGTGTACAAGAATGTGAACCCCCACGTGGCCATTGATGCTCTGAACAAAATCAAGGAAATCGACCAGAGCTATACAGAAGCAGACCGTAATTTGGGCGATATTTATTACAAGCTTGACAAGTATGGTGATGCCATCAAGAGTTATGGGGCTTATTACGCTGCCGTTCCCAAGGAAGAAGGTAAGTTGGACGTAGGTTCTTGCGAAAACTACCTTCAGGCTCTCTTCTCTATGTCTGCTGCCGATGACACCAATCTGGACAAGATGATTGAAGTGGCCGCCGTGTTGAAACCCCTGGCACCCAACGATATCCTCATCCCCCGTATGGATTTCTTTGCCAAGTTCAAGAAGATCGAGCTGGCCATGGACTATGATGGCGCGGTGGCTGCCGCAGAAGAGGCTGCTTCGTACATCAAGAACAAGCAATTTGCCGATTCCGTTTACTTCTATATGGACTATGACTTTGCCGGACAGCTGGCCAAGGAGCAGGGCAATCTGGGTGAAGCCATCAATTACTATCTCTTGGCTGTAAAGGATTTGGAAGCCAAATACCCTGAACTGACCGAGGATAAGAAGAAGGAAGAAAACGTGAATAAGCGCGGTTCTTATTATTACGAACTCTCCAACCTGTATGTTCGCAACAAGCAGGCTGAACAGGGTATTGAAATCTTCCAGAAGTATTTGGAACTGCTGGGCGACAAGGCCGATATCTCCGACCGTTATATGCTCGGTACCAAATATTTGGCTGCTTACCAACAGCAGGACATCACGCCTGAGAAGAAGGCAGAGTTTTTTACCAAGGCCGATGAAGCTTTTAAGGCTGTGATTGAATCGGGAGCCGAAAACCGTCTGCCTATTGTGTTGGCTTACCAGCAGCGTGCCCGTTTGAACAACACGGATACCCAAAAGCCGCTTGACATTGTGCGCGATTATTACCAGAAGGTGATTGAAGAAAGCAATGCTCCTGAAGTGGAAGCCAAAGCCAAGAATGCTCGATTTGAGGCTTGCCGTTATCTCTTCTTCTACTATGTGGCCATTGATACCCCCAACAAGGAAGAAGCTACCAAGTATGCCGAAATCGCCAAAGGTATCAACCCGGAAGACAATTTCGTAAAGGCTGCATTTGAGCACATCGCCACGATGTAACAGCGTTTCATACAAATCAAATTCTTTAGGATGATGGAATTGTCCCTGCTTCTTCTTTGCTGTTCTTGCAATGGTAATGGGGTAAAGGAAGGACAATTTCATCATTTGCTTTAAACACTGATTTTCCCTCAAAATCAAGGGAAATCTCTTGACAGAGCCCCTGATGCAGGGAGAATGCAACCTTCATTCCTTATCATTCGGACCGGGTGTCCTGTATTTTTTTGTTTCCAAAGCTAAAGAAATGTGATGATTTGTAGAGTTGGCTTGCCATTTTTACAAAATTAGTTCTATCTTTGCCACACCAATCCAATCATTTCTAATAATCTAAATAACTATGAAGTTTACAAAGTATTTTGTTGCTGCGTGTGCAGTTGCTCTTTCTTTGAGTGCCAACGTAATGGATGCGCAATCCCTTTCGCCTTCTACCAAATGGCATTGGAATAAGGGAACTATCGTGGTAGACACGCCTCAGCGTCCCGCCGGTCAGCAGGATGTTCTTAACCTGACCGCTCCCAAAATCCAGAATGTTCGTGTGGCTTTTGTGGGTTTGGGTATGCGTGGCCCCGGTGCCGTCAATCGTTTCTGCCATATTCCCGGTGTGCAGATTGTAGCCCTTTGCGACTATGAGGAAGCACGTGCAGAAGCATGTCAGGGTTATCTGAAGAAAGCCGGTTTGGCACCCGCTGCCATCTATTCCGGTGAGAAAGGTTACGAAGAAGTTTGCAAGCGTCCGGATGTAGACCTCGTATATGTTGCCACCGACTGGGATCACCACTTCCCCGTAGCTAAGTGTGCGCTCGAAAATGGCAAACACACTGCTATCGAAGTGCCTTCTGCCATGAACCTTGAACAGTGCTGGGACCTTATTAACCTCTCTGAGAAGACCCGCAAGCACTGTATGATTTTGGAAAACTGCTGCTACGACTACTATGAACTCAACGCGCTCCAAATGACTCAAGCCGGCGTGTTCGGTGAAGTACTTCGTGCAGAAGGTGCTTATATCCACAACTTGGATGATTTCTGGGATTATTATTGGAAAAACCCCGCCAACGACCCCGATAAATTGGGCTGGCGCATGAAATACAACATGGAGAACCGTGGCGACGTTTATGCCACTCACGGCCTTGGCCCCGTTGCCCAGTGCTTGAACATTCACCGTGGCGACCGCTTCACTACCCTCGTGGCAATGGACACCAAGTCGGCTCATGGTAAGGCTTATGTGGAGAAGAAGACCGGCAAGCCTTGTAACAACTTCCGCAATGGCGACCACACCACAACCTTGATGCGTACGGCTGAAGGCAAGGTGGTTGAAATTCAACACAACGTGATGAACCCCCAGCCCTACAACCGTTTGTTCAAGCTTACCGGTACGAAGGGTTATGCCACCAAGTATCCCTCTGAAGCCATTGCTCTCGACCAGAGCCAGCTGGCCGCCAGCGGCGTGAAGCCCCAGGTGGACAACCTCACCAGCCACGGCTTCCTGCCCCAGGCTGAATACGATGCTTTGATGAAGAAGTACCAAAGCCCCATCATCACCAAGTATGGTGAAATTGGACGTGAAATGGGTCATGGCGGTATGGACTATATGATGGACGCCCGTATGGTTTACTGCCTCCAGAACGGTCTTCCCCTTGACATGGACGTTTACGACCTCGCCGAATGGTGCTGCTTGGCAGAACTCGGCACCTTGTCAATGGACAACAACTGCGCCAGCGTAGAATTCCCCGACTTCACTCGTGGTAACTGGAAGAAAGTGAAAGGCTACAAGCACGCCTATGCTCCCGCTGCAGACGAGGCTGCCGTTGAAGCTGCTGCCAAAGCTTTCACCGCTGCTCAGAAAGAAGCCGTTGCCGCTAACAATCTTTGGGATTTGTATGACAATGTGAAGAAAGCTGACGCAAAAACCAAAGTTAAGGCCCAGAAGGCTTATGACAGGGCTGTTGCCAAAGTTCAGGCTCAGGTACGCAAATCTTGCTGTGCAAAAAAATAACAGAGCATAATTAAATATTCCAAGCGGCGAAATTGCTGATATGTATTGGCTATTTCGCCGCTTTACCATGTTTTATAGGCTCCCTTTTGTGCTATTGCCCTGTCCATTGGGCGTAGTCCGAATTTATCCATATTTGTTCTTCTTTAACGTTCATTCTTTAAGCTTACAGTTCTGTCATGCGCACATTTCGTTACGCTCAAATATGGACCATTGCTTACCCCATTCTGCTCAGTACCCTCATGGAGCAGTTGATAGGCATGACCGATGCTGCTTTTTTGGGCCGTGTGGGCGAGATAGAGTTGGGGGCATCAGCTTTGGGCAGCATCTTCTATGTTGCCATCTTCATGATTGGACTGGGGTTCAGCATCGGAGCTCAAATTCTCATGGGGCGACGTAATGGAGAGGGACGTTATGAGCAGATTGGAGCTATATTTTACCATAGCATCGCATTTCTACTGTTGTTGGCACTACTACTTTTCTGTGTAACCCATTGGTTTGCTCCCTATCTGTTGGAGAAAATCATTCGGTCGCATCAAGTGTTCGAAGCAGCCAACAGCTATTTGCAGTGGCGCGTCTGCGGTTTTGTCTTTGCTTTTGTCAATGCGCTATTCCGTGCATTCTATGTGGCCATTACTCGCACCCGTACACTCACCATGAACAGTATGGTGCTGGTTTTGAGTAATATTTTGCTTAATTATTCACTGATCTTTGGCCATTGGGGTATGCCAGCAATGGGAATAGCCGGAGCCGCCATAGGCAGTACTTTGGCAGAAGGCATATCTCTTCTGTTTTTCATAATTTATACACGTTATCAAATCCCTTCTGCCCGTTATGGTCTTCACCGTTTTCCTCGTTTGCATTTCAATCTGTTGGGCAGTGTGTTTAGCATTAGCAGTTGGGTAATGTTGCAAAACTTTCTTTCTCTCAGCACCTGGTTCCTTTTCTTCTTGGGCGTGGAACATTTGGGCGAGCGCTCATTGGCCGCTACAAATATCATCCGGAATATTTCTTCCTTCACCTTTATGATGGTCATTGCCCTGTCTTCAACGGCCAGTACTTTGGTCAGCAACCTGATGGGGCAGGGCGAGTATGAAGCGGTATGGCCCATGTTGCGTCGCACCATAGGCTTGGGCTTTATGATATTGGTTCCCGTGTTGGTATTGATAGGTTTGTTTCCTACGGACGTGATGCATATTTTCACCAATGATGAAGCACTCATGGCGACGGCACTTCCGGCTCTTTATGTACTCATCACCTCTTATATATTCACTATTCCGGCTCAAATTTTGTTGCATGCTGTCAGTGGTACCGGAAATACGCGAATTGGATTGATTTTTGAATTTATCTCTCTTTGCGTCTATTGTATTTATGTCGGAGTTGCCATCTTTTGCTATGGTGTTAATCTGTTTTGGTGTTGGGTGAGTGAATTTGTTTATCACATTTTTGCCTTCCTGTTATGCTTCAGTTATATGCGTTGGGGGCGATGGCAATATAAACAGATATAATTTAGAACACCAACAAAGCTATTCGATGCGATATGAAAAAAGTATGTTGTTTATTCTGCTTTCTGATGCTCTTGGGTAGTATCGTTTCCTGCGGGAAATTGGAGTTGCCCACTACCGATGAGGAACAACAGGAAAAGCCCGATACGGGCGAAGATGAATTGCCTGATGATTTTTGCTCTGTGGCTGATTTGAAACCTTTGGAGAAAGGTCACTATGTTGCAGTAGCAGGTTACATTGTGGGTTTTGTACCTTCCGGAAAAATAGGAAATATGGTATTCGGCACAAAAAATGCGGTGGAAACCAATGTTGTCATTGCCGACTCACCCGACGAAACCAATCCGCAAAACTGTGCTGCTGTGCAGTTGATGAAAAATACCTATGTACGCGATGAAGTAAATTTATCCTTTTTCCCCGATAATCTCCATAGGCTGATATGTGTATTCGGTATGGTCGATGAGTATTACGGCGCCCCTGGCTTGAAGAATTGCGATGCCTATCAGTGGTTAGATGAGGAGGATGACGATGATGATGGAGAAGTAGGTGAAGGGGAGGACGATTCGGAAGCATCGCAAAAGTGCTTCTTCCCCGTTTTGGACATCCCGGCCGAAGTGTTGGAAGGCGACTGACCGGCTGGATATGTTCTTGTTTCCTTATATTGTTATTTCCACTCGAAACAACAATTACAGCTGTACGTTAAAAGTATCGGAACGCTAACAATCATAAAAGAAAACACCTCATAAGTGTTTCATGTGTGTTTCATGGTAAAAAAAACGGGAAGAAGCGTGGAGTACAATGCTTCTTCCCGGATAAAGTATGTTGAGCCTCAGGGGCTTACATGCTCTGGTGGAACGAGCGGGAGATAACCTCCAGCTGGTGTTCGCGCGAAAGTTTCACAAAGTTTACAGCATAGCCGCTCACGCGGATGGTCAGCTGCGGATACTTCTCAGGATGTACCATGGCATCCTCCAGCATTTCGCGGTTCAGCACGTTCACGTTCAGGTGGTGTGCACCCTTGGTGAAGTAGCCGTCCATCATCGTCACGAGGTTCTCCACACGCTCTTCGGGCGTGGGTCCGAGGCTCTTCGGTACGATGCTGAAAGTGTTGGAGATACCGTCCTGCGAGTCGCGGTAGCGGAGTTTAGCTACCGAAGCCAGCGAAGCCACGGCACCGCTCTTGTCGCGACCGTGCATCGGGTTGGCACCCGGAGCGAAGGCCACACCGGCAGCGCGTCCGTCGGGGGTAGCACCCGTCTTTTTGCCGTACATCACGTTGGAAGTGATAGTGAGCAGCGAGAGGGTGGGGCGGGCATTCTTGTAAACCGGCAACTTCTTCAGCTCTTCCATGAAGAAGTAAACGAGGTCAACGCCGAGGTGGTCCACACGGTCGTCGTTGTTGCCGAAGCAGGGGAACTCGCCCTGGATATCGAAGCTCTCGGTCAGGCCGATGTCGTTGCGCTTAGCCGTCACCTTGGCATACTTGATGGCCGACAGCGAGTCGATGGCGATAGAGAGTCCGGCGGCACCGTAAGCCAGGTTGATGCGCGGGTTGGTATCCACGAAAGCCATCTGAGCCTTCTCGTAGTAATACTTGTCGTGCATGTAGTGGATGATGTTCATGGCATCGTTGTACACGCGGGCAATCTGCGTCAGCACCAGCTTGTAGTTGTGCATCACTTCTTCAAAGTTCAGCTTGTCGGAGGTCAGCACGGGAATACCTTCTACCATCACCGTACCCGTCTTCTCGCAGCGTCCGCCGTTGATGGCCAGCAACAGCGCCTTGGCCAAGTTGCAGCGTGCACCGAAGAACTGGATTTGACGGCCAATGTCCTGATAGGAAACGCAGCAGGCAATGCCGTAGTCGTCAGAGCCGCGCACCTCGCGCATCAGCGTGTCGTTTTCGTACTGGATGGAGGAAGTGTCCACGCTCACCTTAGCGCAGAAGTTCTTGAAGCCTTCCGGCAGTTCCGGGCTCCACAGCACCGTGAGGTTGGGTTCGGGCGAGGGGCCGAGGTTGTAGAGCGTCTGCAAGAAGCGGAAGGAAGTCTTCGTAACCTTTGTGCGTCCGTCGTTGAAGCGTCCTCCAATGGACTCCGTAACCCAAGTGGGGTCGCCGGCAAAGATTTCGTTGTAAGCCTCCATACGCAGGTGGCGCACCATGCGCAGCTTCATGACAAACTGGTCGATGAGTTCCTGAGCAAAAGTCTCGTCGATGAGGTCGTGCTTCAGGTCGTGCTCGATGTAGATGTCGAGGAACGAGGAAACATTACCCAGCGACATGGCGGCACCGTCCTGTTCCTTTACGGCTGCTAGATAAGCCATGTAAACCCACTGAACAGCCTCTTGGGCGTTCTGTGCTGGACGGCTCAGGTCTAAGCCGTAGTATTCGCCCAGCACCTTGATTTCGGCCAAAGCCTTGATTTGTTCAGCCACCTCTTCTCGCAGACGGATTTGAGCGTCCGTCATCGGGCCTTTGAGCGAGGCCAAGTCAGCCTTTTTGGCTTCGATGATGCGGTCGATGCCGTAGAGAGCCAGACGGCGATAGTCGCCGATGATGCGGCCTCGGGCATAATTGTCGGGCAGACCCGTAAGGAAGCCGAGTGAACGGAAACGGCGGATTTCTTCCGTGTAAACGTCGAACACACCATCGTTGTGCGTCTTACGGTAGTGCGTGAAGATGTCCTTCACCTTCGGACTTACTTCCGTACCCTGCTGAGCGCAGGCCTTTTCTACCACTTTGATGCCTCCGAAAGGCTTGATGGCGCGGCGGAGCAGTTCGTCGGTCTGCAATCCGACAATCAGCTCATTGTCCTTGTCGATATAGCCGGCCTTGTGCGAGGAAATGGTAGATACGGTGTTGGGGTCGAGTGAACGAACACCTCCGTTGGCGCGCTCTTCTTCAAGTGCCTGCAGGCAGATGTTCCACAATTTTGTGGTACGTTCTGTGGGGCCAACCAGGAAGGAGGCATCGCCTTCATAAGAAGTAAGGTTACGGTGAACAAAGTCCGTTACGTTAATTTGTTCGTTCCAGGGTCCTTCAATAAAGTTCATTGGTTCAAGGATTAGAGATGTGAGTAATATAGTTTTCGGCTTGCGTTTCGGGCCTTCTCTCGGCTCAATACTTTCACCCTGTAGGCGACGCTTCGTGCGGAGTGAAACCCGATAAACTTTTGTTTTTGAAAGAATAAGCTATACAAAACAGCCTGTAAGCCGAGCCTATTTCTTGTGTTTTGCATGGCAAAGGTAGGACATAACTCTCAGTTTTACAACATTTCCCAATACATTCTTTTAACTAATTTGTAATTAGTACAATGTTTGTTTGGTCTATATATCAGAACAATAGCTTATAGCACGGATTTTTGTTTTATGTGCAGAAACTTCCGGCTTTTCCATGCAAAGTGGAGCTACCTACATATCAAGTTCTAAGTAGGATCTTTTGAATTTTTTGTTGAATGAAGAGCATTTCAAAATTTAATAATTACATTTTTCCCGCATACCCCGCCGATGCTCCATAGGAGCGGGTAGGTGGGGTAGGACATAAGGAAAGCGTTTACTTACGCTTGTTCTTGGCTCTCAGGAACTTCGCAAACTCCACAATCTTGCCTTGAACCAAGCAATAGTAGATGCCTTTGTGGGTATGTTGTTTTCAACATCCTTTCTGCACTGTATACATCATTGTATGCAACAGATTTGTGGCTATCAACATATCGGCGTGGGCTTCTGCATTGCTCGTTCGGCAAGATGGGCAATGCGAAGGCCTCTGAGATCGGGACGAGTCAAGGTACAGACTCCCACGCTTGAACCAGTATGTATTTTGTAAGTGTCTGTAAATCAAAAGAAACTTTACGACATCAAGCGTAAATGATACCATAAAGTTCCCATTGTCTGCGAGAAATCAATCTTGCGTAGTTTTTGGTAAAACACGAATAGTTTAATATAAATCAGTGGTTAAGATTCATTAACTATTGTTTGCTGCTTTAACTGGTATCTATAAGATATTCTATGCCTATCACAGTTTAGAAATTCACACCAATGATAAAATGAATTTTGTGGTTTGTAGAATAAGATGTTAATGAGACTTATACAAATTGTACTTAGTTTACTAGTTCATGTTCACATATTGGAGATGATAATTGCAACAAAGCAAAAAACGTAAGTAACCAAGCAGGGGCGATAAGTCAATAGAATTGGTTATTTTATTTTCCAAATATTGACTTCAATATCATTTTCCCTATTTTCCTCTCTATACCAGATTTAGTAGTAGGAATGCCTGTTTGGCGGGCTATTTTTTGTTTTGCCTGAGTTATACCTAAAGCCCTTTTCCAAGAGAACGAAAGCCCAGGAATTCCAGTGCTTGATTTTCTTTTTCTCATTTTCTTATCCTATTTTATGGTATATCCCTTTTAATAGAAGCCATCCTCCCCACAAAACGGCTCCGTAGAAGATAACGGCTCCATCAGTGATAGCTGTTAGTGCTATACCACCTAAAGCCCATAAGGCGCCATACCCCAGTTCTTTATTTGAAGCATCTATTTTAGCCTCATGTTCTTGTTGTTTCAAGTTCGAAACAACTGTTGTTGCATCTTCGACATTAAGTCCTTGATTTATCAATTCCTGCCTAACTTCTCCCCAACTCATATTATGATTCGTGTATAAATTAACAGCATATTCATAGACTTCATTAACCCATTCTTGTATTTCTTCCTCACTGGGTTCTTTTTGTTTTTCTAAATCAATCATCGTTTTTCAAATTAAAGATGGAACCACACAATAATCTTTATGCAGTTCCATCAGAAATGTTATTTCTTTGTCAACAGATGCCAGATTTCACGTACCCAAAGTACGAATGAAGAACCAATGATGATTATCACCCAGTCTATCAGTTTCAATCCCTCAACATTGAAGAACTGCTGCAAACCAGGTATTTCAACCATTGCAATCTGACCTACGAGGATAATTGCCACAATCGTAAGCAAACCATTGCATCCCTTGAAATGTAATGCGCTGCGCCCTGTCTCAAATGCCCTGGCATTGAAAAGATAAAAGAAGTGGGTCATTACGAAAGTCGTGAAGAGCAATGTCAGCTCGTATGTAGACACGTGTCCCTTGGCTCCCAACTGCAGATGAAGGAGGTCGGTAAGCTGATTGACTTCAGCGTGCTGGAAGATATAAAGCATTCCGAGCAGCATCAGGAAGAAGAAACCACCTACACCTATAATCTCTCGAAGCATTGGTTTATTGAGGATAAACGCATTGCGGTCGCGAGGTCTGTCTTTCATCACACTCTCAGATGGCGGCAGTGAGGCAAGAGCCATAGCTGCAAAAGTATCCATGATGAGGTTTATCCACAACATCTGCGTAACGGTAAGAGGAGACTCTGTACCCATAAAAGCACCGCAGAGAACGAGGAAACAAGCCGTAACGTTCACAGTCAACTGGAACAAGAGGAAGCGCTGGATGTTCTGATACAGCGAGCGTCCCCACATAACAGCCTTTCCGATACTGCTGAACGAGTTGTCGATGATTGTAATATCGGATGCTTCCTTTGCCACGCTCGTTCCGTCACCCATTGACAGACCGACGTGGGCAGCACGGAGAGCCGGTGCATCGTTTGTTCCGTCACCCGTTACAGCAACCACCTGATTCTTCTTCTGCAAGGTTTCCACCAGACGTTTCTTGTCCATAGGACGGGCGCGAGAGATGATCTTCAAGTCAAGGATGCGCTCCTGCAGCTCTTTATCCGACAATGCCGCAAACTCCGTACCGGTGATGATGTTACGTTCCGTGTCGTTCTCATCATTCCAAAGGCCGATCTGACGTGCAATTTCCTTTGCTGTTCCAGGAGTATCACCTGTTACAATCTTCACGCTTATACCTGCATCCACGCATTCCTTGACAGCAGAAGGTACATCCTGTCTTACTGGGTCAGCAATGGCAGCAACTCCGATAAAACAGAGTTTGTCTGCTACAATCTTATTGCCATCAACAGCTTTTTCGCCATCGTTCAGCACCTGATAGGCAAATCCAAGTGTACGCATGGCACGATTCTGATATTCTGTCAGTTGCTTTTCAACATCCTCTTTGCTTACGGCTGTTTCTTTACATAGACCGAACACTATCTCGGGAGCACCCTTCACATAAAGCACCTTCTTGCCTTTCAACGCTACGGACTCTACAATGGTTGCCATATACTTGCGTTCTGTAGAGAATGGCACCTCCGCAACAGTCTTTACCCTCTCACGTATAGAGCGATAATCTACACCCTTATTGTTCAACCAAAGAAGAAGAGCTCCTTCCGTAGGGTTACCAAGAATCTGCGGTTTGCTCTTGTCTGAGAAATCAATAGAAGCAGTAGAGTTTACGGCAATACCCTCATTAATAACCTCCTTCGGCGTATCGCCATATATTTTCATCTCATCCACGCTCATCAAGTTCTGCGTCAACGTTCCAGTCTTGTCCGTACAGATGACGGTTGTCGCTCCCATAGTTTCACAGGCATGCATCTTTCTTACAAGGTTGTTGGTCTTTAGCATGCGGCGCATACTGTAAGCCAAACTCAAAGTGACAGCCATTGGTAATCCCTCTGGCACTGCCACAACCACAAGTGTCACGGCAATCATCAATGTCTGAAGAACGTATGCTATGAACGGTGCAACCTGCTCCATTGAACCGAAACAGTCGGTTCCATTTGTCACGAAGTACATAATGATACGTCCGATGACAATAAGTGCAGCAAAACCATAGCTTACCTTGGTTATCCAGTCACTCAAACCGTCGAGCTGTTCATTGAGTGGAGTCTTCAC
>JALEYW010000075.1:0-7861 GCA_022773145.1 Bacteroidales bacterium
GGGGAGGCAGTGGCTTCCCCTTTTTCTTTTTTTGTATTGCCTGTAAACTCTATTGCTATGCGTCCCCTCCCTCGCCTTCGTAGCGTAGCGGAGAAGGCGAGGGAGGGGACGCTAAAATTGCACTTCTATCTTGAAAGTATAGGCTGCAGCGTGTCAAAAACCGGAGCAAGCGGTGTTTGATGAATGTTGGGACAATTCTGTGGCATGGGTGGATACTGAATGGTCGTTTGCGGCTTTCGTTCACGGCTTATGGTGGATAAATGAAGTGGTGCAATTTTCTCATTTTACTATCCTATATATACGTATTTTATTTCCCGAAAAAAAGGTTCATCCCTTCACACAATGCATCTAAACGACTGAAAATCAATGGTTTCGAGTGTGAATACTTGGGCCTTTCAAGCCTTCACACCCTTCACCTCATGGGGTGTGGTCGGGGATGTCAGGCGTGAATGGTGTGAAGGCTTTGAAAATCCAAGTGTTCACACTTGAAATGTCTGGAAATCAATCATAAAATGGCATTGTGTGAAAGGGTGAATAGTTTTTCAAGGAAAAAAATTACGTATATAGAGAAGGGGTGTGAAGGGTTGGTAAGGCTGTGTTCAAGGAGTTTTTTTGCTCGAATAAGCTCCGGTGAAGTTTACAACCAGTCGTTGCCGGTTGGGCTCAACAAGTCCAGGAGTATTTTTTACAGCTCGACGATTTGAAAATAATAGTTTTGGACTTGTCAACGCTAATCACGGCCTTGTCAAAGCAAGCCCCAGCCTTGTCAACTCAAGCCCCAGTTTTTTCAAAGCAAGCTTCAGCCTTGTCGAATATGCTCGCCGACTTGTTGGGGATTTGTCTTTTGGTTGATAAGGTAAATGTCGCTTCTTGCCCATTCTGTCTGGCCAAGGGTTGGCAGGTTGGGACGTGGTGAATGCCCTGAATGCAAACGACCACATCAATACCTTTTCCGCAGTGATGCGCCAAGGCGTTGATGTGGTCGTAGGGTGTTCTTGTATGATTCAGTGAAGACAGGCTTTAATCATTGAAGATACCCTTCAAGGATAAGTCTGGCTTCAGTGAAGGGGAGCGTGGCTTATTTCACAAGGTCGAGCGTATCGGAGGCGATGAGGAGTTCCTCGTCGGTCGGCACGACCACCACTTTCACGCGGCTGTCGGGGGTGGAGATGATTTCCTCTTCGCCGAAGTTCTTGCGGTTTTTCTCCTGGTCCACCTTCACGCCGAGGAATTCGAGGCCGTCGGTCGAAGCCTTGCGCACGTCCCACTGGTGTTCACCCACACCGGCTGTGAAGACAATCACGTCCACGCCACCCATGGCGGCGGCGTAGGCACCGATGTACTTCTTGATGCGGTAGTCGTAAATCTCCATGGCCAGACGGGCACGTTCGTTGCCTGCCTTGATGGCTTCCTCCACTTCGCGGATGTCGCTCGAAACGCCGCTGATGCCAAGCACGCCGCTCTTCTTGTTCAGCACGTCGCTCATCTCGTCGGGGGTGAAACCTTCCTTCTGCATGATACTCAGCACGGCAGAGGGGTCAACGTCGCCGGAGCGTGTGCCCATCATGAGGCCTTCGAGCGGTGTGAGTCCCATCGAAGTGTCCACACATTTGCCCTTTTTCACAGCCGTGATGGAGGCACCGTTGCCGATGTGGCAGGTGATGATGTTCACCTCCTCGGGCTTCACGCCGAGCACTTCGCAGACGCGGGCCGTCACGAAGCGGTGGCTCGTGCCGTGGGCACCCCAGCGACGGATGTTGTGCTTCTCGTAGTATTCGTAGGGCACAGCATACATATAAGCGTGGGCCGGCATCGTCTGGTGGAAGGCGGTGTCGAAGACGAACACCTGCGGCAGGTTGGGCAGCATCTGCTTCACGGCCACATAGCCCTTGAGGTGGGCTTCGGAGTGGAGCGGTGCGAGTTCCATATACTGCTTCCA
Organism: Bacteroidales bacterium; assembly: GCA_022773145.1. Classification (GTDB taxonomy): domain Bacteria; phylum Bacteroidota; class Bacteroidia; order Bacteroidales; family Bacteroidaceae; genus Alloprevotella. The sequence continues at coordinate 1,940 of JALEYW010000075.1, forward strand.
CTCTTCGAGCATCTCGTCGGTTACGACCATGCTCTTCGTGAAGCGTCCGCCGGCCACGATGCGGTGGCCTGCAGCACTGATTTCGTCAAGGCTCTTGATGGCACCGTATTCAGCGTTGAGCAGGGTGTCGAACATGAGCTTGATACCCTCCGTGTGGGTGGGGCAAGCCGACTCGATGATTTTCGTTTCGCCGTTGATTTTCGTCTTGAGGAACGAGCCTTCAAGACCGATTTTTTCGATACCGCCGGCAGCGAGGACGCTCTTGCTGTCCATTTCGTAGAGCTTGTACTTGATGGAAGAGCTGCCGCAGTTGATTACTAAAATCTTCATTATTTCTGTGTCGTGTAAATCGTGGGAAATGGTTTTTGGGTAACAGTTTTGCTTAGTCCAGCTCCTTGGCTGCGATGGCCTGGTTGGCGGTGATGGCAATCATCTTGTAGACATCGTCGATGGAGCAGCCGCGTGAGAGGTCGTTGACGGGGCGTGCGATACCCTGAAGGATGGGACCTACTGCCGTGGCGTGGCCCAGACGCTGCACGAGCTTGTAGCCGATGTTGCCCACTTCGAGCGAGGGGACAACCAGCACGTTGGCCTTGCCCGCGATGGGACTGCCGGGAGCCTTCGAGTTACCTACAGAGGGCACGAGGGCGGCATCGGCCTGGAGTTCGCCGTCGATGAGGAGGCTGGGGTCCATTTCCTTGGCAATGTTGAAGGCTTCGACCACCTTGTCCACCACTTCGTGCTTGGCCGAACCCTTTGTGGAGAAGCTCAGCATGGCCACGCGCGGTTCGATGCCGGCCACAGCCTTGGCCGTGCGCGCCGTGCAGACGGCAATCTGGGCCAGCTGGTTGGCATCGGGCACGGGAGTAACGGCCACGTCGCCCATGACGAGCACGCCGTTGTCGCCACACTCGGGGGCGTGGGTGAGGAGAAGCATGGCACCGCTCACGCAGGTGATACCCGGTGAAGTCTTGATAATCTGGAGCGCGGGGCGGAGCACATCGCCCGTGGTATTGCGCGCACCGGCCAGCTGGCCGTCAGCATCACCGCTTTTGATAATCATGCAGCCGTAGTAGAGCGGGTCGAGCACTTTCTTGCGAGCCTCTTCGATGGTCATGCCCTTCTTCTTGCGGAGTTCGCAGAGCATCTGGGCATACTCTTCGGCCTTCTCGCTCGTGGCGGGGTCGATGATGGTGGCGCGGTGGATGTTACCGAGGCCCCACTTCTTGGCGAGCGTTTCGATTTCTTCCACATTGCCGAGGAGGATGAGGTCAGCCACCTCGTCGGTGAGGATTTGGTTTGCTGCCTTCAGCGTGCGTTCTTCAGTTCCTTCGGGCAGCACAATGCGTTGCTTGTTCGCTTTGGCGCGGGCAACGAGTTGTTCAATGAGTTCCATTATGTTTAGGGGTGAAAATGGGGCTGTGGGGCTTGGCGTTTTTGTAAAGCGTGGGAAGCTCCGCCGTCCCTTGGGTTAAGAGATTTTCGGGGAATGAAAGCTGCTTTGATAGAAAGCTATAGATTTTTATAGTTCTCTATAGTTCTCTATAGTTCTCTATAGTTATCTATAGTTATCTATAGCTTTCTATAATTATCAAGCGTGAACGTAGGTTCCGATAGGTTCGCCGCTGAGCACCTTGCCGAGGTTACCCACCACGTCCATGTTGAAGACATAGATAGGCAGGTTGTTTTCGCGGCACATGGCCGTGGCGGTGATGTCCATGATGCGGAGTCCACGGGCGAGCACTTCGTCGTACGTGATTTCGTCGAACTTCGTGGCTGTCGGGTCCTTCTCCGGGTCAGCCGTGTAGACACCGTCCACGCGCGTGCCTTTCAGCATCACGTCCGCTTCGATTTCGATGCCTCGGAGCGACGAACCCGTATCGGTGGTGAAATAGGGGTTGCCCGTGCCGCAGCTGATGATGGCCACTTCGCCGCGTTCCATGGCCTCGATGGCTTTCCATTTGCTGTAGAGTTCGCCGATGGGTTCCATGCGGATGGCCGTGAGCACATGGCTCTTCACGCCGATGGCACCGAGTGCCGAACTGAGCGCGAGCGAGTTGATGACCGTGGCGCACATACCCATTTGGTCGCCCTTCACGCGGTCGAAGCCCTTGCCGGCTCCGCTGAGGCCGCGGAAGATGTTACCTCCGCCGATGACGATGCTGATTTGCACGCCCATCTCCATGGCCGCCTTGATTTGTTGGGCATACTCGTTGAGGCGTTTCACGTCGATGCCGTAGCCCTGTTCGCCCATGAGGCTTTCGCCGCTGAGCTTAAGCAATATGCGTTTGAATTTTGCCATAGTTGTTGTCAATAAACGTACGTATAGTGCCGCAAATGTAATGATTTATTTGGAGTTGTTGGGAAACTTAAGTAATTGTTTACGAAATAGCAGGGCTTGGACTGCCCCCCGGCAACCCAAGTAGAGCAGGAAGGCCGTCCAGAGCAGCGGGTTGGTGAGCCGGAACGTGAGGATGACGGCAAAAAACAGCAGGGTGGCGGCTGCCATGCTGCCCAGCATGGCCCGGGTGGCGGTGGTGCCGATGAAGAGTCCATCGAACAGGAAGGCCGCCATGCTCACGAAGGGGATGGCTATCACCCAGGGCAGGAAGCGCGTGGCAGCGTCCACCACCGTGGCATCGTTCGTCAGCAGTCGCAGGAAGGTCGTGCCGCCTGCCGCATAGGCCAGCGTGAAACCTGCGGCGAGCACAGTGCCGTAACGGAAAAGACGGTGCGTCAGACGGACAAACTCCCTGCGGTCATTGGCTCCCAGACAATGCCCTCCCAAGGCTTCGCCGGCGTAGGCAAAACCGTCCATCACATAGCTGAACCACACGAAAAACTGCATGAGCAGCGTGTTCGCCGCCAGGGTCAGCTCGCCCTGGGAAGCACCAGCCGAGGTGAACGCCGTGGTGACGCAGATAAGGCAGAAGGTGCGCAGGAAGATGTCGCTGTTGATACGGAAAAAATGGGTGAAAGCCTGCTGCTTGAACCAGCGGGAGGGTAGGGCAGAGGGGCGGCTGCGGCGGTATTGCCTCCTATATATATATAAGGCCATGCCGAGCGCGGTGTATTGCGCCAGCAGTGTGCCCCATGCCACCCCTTCCACTTTGAGGTGAAACAGATAGACGAAGCAAAGACTGGCCACGATGTTCACCACATTCTGCACCAGGGCAATCAGCATCGGCACTTTCGCCTGTTGCATACCCAGAAACCAGCCGTTGAAGCTGTAAAGCATCAGTACCGCCGGCGCGCCCCAAATCAGGATGCGGAAGTATTGGGCAGCTAACGCTTCCACCTGCTCCGACCCATCGATGAGCGCGAAGGCCAGACGTTCCAGCGGTAGCTGGCACACGATGAGCAGGAGCGCCAGCACGGTGGCCATGCCCAGCGAGCGGAACAGCGTGAAGTGCGTTTCCGCAGCTTGGCCCGCTCCGTGGGCTTGGGCGGTGAGGCCGCCCGTCCCCATGCGCAGAAAACCGAACAGCCAGTACGCCATGTTGAAGATGAGGCTGCCGACTGCTATGGCACCGATGTAGGCTGCCGCACCGAGATGTCCCACGATGACGGTGTCTACCAAGGACAAAAGGGGAACGGTGATGTTGGAGATGATGCTGGGTAGCGCGATGCGCAGGATGTTGTTCAAAGCCAAAGGGGGGAATTGAATTGGGTGATAAAAATGGGTAGATATCCTCTGAACTCTATGGTTCAGGAAGAAATACCACTTCTTTGAAGGCATAACTGTTCGTGCTGCCGTCGGGGCGTTGCAGCCGGATGATGCCTTGTGGGGAAATGTCGGCAATGCGGGCCATGAAACAGCCCTCCGCATCGCGGTAGGGATGGTAACCTGCCGCGCGGAACAGTCGGCGCATATACTCCGCGTGCAACGTGTCAGCCTGGCCCTGTTGCAAAGCGCGGTAGTGGTGCTCGAAGCGTTGGAGTATTTCCGTCAGCAACGCCTCGCGGTCCACGGCATGCCCCACAATCTGCCGCAGCGAAACGGGGTTGGGCGCGTCGCCCCGGAACATCGTCTGGTTCACGTTGAGCCCCACGCCCGTTAGGGTGTTGGCTATGTGCGGGCCGCACAAATCGTGTTCCAACAGCATTCCGCCCAACTTCCGCTGTTGCCAATAAATGTCGTTGGGCCATTTCACGCAGATGTCCGCTGTCAGTTCGTCGGCTGCTCCCGCCACCGCCAAGGCCAAGGCCTCCGAGAGCGCGAACTGCCGGTTGGCCGGGAGAAAGGTGGGGTGGAACACCATGCCGAAGAGCAGGTTCTCTCTCCTTTCCGCCTCCCACACCGTGCCCTTCTGCCCATGACCCGCCGTTTGGAAATCCGTGGTGAGCAAGGCAAATTCCCGGGGCAGCTGTTGCCAACGTGGCTGGCGCAGTTGGCGCATCGTCGTGTCCGTCTGGTCCAAGTGTTCGGCGTGCCAGTTATAGGGTAGGTGGAGTGCGAAGGGCGGCATATTCGGCTTGGATTTTCTTGGGGAGTTTTTTTAGCACTTCGTCCAGCGAGTGGTCAATGAGTTGCAGTATCAGTTCATCGGGCACGTCGGTGTCAAAATGTATTTCGTTCCAATACTTCTTGTTCCAGTGAAACGCCCCTGCGATGCCGGCATACCGGTCGCGCAGGTTCAGCGCATAGTCTGGGTCGCACTTCAGCACCACGAGGTCGGGCTTCTCCAGATCAATATAGGCAAAAATCTTGTTGTAAATCCGGAAGAGCACCCCTTCAGGGCCGAAGGCGGAATCTTCCGTGGCCAAAGGCTGGCTCAGGCAATAATTCCTGATGGTTTCGATATTCATGGTTGCAATATGGGGTTATGAGGCCGGCAGGTCAGAAAGACCAATGGTTTTCCGGCTTTCTGAACACCCTCTTGTAATGGGTGATTTCAAAAGGCCGCTCCGTGCCCACCACCGTGATGAGGTCGAAGCGGTAAGGTTGTTCCTGGAGGCCATGGTCGGCAAGGAACATCCGGGTGGCGGCCAGCAAATTGCGTTGTTGGTGGGGCGTAACGGCAAACTGGGCGGGCATGAAGTCCTCATTGCTGCGTGTCTTCACTTCCACAAAGACAATCTCGCCCCAGTATTCCGCCACGATGTCCAACTCCAAGTGGCCCGCCCGCCAGTTGCGTGCCAGAATATGGTAGCCGTGGTTCAGCAGGTGGAGCACCGCCTCGTATTCGCCCCGGTTACCCAGTTCCTTGCGATCGGTCATCTTCTTTTGTTTTTGAAAAACTGTTTCATCAGTGCGGCACATTCCTCCTCCAGCACCCCTGCCGTCACTTGCGTCTTCGGGTGCAGGGCGTTCGGGGCAAATGCCGAGTAGCCGCGTTTAGGGTCGGCTGCACCGTACACCACACGGCCCGTCTGTGCCCAGCCCAAAGCACCGGCACACATCACGCACGGTTCCACCGTCACGTAGAGCGTACACGTGTCCAAGTATTTCCCGCCCAGCGCATCGGCAGCCGCCGTGATGGCCTGCATTTCCGCGTGCGCCGTCACGTCGTTCAGCGTTTCCGTCAGGTTGTGGGCGCGTGCAATGATGCGGTCGCGGCACACCACGACTGCCCCCACGGGCACTTCGTCCTTATCGTAAGCCATGCGCGCCTGTTCCAGCGCACGGCGCATATAATCTTCGTCATTCATGATTTTGATTGGTTGGTTGCGCAGCGCGCAGTTGATGAGATTATTTCTAAGGTTATAATGTTATTCCGGTGTATTCCGCCTTTCAGACAGTTACTTTATAACCTCATAACCTAACCCCTCATAACTTTAAAGGGGTGTTCTATAAATTAGGTTTTAAAGCATACCCCATGAGTGATTTTACTTATTCCGGCCGTCTGCTGTTTTTTAGAGCGACCTTTTGCAAGTCACGTCAGTCGCATAGCCCGCTATGCTCCTTCCTCCACTTACAAA
>JALEYW010000079.1:0-17292 GCA_022773145.1 Bacteroidales bacterium
AAGTTACTAAACATCAACAAATTAAACGGATTTTCAAAGAACTATTTCGTTGTCTGAAGTGTTAAAAACAGTAACATATAAGCACTGAAACCTAACGCTTATTCGAGCACAATTTTATGTCTGTTTTGAACACCCTACCTGAAGGGGCAAAAGCATGAGTAGACAGGTGCCCCTTTATATACGCAATTTTAAAGCCGAAAAATCGTTCAACCCTTCAGCTACCCCTTTATTCTCGTTGATAATCAGGAGGAAAGTGGCTGAAGGGTTTGTGTTTCAAACCCTTCAGAGCCTTCAGCCTTGACAAAGCATTTGGATCCGAAATACCTGATGGATGCGATGCCAAGTACAAGTTGAAGAAGTCACGCGAGATGAAGGTCAGCCGTCCAGCCATGGCTAAGGTTGTCCACGAACCTCAGGGGGGATAGTACAAAAGGTTGCCAAACTATGATGAATTTGCAAAAAAAATAGCTCGCTAATGGGACGACTTTCGTAATTATCCATTACTTTTGCCCCAACAAGAGGAAGACCCTTCTGCGCTCATCTACACGGAGTTGGGATTCCGCTTGCACTACATTGAGGGTAGCAAAGAGTTTCTGACCGTCAGTATATATGGAAAACCAACTGTTGTAAAAGGATTAAGAACTTGAAAGCCGTTCCACTGTGGTATGATTGTACCCCTACTTTTCCCCTTTGCGGGGAGGCTGGGTGTATTACATAGCCCCAGGTGTGGGCTGTTTTTCCCATTCTTACTTTTACGGTTTTTTTCCAGAGCCTACTGACTAAGAGTGAAAAGGGACTCACATTTTTTTGTGCCGTCTTCTTCCTTCGGCTGAACCCGAAGACACGATTTTCTTCTCTCATTGTGGAAATGCGCCCGCACAGTTCCTCTATTCTTAGGGATGGTGCTCTCCCGCTGCAAAATCTTTTTATTCACTAATTCATAATTAACTACAATGAGAAAATTCACTTTTCTTTTTGCGCTATTCCTCATGATGGTGGGGACGGCGATGGCGCAGACCTACATCACTCCGGGTGCGGAGAAGGTCTTGACGTCCGAGAATTTACGCGCGTTGACCACGGAAACGCCCATTATTTTGTGCCCGGTGCAGAATACTGTGTACGGACAGTGGTATGACGGCAGTTCCTCTACTACTTATGGCACTTCGGGTACGACCGTCACCGAAAGCAACATCTTTGTTTGGGTGCCTATTCTGAGCGGTGAAAGTGCCACGGGTACCGGCTATCTGAAGAAGCGTACAGCCGAAAGTGATGACGTTGCCTATTTGCAAACGAGCAATATTACTACTTTTGGAGCGCAGAGCACAGCCCAAGTATTCTATCCCGTAACGCCTGTCGTCGGCGGAACTGGAAATACAGCATTTGGTCGTGAAAATATTGTTTCCGATTATGATGAAGCCAACCTGGTACGCTTAGTATGCGGCAGTTCAGAAGGAACAACCTGGTTCAACTTCAACGGCAAACAATACAATGCTGGAACCGGTATCTGGACTGCCATGGAGGTTCGCAATGCTACTGATATCCAGACGCCAGCTGCGCACACTGTCGGCGAACCCATACTCGATGCCGCTGACCTCCGTGTCGGCTACAAATACTTAATCCGCAACATCAGTGCCAGCCGTTCGGGTTACGTTTATGTGGATACTGAAGCCACCTCTGAAAACCTTAAAATCGGCGCCGTCTCGGATAACACCTTTGCCGATAAATACATCTTTACCGCCGAAGCAGCTGAAGGCGGTGTTTATCTGAAAGCAAGCAATGGCAAATATATCCCCTCGGCAACCAGTGGCAACCTCAATACCTCTGCGACCCCCGCAGTCGTTACCATTGCACAAAAAGGCGGCAGCTATCCCAAAACCACCCTCAACTTGAAGGTTGATGGGAATTACTGCAATGTAAATCCGGGCAAGATGTGTGTCTGGAATGACGTGAACGACGCCAACGGCGTATGGGAAATTATTCCCGTAGATGCAGCTGATTTCCTTACTGTCACCATACACAATCAGTTGCAAGCCAACAATTCGCAGACCGTAAATATGGGTTCATATACCGTATCCCTTCTCCCCAATCAGTGGGTTGTAAGCCGCGTAACTCTTGAGTACATAACAGAGGGCGATGCTGTACAAATAGACGATGCTACAACGGAAGTAACCCTTACATCTGTGGAAGGCCCCCTCCCCTTTGAAGCCTCTGCCTCCTTCAGTGATGCCAAATGGTACCTCATCGACATGCACTCCAACGATACCGGTGCAAGTGACATCACCAGCGGTGCCAAGAACTATATTTGGACAGCTACGACAGACGCCTCTGCCTACACCACCGCCGAAGTAACCCTGCCCAAATACGACACGAAGCAGAGCGCAGCCTTTAGCGACAACATGCTGTGGTGCTTCGTGGGTAACGCGTTCAATGGTTTCGTTATCTATAACAAGGCTGCCGGAAGCGAATACGCTCTTGCCAAGTCCGAAACGGGTAACACAACTACCAAACTGGCTGCCGTCGGTGACGCTACGCCGTTCCGCATCTACAAAAGCACACAAATCACCGGTGCCACCTGCTTCAAGAAACAGGGCGATAACTACTACGTGAACACACAAGCTGTCAACAATGTCAAAGTGCTGCGCGGATGGACCGCCACCGATGGTGGATCTTCCTGCCGCTTCTTCACTCCTGACTACTACCTGCTCAACTATGCCGCCGACATGCCAGCCGGTCCGGCCAACTCGCTCGGCACTGCACAGTTCTTCAACGCGGAGGGCAAGTTCGACAGCTTCAACAGCGCGATTGCTGCTGCCAACGCCGACCACTTCAGCGCTACGGCTACGACCAACCTCGCAACCATCCTCACCGATTACGCCTCCAACGAAGCCAACGCCACCATCAACAATGCGACCATCACCTCCGGCAGCTACTACCGACTGATGAACTACCATTACAAGACCTACATGACCAGCGGATTGAACGGTACGACCAATGCGCTGTGGGGCGGTCTGTCCGTAGCCGATGCACCTGGCACGGCCGGCACAATCGTGAAAATCACAGCCGATGGCGACAATTACAAGATGTCCACACAGGGCCTCGAATTTGGCGCAGTATCTACGTCGAACCACGTCAACCTGACGGGAGAAGGTGTCTTCACCATCACTCCTACGAACAACAAATATGTATTCGAGGATGTATCAAGCACTGAAGGCAACCGCTGCCTGCATTGCGATGCTTCTAATAAAATCGTAGGCTGGGAAGCCGTCGCCGGTGCTTCTCAGTGGTACATCATTCCCGCCACCACGCTCGACCTGCCCCTCAACGCCGTAGAAGACAAGTCCTACGCCACGACCTACCTGCCCTTCGACGTTATGCTGCCCGCTGACGTGAAAGCTTACATCGTGACAGCGGCTGAGGGCGACAAGGCTACCGTAAGCGAAGTGGATGACATCCCGGCCAACCAGGGCGTAGTGCTCGTAAGCGAAAACGCCGCCTCCACAGCCACGCTGACACTCGGCACGGCTTCGGCTAACTGCACAGGCAACAAGCTCAGCGGTACGAACCCCCGTTTCACCATCGTAGAAGGTGACAAGGCTAACTACTACATCTTCGGCAACGGCGACTCCGGCGTAGGCTTCTACCACCCCAACAGCACCACGCTCAAGGAGAACCGCGCATACCTGCCCGCCAACGCAGTTTCAGGAAGTAGCATGAGTTACGCCCTGGACTTCGGCGGCATCAACACAGGTATCGAAGCCGCAATCCGGACCGACGAAGCCAACGCTGCATACTACGACCTGAGCGGTCGCCGCGTCATGCGTCCTGCCAAGGGCATCTACGTGACGAATGGACGCAAAGTCTACGTGAAGTAACCACAGTCTCAACCTAATAACGACATTTTCATCATGAAGAAAGCATATAATAGCCCCACCTCCGAGGCCTTCGAGCTTCACGCCGAGGCCATGATTGCCGCCAGCAGCTACAGCATCAACAGCGGCGAGGCGGAACAGTGGTCCAACAAGTTAGAAAGCGGCTGGGACAGCAACAACTGGAACGGTTCTGACGAAGACGAAGAATAAAACCGAGCGGGAGAGAGGAAACGCCCCTCTCCCGCCGAAAACAAAGTCACAGGTTCGGCACTCACGCAGTGCCACACCTGATGAATACACCGACCAAGCCCTCTCCGGAGGTCGTGGAGGTTGGAACAGTTCCAACTGGAGCGACTGTTTAGAAAACTGATGAACACAACGGAGCGGGGCGACACGATCGCCCCGCTCCTTGAAACCCAATTGTGAAGGATTCACCTCACAGATATAAAAGTAATTCTTTTCGTGCCGGCTGCCCGAAGTAATTCGTGCAGCCGGTTTTTGTAAAGGCGTATTCCATCACCAAAAACTGCGTCTCTCATGCTTTGCAGGTCGATTTCCCCTTCCTCTTGACGTGCAACTATGTTCGAAGAATCTGTGCTAAGCAACTCTTCTTTTGGTACTCTGAGAATACGTTCTATTCTGTTCATTTTAGTCGTTCAAGGTGCGGGCTGAAGGCCCAGCAAGCACATAGCCCAGGGCATCGCCCTGGGTAGGATGAGGCGATGAAGAAGAGGCAAAAGCGTTTCTACAAAACGCTCGTGTCCTAACGCTTTTGCCCTTGCAGGGCGCAATAGCGGCGGTCATCCAACCCAGGGTGCTACCCTGGGCTATGCGCTTGTTGGGCCTTCAGCCCGCTCCTTGAACGTTTGTTGGCTACAAGTGAATACTTGCACTATTTTTAGAGTCCAGTCAATGACTAATAGGGAATTGCACCCTAAAAAGAAGGCAAGCGTTCAAGGTGCGGGCTGAAAGCCCAGCAAGCGCATCGCCCTGGGTAGGATGAGGCGATGAAGTGCGCCCTGAAGGGGAAAAAGCATTGATACAAAACGCTCGTGTTCTAACGCTTTTGCCCTTGCAGGGCGCAATAGCGGCGGTCATCCAACCCAGGGTGCAACCCTGGGCTATGCGCTTGTTGGGCCTTCAGCCCACTCCTAGAACGCTTTGTTGGCTACAAGTGAATACTTGCACTGTTTTTAGAGTCCAGTCAGTGACTAAAAGGGAGCTGCACCCTAAAAGGAAGGCAGGCATTCAAGGAGCGGGCTGAAAGCCCAGCAAGCGCATCGCCCTGGGTTGGATGAGGCGATGAAAGAAGGGGGCAAAAGCGTTAGTAGACAAGTGCCCCTTTATGTGGTCAACAAGCGTTCAAGGTGCGGGCTGAAGGCCCAGCAAGCGCATAGCCCAGGGCATCGCCCTGGGTATGTTGACCGCCGATAGTGCGCCCTGAAGGGGCAACAGCCCCCAGCCCAGGGCAAGCGACCGTAGGGAGCGATACCCTGGGTTATCCCGACGTTTGACCTTGTCGCCCCAACGGGGCAAAAGCAGTGCAAGGTGAGCGCAGAGCAAAAAGAAAGGCCGTGCAAAGTGAGAGAAAAGGCAATAAAAAATGTAAGTTGTTAATTTGCCTTTTCCGAAGTGCAGCCGGTTTTATGCAAAAGCCGCAGGATATTCTTTTTCTATGCCGAGCTGCCGCCTGCTTTATGTAAAAGCAGTGCAAGGTGAGCGCAGAGCAAAAAGCAAGGCCGCAGGATATTCTTTTTCTATGCCGAGCCGCCGCCTGCTTTATGTAAAAGTATTACGAGAGTCCGCACTGCTTTTGCCCCGTTGGGGCGACAAGGCCGGATGGCTGTGTAACCCAGGGTGCCGCCTCGCTACGCTCGGCTTTGCCCTGGGCTGTGTGCTGTTGCCCCTCCGGGGCGCAGCCTGACGGCCTTGAACTTTCACCGGACACCAATAATTTATTTATGATTGTAGTAGTTTGGTACACAATGCTTTAGTTCTCCGGATTTTCCCTTGCCTTGCTCCGCAGATGGCGGTTTGGGGTGCTACAAGTCCTGGACTATTTCAAAATAGTCGGCGAGTAGGAAAAAATAGTCCCTGACTTGTAGCACCCTAAGCCGCCATTGGTACGATGAATCGGATAAGGTGGTGGTCGCTTTGCTCCCAGGTTATGAAGGATAAGGTGATAAAGTAATTCAACTTTCGGTACTTCCTAAAGTTGAAGGTTATAAGGTTATGGTCGCTTCGCTCCCAGTTTATGAGGTTATAAGAGTACTGTTTCATGAATGATAAGATTTCTGCACCAAGTAACTTTATAACCTCATAACCTGGTAGCGAAGCGATGATTATCTTTATAGTTTAAATCATGTTAAACCGTTTCTATCCTCTTAATCCTTCATTCTGTGAATGTCTCGCGCGCACGCGCGCATATACGCAATTTATTTCCCCAAAAAAGCATTCACCCCTTCACATACGGTGTCAAAACTGCTGATAATCAGTGCGTTCAGGTGTGAAGGCTTGGAATTTCTAAGCCTTCACACGGCTGCTGAAGCCTTCACATCCGCTGTTCCTGTGAATAGTTGTGGATTTAACAATATTTATTTCTTTGAGGCTGTTTTTACTGCCTCACACCGCTGCATGCTCTGCTCTTCGCGGTTCGGGGGCTGCATGTGAAGGCTTGAGATTCCAACCCTTCACACTGTTTTCTGTTGAAAATCAGATAGAAACGACCGATCCGTGAAGGGGTGAATACTTTTTTCAGGTAAAAAATTACGTATATATGCGTGCGCGTGCGAGCGTTTTCATCGTTTTGGGCGTGTTGGTGAACAGTGTATCTCCTCATAGTTCGTTCACACCTTCCACCTTTGCGCCTTGGCCTCGTTCATGTGAGCTCATCTTGACGAAAACGAGCGTATTTATCGACGAAAAGCCCATTTCCTTCGCCTATAATTCCAGTTTTGACGCTCAAAATCAGTATTTCACGGAATTTTAATGCCGAAAGTCCTAAAAAGCATAACGATTTCCCTACCTTTGCGACATCAAACCAAATTTTAAACCAAAAAGTTATGAAAAAGCAATTCATTACAAGAGTATTCCTCTCTTCTCTTGTGCTTGCCTTGACAAGTCTTTTCGGGGGAGGAAATTTGCTGGCGCAAGAAAGCAGCGTTACTTTTGATTTCTCTGAGTATGCTTCAGGGACCAATGTTAAGGATGTGACTTTAAAGATAGATGGTATAACTATATCATCGAATACGAAAAATACAAATGGTAATAATGATAGGTTCTGGTCTTATAAATCCACATTAGAATTAAGAACCTACAAAGACAATATCCTTTCAGTAAAGGCGGAAACTGGTAAGACAATCAAATCTGTTACATTCGTTACAAAATCAAATTTTTCTTTGAATACATGCTTTACGGTAACTCCAAACGGTTCTATCAATGGTACAACATGGACAGTTGCAGAAGATGCAAGCTCAACTAATGAAGTAAGTTTTGAATGTACTGCCAATATGACACAAAAATTAGTCACTGGTATTACCGTAACTTATACTTCTACTGACGATCCCAGCGATACCAGAACCAATCCTGAGTTAGCTTATGGTGTAAGCGAATACAATGCTACTATTGGTCAGACAGAAGGCTTCCCTACTCTTTCTCATGCTGAAAACGTAGAGGGTATAGTTTACGAATCATCCAATACAGACGTTGCTACCGTAAATGAAACAACCGGTGAAGTTTCCTTGACTGGTGCTGTTGGTACAACCGTCATCAAGGCTTCTATCTCCGGCAGTACAACTTGGAAAGACGATGAAGCTTCTTATACTTTGAACGTATCCAAGCCCAGTGCTAATTTGGCTTATAGCGCAAGCAGCTGCCATGTTGTAATTGGAGAAGCCTATACGCTGCCAAAACTTACTTATACAGCGGGTGTAACGGGTATTGTTTTTGATTCTTCTGATAAAAGCGTCGCTACGGTGGATGCCGAAGGTGTTGTAACTTTGACAGGTTCAGTAGGTAAAACTACTATTACCGCTTCTCTTAAAGGTGATGCGACTTATGCTGATGGTTCTGACAGCTATACGCTGACGGTGAAAAAGCCTAATCTCTTTGTTTACAAGAAGGTTACTTCTGCCGAAGATTTGGTAGATGGAGGAGTTTATATAATGGTTTGTGATAAGCTTAATTCTACCATTTCAGCTATAGAAAGTAACAAAGGAACCCCTACAGATGTTACTATCAGTGGTGATATTGTAGAAGCCATTACTGGTAATGTTGTAGAATTTACTTTGGAAGACAAGGATACATACTATAGATTCAAAAACAACAAACTGTATTTATATGGCAAGTCTAAGACCGATATAGGATTAAAAGCACTTGGTACTGATGATGATCAAAAGTGGAATGTAACAATAGATAAAGATAAAGAAGTAACCAAAATTTCATGTCTAAAGGATGGAATTACAGATCGTCAGATTGGTGTAAATACTGACAATGCAAATAAGTTCGGTCTTTATTCAGATTATAATACAAGTAAGTTTCCTGGTATTAACCTCTACCGGAAGGTATATCCTCTGACCGTATCTTCTGCTACCGGTGGCTACGCTACTTTCTACAACGAAGAAGAGGCTTATAAGATGCCCGAAGGTTTGACGGGTTATGCCGTAACGAAGGCTGAGAAAGACAACTACATCATCCGCAAAACCGCTTACGAAGCCGGCGACACCGTGCCTGCCAAGACCCCGTTGCTCATCATCGGTACTACCGATGGAGGAATTTATTATCCCGCAGTAGTGCCCGGAACTGGTTTAGAGGCTTATGCCGGCAGCAACCTGCTCGAAGGCAAACGCGATGCCAATGGCAATACGCAATCGGCCAACAAAAATGTGTACTACTACAAACTCGGTTTGAACGCTGAGAAGCAGCTCGGTTTCTACTGGGGTGCTAAAGGTGGTGATGCCTTCCAGATGCAGAAAGCCACTACCGCTTACCTCGCCGTTCCCAAGACATTGGTGGAAGGTGCTAACGCCCTCTTCTTCGACTTCGGTCCCGAAACCGGTATCAACGAAATCCAGACCGAGCAGGCTGACAAGGCCATCTTCGACCTTAGCGGACGTCGCGTGCAGAAGGCTACCAAGGGCTTCTACATCGTGGGCGGAAAGAAGGTGCTCGTGAAGTAATCAAACAGCATTTATTCAATTAATCCCTAACTGAATATCAACACAATGAAGAAATATATCCAACCCCAAACTGCGCAGATTGCCATCAACATTGAATCTCATCTGCTCTTAGCCAGCGGCGAGGAGCAAGACACAAATCTGAAGCTGACGGACAACGTAATCGATTCCGAGGAGTATTCCATCGGCAAAGGCTGGGCAAGTGACAACTGGACTGAAGAATAATATCCTCCGCGCCCTGTGAGGCGCGACATACCGAAAACAGCCGGGAGCATCCGCATGAGATGTTCCCGGCTGTAGCGTTTGTAGGAGGGTAATCCAGAAGGGCGCGGCTCGTCAGTTCTTCCAATAGTCCAGCACACTGCTCGGACGACCCACTGCGGTAAAGGCACCCATGTCGTAGGCGCCCCAGTTGAGCGGCACGTACCAGGAGGGCCGCCATGCGCCGTACACCTCCGGTTCCCAATAGAACACGCCGGCGCACACCTCCTTGCCCAGGTTGTGTGCCCGCTGCATGAAGTCCTTGGCCACCTGTGCCGCCAGACTCTCATTGGCCACCTTCACGCCGAACTCGGCCACCATCACCGGCACGCCGTAGCGTTGTTGCAGCGCGGCAATCTGCGTGGCAGCCGCCTGGTTCAGGGCCTGCCAGGTCTGTGCATCGTCGTCCGCCTGCGGATAGTGCGACAGGGCGATCATGTCCATCTTGCCGCCCGCCGCCTTCAGCTTGTCGAACCACCACTGGTTGTTCTCGTAGGCGTGATTCAGGTGCGGCATCACCCAGGCATCGGGATAGACCGCTTTGGCCGCCTGGTAGCCCGCCATGTACAGCTCGGCAAAATGCTTCCATCCGTCCTTCAAGTCGCCCTTGTCGTTCCAGAGCTGCCCGGCGGGGTGCATCATGCCGTTGCGCGTTTCGTTGCCCACCTGCACCCAGGCCACGGGCACGCCGGCCTGCTTGATGGCGGAGAGCACCGAGCGCACGTGGTCTGCCACCTTCGTCCGCAGCTCCTCCTGCGTGAGGCCCTGCCAGTCGAGCGGCATGTCCTGACGTGAGGGGTCCGCCCACCAGTCCGAGAAGTGGAAATCGATCATCAGGTTCAGTCCGGCGGCATGGCAAGCCTTCGCTTTCGCCAGCACATCCTCGGCGTTGGAGTACGCCCCCACGCCCTTGCGTTCCGGGTTCACCCACACGCGGAGGCGGATGGCGTTCATGCCGATGGCGCGCATCAGTTCCGGGCACTCCATGGCCGTACCCTCAGCCGAATAAAACTTTTTGCCGTCCGCCTTCATCTCCGTGTACCAGCTGATGTCCGCGCCGCGCACAAAGTCCGTGGTGGCTTCCGGTTCCTGATTGCCCGGCTGTTGCGGTTCCTGCGGCTCTTGTGGCGTTTCCGGCGTTTCCGGTTTGGGAGGCATGGGGAGTTCGTCGTCGCCGCCGCAAGCCGTCATGCCGAGGGCGACAAAGAATGAGCAAAATAATAGAAATCGTTTCATGATAAGATGATAGAATTTGGTTTTGGAGGTTATGAGGGATGAGGTGAAGGGGTTATATGGTTATGAGGTTATGAGGTTATAAAGTTACTGCGTAACTTTGGTTAAAAGCTTATGGTCGCTTCGCTCCCAGGGTTATGAGGTTATAAAGTTACTTACTGAACGATGGAATGTTCTTCCGCTCAAATAGTTATGTTATAACCTCATAACCTTATTCCTCATAACCTTTACACTTGCGAAACTTGAATGCCGGTCTATCGCATCGGGCCGCCCACCACCGGCAGGGAGACCGTAGCGGCCTTCAGCCCCTTGCCCGTTACGTTCAGCTTCACGGCACCCTGCCGAGTGCCCGCCTGCACCACCACGGTCAGTTTGCCGCCGAATGCGTGCATCTGTTGGAGGTGGAAAAGGTCGAGCGAGGTAGGGTCGCCGTTGGCCATGGCGCGGAAGCTGCCTTCGCCCTCCACCGTGCATTGCAGCAAACCGTTGAAGTGCGGGCAGAGGTTGCCCTTCTCGTCCACCACGCTCACCGTGAAGTAAGCCAAATCCTTGCCGTCGGCCTGCAACTCCTTGCAATAGCTCGGTTCCACCACGATATGGTGCGCTTTGCCCGCCGTGAACACCTGCCGGCGTGCCGCCTCGCGGCCCTGGGCATCGTAGGCCACCACCTCGATGTTGCCCGGTTCATACTTCACCTCGTTCCACATCAGGCGGTAGCGTTCCTCCACGGTCTTTGCCTCCTCCTTCGAGCGTTTCGTGCGGCGGCCCTGGCTCTTGCCGTTTACAAACAGTTCCGCCGAGGGGTAGGACGTGTAGACAAACACCGGCGTCACCTTCCCCTTGCGGCCCGGCCACGTCCAGTGGGGCAACACGTGGAGCGTTTCCGCCCCGGGGTTCCACACGCTGCGGTACAGGTAGAAGCGGTCCTTGGGCAGCGAAGCCAGGTCGATGATGCCGAACATCGACGAGTGGTTGGGCCAGGCATCCGTGTCGTAGGGAGATGGCTCGCCCAGGTAGTCGAAGCCCGTCCATACGAACTGCCCGATGGTCCAGTCGAAGTCGTCGGCCAGGGCGAAGTCAATGTCCGGAATGTTCGACCACGAGCAATAGTCCAGGTCGTAGCTGCTGCTCTGGTGGTCCGGCGTGATGGCATCCGCCTTGCGCACGGCGGGGAAGTGGTACACGCCGCGCGAGCTGACCGTCGACGATGTTTCCGAGCCCAGCACGATGTTCTGCGGCAGGCGGCTGTAAGCCTCCTCGTAGCGGTGGGCGCGGTAGTTGAAGCCCGGAATGTCGAGCATGGCCGCGAAACCGTTGTCCAGCACGCACGAAACCTGGTCCATGCCGCAGGTAACGGGGCGCGTGGGGTCCTCGCGGTGGCAGATGTCGCGCAGGAACTTGGCCACCTTATACCCCTCGGGCGAGCACTGGGTGGGCACCTCGTTGCCCACGCTCCACATCACCACCGACGGGTTGTTGCGGTACTGCCGCAGCATGTTCACCATGTCGCGCTCCGCCCATTCGCCGAAGTAGCGGTGGTAACCGTTGTCGCACTTCGCGATGTCCCATTCGTCGAAAGGCTCCAGCATCATCATGAGGCCCATCTCGTCGCACAGCTTGACCAGCTCCGGTGCGGGCATGTTGTGCGAGGTGCGCACGGCATCGCAGCCCATGTCCTTGAGCATCAGCAGTTGGTGGCGCAGGGCACTCTCGTTGATGGCCGCGCCGAGGGGGCCGAGGTCGTGGTGCAGACAGACGCCTTGGAACTTGCGGTGCCGGCCGTTGAGGTAGAAGCCCTTGTCGGCCACATATTCTATGCTGCGCACGCCGAATCGCGTTTCGTACACATCCTGCACCTTGCCACACGCCCTCACCGTGGTGATGGCGGTGTAGAGGCAGGGCGTTTCGGGCGACCACAGCTGCGGGCGGTCGATGGTGAGGTGCTGCTCGAAGGGTTCGCCGTGGTTGATGTAACCTTGGTTCGTTTTGCGCGCCACCTCACGCCCCTTCGCATCGCGCACCACCGTTTCGAGGGTGAGCAGGCAAGTATCGGCGTTCTCCACGGTTGTTTTCAGACACACTGAAGCATAGTCCTCCGCCACGTGGGGCGTGGTGAGCTGTGTGCCCCATACCGGCACGTGGATGTGTTCCGTCTGTACCACGCGGACGTGGCGGTAAAGTCCCGCCCCGGGGTACCAGCGGCTTGACTGCGGCTTGTTCTCTAACCGCACGGCGAGCACGTTCGCGCTTCCGTCGGGGTGGACCAGGTCCGTCACGTCGCAGTGGAACGAGTTGTAGCCATAGGGCCAGAAAATGGCCTCGCGGCCGTTGACGTACACCCGGGCTTCGCTCATCGCGCCGTCGAAGACGAGGGTGACGCGCTTGCCGGGCCGACAGCTGAAGGTGCGGCGGTACCAGCCCACGCCCACGTAGGGCAGTCCGCCGGTGCGGCCCGTCTTGACGGAGGCTTCCGTTTCAAAGTTTTGCGTGACAGCCACGTTCTGCAGGTCGTTGTCGCGTGAGAAGGGGCCTTTGATGGCCCAGTCGTGCGGAATGGCCACCTTTTCCCAGTTTTGGTCGTTGAAGGCCGGAGCCTCGGCTCCTGCAGCCTCGCCACAATGGAACAGCCAGCCATCTTCCAAAGACTGACTGGCGCGCTGCCCGGCCGACGGCAACGCGGAGGCCGTCAGGAGGGCGAAGAAAGAAAATGCTTGGAGCGTTTTCATGGAGATGAATGGGTTAGAGAATAAATTGGCTTGAAATACGCAGCAAAAGTAACAAATGGCGTGCAGAATATCCGCGTGTCTTTTTTGTTTTTTCAATGTTTATCAAGGGAAAGGCCGACTTTTCCCACATCCCCGTCGCATGGAAACGAATGTGCAAGGGCGTGATCGGGGAGTTTAGAAGGCATGGCGTGGCTTCATCATACGCATTCAGAAAAATATATGCTGAAATTCATCTGTGAAACCGCCTTTTTTGTCTAAAAAATTTGTGGCAGAAGAAGTGTTTACTTACTTTTGCAACAGAAAAAAGGAACAATTCCCCCTTGTGAGTTGCTCTTTGGAAGTATGGAAAACGCAGCGAGCATTTGCCACTCGGCAAAGGTAAATCTTTCAATAGCATTTCGTTTCGCGTTTCTTCAAATAATATTAGATTTTCTCCGACTGTACATAATATAAGCTATAAGGTAATAGTGTTTTTTAGGTAAATGACGAAAGAGGCAGAGCTCGCCGTGAGGCGCGTTCTGCTTCAACTTTTTTGTGCCGCCAACCGCCGGGTCGCCAACGGTCCGGCAGCCGGCGGTTGAAGACTGTTGGCAAAAGGCAAGCCACCGGGGCTGTTTCCGCAGGGAGTGATATTCCTTTGGCGGCTACGGCCTCGGTGGCTTTTGGGTTATAGGGTTAAGGTAGCATGGTCAGGGTGGGGAAGTTTATTCCTTGGCCTTGGCAATCACCACGCGGTTGTTGTCGTTGTTGCGGAAAGGCTGCACGGTGTCGCCCTTGTAGTCCGTGTCGAGGCGTGCGGCATCGATGCCATATTCCTTCACGAGCATCTGCTTCACGTTCTCCACGCGCTGCTGTGAGAGGCGGCGGTTGATGCTTGACGTACCCGTACCGGCATCGGCGTAGCCTACCACGGTGGCCTTTGCAGAGGGATGCTCCTTCATCCACTTGGCGAAGTCATTCAGTTTGGTCTTCTCCGATGCGCTCACCTTTGTCTGGTTGATGTCGAAGAATACCTCTAATTGTGTTTCTGCGGGCACTACTACTTTGGGCTCCGGTTTCTTTTCGGGTTGCGGCTTCACTACGGGTTTGGGAGCCGGTGTAACAGGTTTCGGTGCTTCGGCCACTTTCTCCGTAGCGGGAGCCTCTTTCACCACGGTGGGGGCTACGGGCGTAGCAGCTACTGCGCGGGGAGCTTTGCCGCGACCAATTTTGAACGTGAGGCCGGCGAGTGCCTGCACCTGCCAGTCGCCTTTTCCGTTAATCTTAGAGTTGAAACGGTCGTGGTAGTTGTTGGCTGTTACTTCTAAGTTCACTGCCACGGCGCGTGTGAAGTTGTATTCCAACTGCATACCGGCGCGGAAGTTGTGTACCAAGCGGTCATCGTCCCAAGCCAGGGTGAGGTTCTGGTCGGGTGCGGCGGTGGCCAGCTTCTTCATGTCGTCGTTGTCCCAAGCGTAGCCCAGACCCACACCGCCGAGGAGGTAAGCGTTGAAGTTATGGTCCTTGCCAGGAGCCACTATCTGGCTGAGGTTCAGCATGAGGTCAAGGTTCGAGGTGACGAACTTGTAGTCATAAGTCTGGTCGATGCTCTTCAGACCTCCCTTTTCGTTGATACCGCTCACATGGATGCGCGCACCGACAGCGGGAGTGAACATGCCGCCCACGCTCACTGCGCCGATGGGTGTGATGAGTTTGTCGGCTTTATAGTTGGTAAACGTAACTTGTCCGCCACCCTGCACGCTCACAAAGGCATACGGATAGCCTTTTACTTTGTTCTCGTTCACAGTTTGGGCAAATCCGGCCTGTACTGCCAATCCGGTCATCATGCCGGCTACCAATAGGGTTCTCAAATTGACCATAAAATAAAAAAATAGAAAGGTTTATGTTAACAGACTGTAAAGATAAGGCGGAACACTTCTATATAAAGTGAAAATATCTGATGAATAGCGGGATTGTTTAGTTTTTTTTAGAAACAGGACTTACCGCGGTCTGGTGCGAGCCGGGAATGGACACAAAAACGCCGGCCTTCACAGCATTTGGGCCGGCGTTGCGTTATCATTTGTGACGGTTCAGTTCTGGTCGTAAGCGTGTTTGGGGTAATCTATCGTGTAGTGAAGCCCTCGGCTCTCATGCCGTTCCATGGCCTGGCGGGTGATGAGGTAGCCTACGTTGATGAGGTTGCGCAGTTCGCAGATGTCGCGGGTGGCCTTCACGCGTTTGAAGAGCTCCTCCGTTTCCTCGTAGAGCAGGTCGAGGCGTGTCCAGGCACGGTGCAGGCGCAGGTTGGAGCGCACAATGCCCACGTAGGACGACATCACCTGACAAACCTCCTTCGCATCCTGTGCGATGAGCACCTTCTCCTCGTTCGTCATCGTGCCCTCGTCGTTCCATTCCGGCACTTGAAGGTTGAAGTCGTACTCAGTGATGTGTTCCAGCGAGTGGCGGGCGGCCGCATCCGCATAGACCACCGCTTCGATGAGCGAGTTAGAGGCCAGGCGGTTGCCGCCGTGCAGTCCCGTGCAGGAACATTCGCCCACAGCGTAGAGCCGCTTGATGCTGGAGCAGGCGTTGAGGTCCACTTTGATACCGCCGCACAGGTAGTGGGCGCAGGGGGCCACGGGGATATACTGCTTGGTGATGTCTATGCCGATGCTGAGGCATTTTTGGTAGATGTTCGGGAAGTGGTGCTTCGTTTCCTCCGGGTCTTTGTGCGTCACGTCCAGACACACGTGGTCGATGCCGTGGATTTTCATCTCCTTGTCAATAGCGCGCGCCACGATGTCGCGTGGTGCGAGCGACAGCCTCCGGTCATATTTCTGCATGAACTCCTCGCCGTTGGGCAGTCGGAGTATGCCGCCGTAGCCGCGCATGGCCTCCGTGATGAGGTAAGCGGGATGCGTTTCGCCGGGGTGGAAGAGGGCGGTGGGGTGAAATTGGATGAACTCCATGTCCTTTACCGTGGCTTTGGCACGATAGGCCATCGCGATGCCGTCGCCCGTGGCGATGTTCGGGTTGGTGGTGGAAGCATATACCGCACCGCAGCCACCGGTACATAGCACCGTCACCTTTGAGAGGAAAGTGTCGATTTTCTGCGTGTCGGGGTCAAGGATGTAGGCGCCGAAGCATTCAATGTCGCGGGTGCGGCGCGTCACCTCCACGCCAAGGTGGTGCTGCGTGATGATTTCCACGGCAAAATGGTTTTCGAGCACCGTGATGTTCGGGTGGTTCTTCACCGCTTCCATCAGTCCGCGTTGTATTTCAAAGCCCGTGTCGTCCGCGTGGTGCAGGATGCGGAACTCCGAGTGTCCGCCTTCTCGGTGCAGGTCGTAGTTTCCATCGGCCTTCTTGTCGAAGTTGACGCCCCATTCCACGAGCCGGCGTATGCCGTTGGGCGCATTTTTCACCACCTGCCTTACCGCTTGCGGGTCGGAGATATAGTCGCCGGCCACCAGCGTGTCCTTGATATGTTTGTCAAAGTTGTCGACATCCAAGTCGGTAACTGCGGCGATACCCCCCTGGGCCTTGGCCGTGTTGGCTTCCTCAAGCGTTGTTTTACACACTAAGGCCACCTTTCCTTTGCCCGAGGCGGCCACCTGGAGGGCATAGCTCATTCCGGCCACGCCGGAACCTATCACCAGAAAGTCGAATTTGCGTATCATCTGTGAGGGTTGATTCTTTTGTCGGCGCAAATATAGGGTTTTTTGAAATTTTAAGTTGAAGAGTTTAAAAGTTTATCGTTTTGCCTGCCCATCTTGTCGCAATGATTGGGCTGGCGCGAAGCGACAGCTCGCCGTGCGGAGCAGGATGCGGCGGCTTGTTGCGTGCGCCATTTCCGCAAGCGCCAAAGAAAAAGGGTGTTGTCCCACACGGACAACACCCTTTGAAGTGAAGGGGTGTTCTATAAATTAGGTTTTAAAGCATACCCCATGAGTGATTTTACTTATTCCGGCCGTCTGCTGTTTTTTAGAGCGACCTTTTGCAAGTCACGTCAGTCGCATAGCCCGCTATGCTCCTTCCTCCACTTACAAA
>JALEYW010000027.1:0-19581 GCA_022773145.1 Bacteroidales bacterium
CAAAGCCCCCAAGCGTAATATAGAAAACTGCTGTTCATCGTTATATATTTGTTAGTGGTTATTAAAATATACAACAAGTTCAGCGGTTTTCTTTTTTGACTATATATTTTTGCGTTCATCACTCGAAATGTCGGATGAACCAGATTTTTCTCCTATTTTAGCAATTAAAGCCTATTGACCATAAGCACAGAACAAACTGACAACCAGGGCTGCGTTCACAAATCGAGAACTATTATTATCTACTCGACGAGTTGAAAAAAATAGTCGGCGACTTGTAAAGACTATTTCCCGATGTAGGGAACAACATCCCCTCCTTACGCCGACGGCATTTCGTTTTTCCATACGCGCGCGTGTATATACGCAATTTAAAGGTCGGTTTTTTCTTTCAAACCTTCATATTCAGCAGTTTTATCCTGATTTTCAATGATTTCAAGTATGAAGATTTTGATTTTAAACAAGCTGACTATCTATCATCAATCATACAGGAAAGCCCCCACATCCATTATTCTTACATCCCCTCTACCCTCCCCTTTATATCCCCTGTTTTCAGCTCTTGAACAGCCCTATTTTGCACTTGTCCCCCTTTTGTCGCCCCTAACCGACAGGCTTGAAAGTCTGAAGGTTTTATGAATGATTTGATACTCCAATCATACATACGTAAATCTGTTGAAAATCAGAAACAAAAAGGTATAGTATGAATGATTGAAACATTTTTTGCAGGATAAAAATACGTATATAAGACTATACGCGCGCGAGGCAAAACGAAAAAGTACGCCACATATGCGCTACTTCAACGACAAAATTGTACTTTTGCGCGGCAAAATAATTCTAAAAATAAGAAATTTGTGCCATCCTACAGGCACAAATCATTCATATTGATATATGGCAAAAGAACTGAAAGACCTCACCAAGCGCAGTGTAGACTATTCGCGCTGGTACAACGAGTTGGTAGTAAAAGCCGATTTAGCAGAACAGGCTGACGTGCGCGGCTGTATGGTTATAAAGCCCTACGGCTATGCCATTTGGGAGCGCATTCAGCAGTCGCTCGATGCCCGTTTCAAGGAAACAGGCGTGCAAAATGTTTACTTCCCCATGCTCATCCCCAAAAGCTTCCTCTCCAAAGAGGCCGAACACGTGGAGGGATTTGCCAAAGAGTGCGCCGTGGTTACCCATTACCGCCTGAAAGCCAACCCCGAGGGCGATGGTGTGGTGGTGGACCCCGCTGCCAAGCTCGAAGAGGAACTGATTATACGTCCCACTTCTGAAACGACCATCTGGAACACCTATCGCAAGTGGATACACTCCTGGCGCGACCTGCCGCTGTGCTGCAATCAGTGGTGCAACGTGATGCGCTGGGAAATGCGTACCCGCCTATTCCTCCGCACCTCTGAGTTCCTCTGGCAGGAGGGACACACGGCCCATGCCACCCGCGAAGAGGCTGAAGCACGCGCCAAACAGATGCTCGACGTGTATGCCGACTTTGCCAAAGACGTGCTGGCTATCCCCGTGGTGCGCGGTGTGAAGAGTGCCACCGAACGCTTTGCCGGCGCCCTCGACACCTACACCATCGAAGCCATGATGCAGGACGGCAAGGCACTGCAGAGCGGTACCAGCCACTTCCTGGGACAGAACTTCGGACGTGCCTTCAACGTGCAGTTCGTAGATAAGGAGAACAAGCTCGACTATGCCTGGGCCACCTCATGGGGCGTGAGCACCCGACTGATGGGCGCACTCATCATGACGCACTCCGATGACAACGGACTGGTGTTGCCGCCGCATTTGGCCCCCATACAGGTAGTGATTGTACCTATATATAAAGGCGATGCCGAATTGGCAGCTTTCAATGAGAAACTGGGCGGCCTGGCCGAGCGGCTCAAAGCCATGGGCATCCGCGTAAAGTACGACAACGCCGACAACAAACGCCCCGGCTTCAAGTTTGCCGATTACGAACTGAAAGGTGTGCCCGTGCGACTGGTGATGGGCGGACGCGACTTGGAGAACGGCACCATCGAACTGATGCGTCGCGACACGCTCGAAAAGGAAACACGCTCCTTTGAGGGTATTGAAGACTACGTAAAGCAGCTGTTGGAAGAAATACAGACCAACATTTACAACAAGGCAAAAAAACACTTGGACGACCACGTCTTCACTTGCGACAACTACGAAGAGTTCAAGGAACGCATCAAGGACGGCGGCTTCTTCCTCTGTCCCTGGGACGGCACTGAAGAGACCGAAGCCCGCATCAAGGCCGAAACACAGGCTACCATCCGCTGCGTGCCCTATGGTTACAGTCAGGAAAACCTCGGCGTGGATATGGTGAGCGGAAAGCCGGCCACCTGCCGCGTCATAGTGGCACGAAGCTACTAACAGGTTTTTGATAATCATCAAGAAATGCTATCAGTCAACAACCTAAGTGTGGAATTTAGCGCACGTCCGCTTTTTGCGGACGTGTCGTTTGTTATAAACAAGAAAGACCGTATCGCGCTCGTCGGAAAGAACGGTGCGGGCAAATCTACACTCCTAAAAATCCTCAGCGGCAGCCAGCAGCCCACCGGAGGCACCGTTTCCGTACAAAACGACATCACCATTGGCTACCTGCCTCAGGTAATGGTGCTGAGCGACGAACATACGGTGATGGAAGAGGCCGAAAAGGCTTTTGAACACATCAGCGAAATGCAGGAAAGCATCGCCCGCATGAACGACGAGCTGGCCCAACGCACAGACTACGAAAGTGTCGGTTACATGGAGCTGGTGGAACGGTTCACCCACGAGAATGAACGTTTCCAAATGATGGGCGGCATGAACTACCATGCCGAACTGGAGCGCACATTGCAAGGTTTGGGATTTGCCCCGGCGGACTTTAATCGCCCTACCCGGGAGTTTTCGGGCGGATGGCGCATGCGCATCGAACTGGCCAAGCTCCTGCTGCGCCGTCCCGATGTGTTGCTTTTGGACGAACCGACCAACCACCTTGACATTGAGAGCATACGCTGGTTAGAGCAGTTTCTGAGCCGCTCGCCCGGAGCTGTGGTGTTGGTAAGCCACGACCGCGCTTTCATCAACAACGTTACCAACCGCACACTCGAAATAGCCTGCGGTCGGATTACGGATTACAAGGTGAAATACGACGACTTTGTGCGCCTGAGGGCCGAACGCCGCGAACAGCAGCTCCGTGCCTACGAAAACCAGCAGAAGGAGATTGCCGACATCAAGGACTTCATCGAGCGCTTCCGCTACAAACCCACCAAGGCCGTACAGGTGCAAAGCCGCATCAAGCAGCTCGAAAAGATCGTCCCCATCGAGGTGGACGAGGTGGACAACGCCTGCCTTCACCTGAAGTTTCCGCCTTGCTCACGCTCGGGAGATTACCCGGTCATCTGCGACGAAGTGCGCAAGGACTACGGCGACCACTGCGTGTTCCAAAAGGTGAGCCTCACCATCAAGCGCGGCGAGAAAGTGGCCTTTGTGGGCAAGAACGGCGAGGGTAAGTCGACATTGGTAAAGTGCATCATGAACGAAATACCCTTTACCGGCAACCTCAAGCTGGGACACAACGTCAGCATTGGCTACTACGCCCAAAACCAGGCACAACTGCTCGACGAAGAGCTGACCGTGTTTGACACCATCGACCGGGTGGCCAAAGGCGACATTCGCCTCAAAATACGCGACATCCTGGGAGCTTTCATGTTTGGCGGCGAAGCCTCCGACAAGAAAGTGAAAGTGCTATCGGGCGGCGAACGTTCGCGTCTGGCCATGATTAAGTTGTTGCTGGAACCGGTGAACTTTCTCATTTTGGACGAACCTACCAACCACTTGGACATGCGCACCAAAGACGTACTGAAAGAGGCCATTTTGGCCTTCGACGGTACAGTGATTGTGGTGAGCCACGACCGCGACTTCCTGGACGGACTGGTAACGAAAGTATACGAGTTTGGCGGCGGACAGGTGCGCGAGCACATAGGCGGCATTTACGATTTCCTGCAAAAAAAGGAAATAGAAACACTTGACGAACTGCACACCGCAGGGTCGCCGTCGCAGGAAACGACTGCCGCCCCGATGCCTTCCAAGGCCGAACCTTCGGAAGGAAAACTTTCCTACGAGGAACGCAAGGAGCAGAACCGCATGCGCCGCAAGGCTGAGAAACAGGTGGAACTGTGCGAAAACCGCGTGATGCAACTCGAAGCGGACAAAACTGCCCTCGAAGAAAAGCTCTCAACGCCTGAAGGCAGTAGCGACGCAAAGCTCTTTGAACAATACGCCGACATCGGGCGACAATTAAAGAAAGCCGAAGAGGATTGGGAGGAGGCACTGCTCGAACTGGAAACTCTTTGAACCATCTTCGTACACGCTGTTGCACCTGCTTGCCCGACAGTTTCATCAATATCACTGACACAAATATCAACTGAAAGGGACATGCAATTTTGTACTCCCTTTCAAAACGCATACACACATGAAAATCAAGACCGTTCTTCCCACCTTGGCCATGGTTGCAAGCTCTGCTTTGGCACAACACCCCCTTGCCTCGGGCTTGGACAAGGCTAACATGGACCTGACAGTCAAGCCGGGAGCCGACTTCTACCGTTATGCCACCGGAGGCTGGTGTGATGTTCATCCTCTCACAGCCGAATATGCCCGCTATTCGCAGTTTGAAGCATTGAACGAAAACAATCATAAACAGCTACGCGAACTGATTGAAAACATTGCCTCCAAACAGCATCCTCAAGGCACACTCGAACAGAAAATTGGCTCGCTCTATCGCCTGGCCATGGACAGTGTGAGGCGGAACCAAGAGGATTACGCCCCCATTCAGGCTATGCTGAATGAGATTGAAGCCATCAGCACAAAAGCTGAAATCTCCTATACAACAGCCCGCCTTTTCTCACGTGGCATTGATTGCTTTTTCAGCCTGGGGTGCGAAGCTGATAAAAAAGACGCCGAGTGGAACCTGATGCAAATTGACCAGGGAGGCATCTCCATGGGTGAGCGCAACTATTACCTGGGCGACGATGAACCCACCCGCCACATTCGCGAAGCTTATCGCCTGTATGTGAGGCATCTGTTTGGAATGACAGGAAAAAGTGCCACCGAGGCCGAGAAGAGCATGGAAGCGGTGATGAACATCGAAACGCGCATTGCCCGAGCCTCGTACAGTGCCACAGAACAGCGCGACGTGGAGAAAAACTACCACAAAATGAGCTATCGCCAACTGCTGACCGACTTTCCCGGCATAGATTGGAGTACATTGTTCCTGCTCAACGGTATTCCGGCCGTAGAATATGTTACGGTGAACCAGCCCGAACCTATTCACGAAGTGGAAAAGATTTTGGCAGAGTGCACGGTAGAGGAGTTAAAAGCGTACCTATATTATAAAACGGTGGACGATGCGGCAAACTCGCTGAGCGACCGCTTCCGGGCCGAGGCTTTCAATTTCTACAACCACACGATGAGTGGTGCCGAGCAGGACCGCCCGCGCTGGAAACGCGCCATCAGTTCGGTAGAAGGGGCTCTGGGCATGGCGGTCGGCAAGATGTATGTGGAGAAGTACTTCCCCGAATCGTCCAAAAAGCGCATGGAGGAATTGGTAAAGAACTTGCAACAAGCACTCCGCCAACGCATTGCGCAACAAACCTGGATGACAGAGGAAACCAAACGCCAGGCATACGAAAAGCTGGATGCTTTCTACGTAAAAATTGGCTATCCCGATCAATGGATTGACTACAGCGCACTGAACATAGACGAAACGCTGAGCTATTACGAAAACTTGGTGCGCGCCACGCAGTTCATGAGCCACTACTACATCGACAAGCGCGTGAACAAGCGCACCGACCGCACGGAATGGCTGATGAAGCCGCAAACCGTTAATGCCTATTACAACCCGACAACCAATGAAATCTGCTTCCCGGCCGGTATTTTGCAGCCGCCTTTCTTCAACGCCGAAGCCGACGACGCCTGCAACTACGGAGCCATCGGTGTGGTGATAGGCCACGAAATGACGCACGGCTTCGATGACCAGGGTTCGCAGTTTGACAAAGACGGCAACCTGAAGGACTGGTGGACTGAAACAGATAAAGCGAATTTCAAAAAACGCACGGATGTGATGCGCCGCTTCTTCGACCAAGTGGAAGTACTTCCAGGCCTGAACGCCAACGGCCAGCTCACCTTGGGCGAAAACATTGCCGACCACGGCGGACTGAACATAGCTTTTCAGGCACTTCAGAATGCCATGAAGACCCATCCGTTGCCCTCCAAGGACGGCTTCACGCCCGAACAACGTTTCTTCCTCAGCTACGGCTTGATTTGGGCCAACAACATACGCGAAGAGATGTTGCGGAAACAGGTCCAAACGGACCCGCACTCTCCGGCCCGATGGCGCGTTAACGGTGCCCTGCCCCATATCGAAGCTTGGTACAAAGCATTCAACATCAGCAAAAAAGACCCACTCTACGTTCCCCAAAAAGAGCGCGTTGATGTGTGGTAAGGCTAAGAGCATAGCCTTTCAACAAGAATCTATCAACTCCTCAACTTTAAACTTTCAACAATGAAAGAAACTTCCCTCCCCGAAAACGCCTTTCGCGAACTCCATGAAGGCGAAGTGTACGAGCCCCTGATGAAACCGGGCAAGAGCTATCGAGAGGTTACTCCGTGGTCCATCACCTGGGGTATCCTCATGGCCGTTATCTTCTCCGCTGCCACAGCCTACCTCGGACTCAAAGTAGGCCAGGTGTTCGAAGCAGCCATTCCCATCACCATCATTGCCGTAGGGCTGAGCGGTGCCACCCACCGCAAGGACCCGCTCGGCGAGAACGTGATTATTCAGAGCATCGGCGCCTGCTCCGGCATGATTGTGGCCGGTGCCATCTTCACCCTGCCCGCCCTCTACATTCTGCAACACAAGTATCCCGAACTCACCGTCAACTTCGTGCAGGTGTTCCTGGCCTCGCTGCTGGGCGGCGCACTGGGCATCCTGTTCCTCATCCCCTTCCGCAAATACTTTGTGAAGGACATGCACGGCAAGTACCCCTTCCCCGAAGCCACCGCCTCGACGCAGGTGCTCATCTCGGGCGAGAAGAGTGGATCGCAGGCCAAGCCCCTCTTGGTGGCCGGACTGTTAGGCGGCCTCTACGACTTTGTGGTAGCCACCTTTGGTGCGTGGACGGAAAACTTCACCAGCCGTGTGACGGAAATGGGCGCAGCGTTTGCCGACAAGACCAAACTGGTGTTCAGCTGCAACACGAGTGCAGCGCTGCTGGGTATGGGCTACATCGTCGGCCTGAAATACGCCGCCATCATCTGCTTCGGCTCCGTGGCCGTGTGGTGGGTCATCGTGCCCGGCATCGCACTCATCTATCCCGACATGAACATTGCCGCAAACGGTGCTCCCGCTCTGGCAGCTGCCGAAGCTTCGCCCGAGCAGCTGTTCAACTATGCCAAAAGCATCGGTATCGGCGGCATCGCCATGGCCGGCATTATCGGTGTGGTGAAAAGCTGGAGCGTCATCCACAGTGCGTTCTCCCTCGTAGGCAAAATATTCAAAGGAAGCTCCGTGCCCGAACAGGTGGCTCGCACCCAACGCGACCTCTCCATGAAGATTATTGCCGGCGGCTCGTTGCTCACTATTATCATCACGACCCTCTTCTTCTACTTCGACGTGATGGGAGGCAATCTGCTGTTCACCATCGTGGGCATTCTCATTGTGGCTGTCATCGCCTTCCTTTTCACCACCGTGGCAGCCAACGCCATTGCCATTGTGGGCAGTAACCCCGTCAGTGGCATGACACTCATGACGCTCATCCTTTCGTCCATCATCATGGTACTGGTGGGTCTGAAGGGAACCGGCGGCATGGTGGCTGCCCTCGTCATGGGTGGCGTAGTCTGCACCGCCCTCTCCAGTGCCGGTGCCTTCATCACCGACCTGAAAATCGGCTACTGGCTGGGCAGCACGCCCAAGCACCAGGAAACATTCAAGTTCCTGGGTATCCTGGTCAGCGCAGCCACTGTGGGCGGTGTCATCATGATCTTGAACAAGGCTTACGGCTTCACACCCGACAACTCCGACGTGATGGCCGCCCCGCAGGCCCGCGCCATGGCTGCGGTGATAGAACCGCTCATGTCGGGCCAAGGCGCACCCTGGCTGCTCTACGGCATCGGTGCCCTCATTGCCTTGGTGCTCAACGCCTGCGGAATCTCGGCACTGGCCTTCGCGCTGGGTATGTTCATTCCCCTGCAACTCAACCTGCCGCTCATTGTGGGCGGTGCGGTCAACTGGTACGTTCACACCCGCTCTACCGACGCCAAGCTGAACAACCTGCGCAACGAGAAGGGAACGTTGCTCGCTTCCGGCTTCATTGCCGGCGGTGCCTTGATGGGTGTGGTCAGCGCAGCCATGCAGTTTGGCGGACTGAACTTTGCCCAAGAAGAATGGCTGGCCTCGGCACCTGCCGAATGGCTCTCGCTCGGCATGTATTTGCTCCTGATTGGCTACCTCGTGAAAGCCTCCATGCAGGTAAAGCAGTAAAAATCAACAGAAAAAGACAAGCCAGCACTTGCAGGAACAAATAAAAAGCGTAATTTTGCGCCGCCGTTACGAGATAGCGGCATAATTCAAACCTATTTTAAAACTAAAACAACAAAATGGCAACTAAAATCAGATTGCAGCGTCATGGCCGTAAGGGTTACGCTTTCTACAGCATCGTTATCGCCGACGCAAGAGCACCACGTGATGGTAAGTTTACTGAAAAGATTGGTACCTACAACCCCAACACCAATCCCGCCACAGTAGATTTGAATTTCGACCGGGCACTTTATTGGTTGGAAACCGGTGCACAGCCCACCGACACCGTACGCAACATTCTGTCGCGTGAAGGCGTTATGCTGATGAAGCACCTCAAGGGTGGCGTGCGCAAGGGAGCTTTCGATGAAGCTACCGCTCAGGCCAAGTTCGAAGCTTGGAAGCTGGAAAAGAGCAACAAGGCTACAGCCGCTGCCAACAAGAATGCAGCCGACAAGAAAGCCGCTGCCGATGCCCGCTTGGAAGCTGAGAAGAAAGTAAACGAAAAGATTGCCGAAAAGGTAGCCGAAAAGAAAGCCGCCGCTGCTGCCGCCAAGGCTGAAGCAGAAGCTGCTGCTCAGGCCGAAGCCAACACTGAAGCCGAAGCTGAGGCTCCTGCCGAGGCATAACAACCGTGCACTCCATATTTGTGTGGAGCACCGGTACACACCCAAACGCCATATTTTGGCAAACTAAAACAAGAGAGAATACCCCCTGCCCCATGGCGGAGAGCATTCTCTCTTTTTATGTTTTGGGAGAAAAGAATGAGATTTTGATTTACAAAGAATTTGCATAGAGAAGAAGAACAATATTGCCTAATATCGCTTATGAATTGCACCAAACGCTGAAAGACCATTGATTTCTTTGTGCTTCGCGTTGTTTTACGTATTTTTGCGCAACTATCTATGATTAGCCTCAGTATCAATGAACAATATTTTTGCAGAATTTGCAAGTCCGCTATTGCTGATTATCAAAGGTTTGCTTGTAGGCATCATTGCTTCGGCTCCCATGGGACCCGTAGGCATATTGTGTATTCAGCGAACGATGCAAAAAGGCAGAGCGTACGGAATCGTTACGGGAGCCGGAGCCGCACTTAGCGACATCATTTATGCACTCATGACGGGTTTAGGCATGTCGGTCGTAATGGATTTTATCGACAAGGAACAGAACATATTTTGGCTTAAACTCGTAGGAAGCGTCATGCTCTTCATTTTCGGGATTTATATGTTTCGTACTGACCCCCGCAAATGTATGAGGCCTTCTTCGGGCAGCAAGGGAACATTGCTACACAATTTTACCACAGCTTTTTTAGTTACTTTGTCCAATCCCCTCATCATTTTCCTTTTCATTGCCCTGTACAATATGCTGACGTTTGTCATCCCCGGCAATTTCTTCGGGCAATGTGTGGGCTACCTGTCGATTGTGGCCGGAGCCATGTTGTGGTGGCTCGGCCTGACCTACGTCATCAACAAGATGCGCAGCAATTTCGGTTTGCGCGGCATTCTGCGCCTGAACCGCACCATCGGCAGCATCGTGCTCGCTGCCTCCGTCATCTATGCGGCCATGACGCTCTTCAATCTTTCACTTTATTAAGACAAGGACATGACGATTGCTGAGAAACTCAGGAATACCAACCGGGCAGAATACCTGCTGTACATGTGGCAAGTGGAGGACCTCATCCGTGCCTACCATCTCGACGCGGAACGCATAGCACAGGAATATGTAGCCCGCTTTGACCTGGACAAGGAACAAAAATCCCAGACCGAGCAATGGTACGCCGACCTGTGCCGGATGATGGCAGAGGAAGGGAAACGCGAAAAAGGGCACCTGCAAATCTGCCAGAACATCCTCACCGGATTGGACGAACTCCACAACCAACTGGTCAATTCGCCCAAATTCCCCTACTATCGCGAAATGTATTACAAAGTACTGCCTTACATCGTAGAACTCAGGGCCAAGAACGGCACCGTCTCAGACCGGCCTCAGGAAACGGGCGAACTGCAAACCTGCTTTGAACTGCTTTACGGCCTCATGCTGCTGCGGTTGCAAGGAAAACCCGTGGCGCAAGATACGGAAAAGGCAGCGCGAGATGTTGCAACACTTCTGGGGCAGCTGTCCGATTATTACTTCAAGAACAAACAAGAACCTATCGAATTCTAAAGCATAATGAAAAATATACTTGTTACAGGCAGCAACGGACAACTGGGCAGCGAGCTGCAATCACTGGCTCCCGCACACGATGAAACTTGCCGCTTTTTCTTCACGGACGTGGCGGAGCTGGACATCACCGACCGTCAGGCCGTCTATTCCTTCGTAGAACAAAACCGCATTTCCGTCATCGTCAACTGCGCCGCCTTCACCGCTGTCGACAAGGCCGAAAGCGAGCCGGAATGTTGCAATCTGCTCAACCACATTGCCCCGGGCTATCTGGCCGAAGCCATCGCCTCGGTGGGCGGCACGATGATACAAATTTCCACCGACTATGTCTTCGACGGCACGTCCTGCAAGCCTTATAAGGAAGAAGACATCACCAATCCCCAGACCGTTTATGGCCGCACGAAGTTGGCCGGTGAAGAAAGCGTCATCCGCACCTGCGCCGGCTCCATGGTTATCCGCACCGCCTGGCTTTACTCCACCTACGGCAACAACTTCGTGAAGACCATGCTGCGGTTGGGCAAGGAGCGCGACAAGCTGGGCGTGGTGGCCGACCAAATCGGCACCCCCACCTATGCACGCGACCTGGCCAAGGCCATCCTCACGGTCATTGAAAAAGGCATCAAACCCGGTGTGTACCATTTCACCAACGAAGGCACCTGCTCCTGGTATGATTTCACCAAAGCCATCCACCGCATGGAAGGCATCGAGGACTGCGAAGTTAGCCCCATCCATACGGAAGACTACCCCGTGCCCGCCAAGCGTCCCCACTACTCCGTGCTGGATAAAACCAAAATCAAACAGACCTACGAACTGGACATCCGTTGGTGGGAAGACGCGCTGAAAGATTGTTTGAAAAAGCTCTGACCGCGCCCTACGCTCTCCCGCCCATTTCTTCCTTGGGCCACAAAACGCATCAAGTCCCACACACCAAGTCCAAGGCTCTATCCCAGAATACCAAACCCCTTAACACAGACAATGAATCCGGAAACAGCTCGCCGACGCACTTTTGCCATCATCTCCCACCCCGACGCAGGTAAGACCACACTCACCGAGAAGCTTCTGCTCTTTGGCGGACAGATACAGGTGGCCGGTGCGGTAAAGAACAACAAGATAAAGAAAACCGCCACGTCCGACTGGATGGAAATCGAAAAGCAGCGCGGTATCTCCGTGACCACCTCGGTCATGGAGTTTGACTACGAAGACTATAAGGTCAACATACTTGACACCCCCGGCCACCAGGACTTTGCCGAGGACACCTTCCGTACCCTCACCGCCGTCGACTCAGCCATCATTGTGGTCGACAGTGCCAAGGGTGTGGAGGCACAGACGCGCAAGCTCATGACGGTATGCCGCATGCGCAACACCCCTGTCATCATCTTCGTCAACAAAATGGACCGCGAGGGAAAAGACCCCTTCGACCTCTTGGACGAACTGGAGCAGGAATTGCAAATCAGCGTGCGTCCCCTCTCCTGGCCCATCGCCCAGGGAGCGCGGTTCAAGGGCGTATACAATATCTATGAAGAGCAGCTTCAGCTTTTCGCCCCCGACAAGCAGAAAGTGACCGAGAAGTTCGACGTGGACATCCACAGCTCCGCCCTCGAAGAACACGTTGGCGAAGAAAACGCCCGCCGGCTGCGCGACGACCTGGAACTGGTCGACGGCGTTTATCCCGCCTTCAACCACGACGACTACCTCAACGCCCAGGTCGCTCCCGTCTTCTTCGGCTCTGCACTGAACAATTTTGGTGTCAAGGAACTGCTGGACTGTTTCGTCAAGATTGCCCCGTGCCCCCGCCCCACCAAGGCCGAGGAACGGCAGGTAGAACCGGGCGAAGAAAAGTTCACAGGTTTCATCTTCAAGATTACGGCCAACATCGACCCCAACCACCGTTCCTGCATCGCCTTCTGCAAAGTATGTTCAGGTCGTTTTGAGCGCAACAAGCCCTACCTCCACGTGCGCGACGGAAAAACGCTCCGTTTCTCCTCGCCCACCCAGTTTATGGCGCAACGCAAGAACACCATCGACGAAGCCTGGGCCGGCGACATTGTCGGCCTGCCCGACAACGGCACCTTCAAAATCGGCGACACCCTGACCGAAGGCGAAAAGCTCCATTTCCGTGGACTCCCCTCCTTCTCGCCCGAGATGTTCAAATACATTGAGAACGCCGACCCCATGAAGACCAAGCAGCTGAACAAAGGCATCGAGCAACTCATGGACGAAGGCGTGGCACAGCTCTTTGTCAACCAGTTCAATGGTCGCAAAATCATCGGCACGGTGGGACAGCTCCAGTTTGAAGTCATCCAGTACCGTTTGGAAAACGAGTACAACGCCAAGTGCCGCTGGGAACCCATCCATCTCTACAAAGCCTGCTGGATAGAAAGCGATAGTCCCGAAGAGCTGGAAAATTTCAAGAAGCGCAAATACCAATACATGGCCAAGGACCGCGAAGGCCGCGATGTTTTTCTGGCCGACTCCGGTTACGTGCTGCAAATGGCGCAGCAGGACTTCAAGCACATCAAGTTCCATTTTACAAGCGAATTTTAACTGCCGCAAAAAGCTGATTTACATACATCAAACATCCACACCATGTACACAGTTGACGAATTGAACGACCGTCTCATCGACCTCTCCTTCTCCGAGGACATCGGCGACGGCGACCACACCACCCTCTGCTGCATCCCCGAAGATGCAGAGGGAGCTTCCAAACTGCTCATCAAGGAAGAAGGAATACTTGCCGGCGTGCGCATTGCTCAGGAAGTGTTCCACCGTTTCGACCCCACGCTCCGGGTGCAAGTACTGCTCACCGACGGCACGCCCGTCAAGCCTGGCGATGTCGCCATGCTCGTCACGGGAAAGGTGCGCTCCCTCTTGCAGACCGAACGCCTCATGCTCAACATCATGCAGCGCATGAGCGGCATTGCCACCATGACCCACCGTTATGTGGAACGGCTCAAGGGAACCCACACCCGTGTGCTCGACACGCGCAAGACCACACCCGGTATGCGTATGCTCGAAAAGGAAGCCGTGAAAATCGGCGGCGGTGTCAACCACCGCATCGGGCTGTTCGACATGATCTTGCTCAAGGACAACCACGTCGACTTCTGCGGCGGCATAGCCCGCGCCTTGGACCGCTGCGCCGCCTACCAGCAGGAGAAAGGACTGCATCTCAAAGTTGAAATCGAATGCCGCACATTCGACGAGATACGCCAAGTCATGGAACATGGCGGAGCCGACCGCATCATGCTCGACAATTTCTCCGTAGAAGACACCCGCAAGGCCGTGGAACTCATCGGCGGCAAGTTTGAAACGGAGTCCAGCGGCGGCATCACCTTCGACACCCTGCGCGACTATGCCGAATGTGGCGTAGACTTCATTTCCGTGGGTGCCCTCACCCATTCCGTGAAAGGGCTGGACATGTCGTTCAAGGCCACTGACGAAAGAGCATTCTAAATCCATAAAGGAGTGTTCTATAAATAAGTTTGGAATGACTGATACAGCTCATAGAACTAATTTATAGAACACCCCTTATCAGTCTTGCGGTTTCCGGCAATCCTGCCCCGAAGCCCCAAGACTATTTTTATATTCTCAACTATCCGTTATTCCATCTCTTCCCTTTCTCACGATGAAACTTCTGAAATACCTTGGAGCCGCCTGCCTCGCAGCCTTCGGCTTCACCCCCTCCGCCCAAGCCTGCACCAGTTTCCTGGTAGGCAAGAAAGCCTCCACCGACGGCTCGGCATTCATCACCTACAACCAAGATGATTACGGTATGTTCGGCCGGCTTCTCTATCTGCCTGCCGCCCAACACGCCCCCGGCACCATGCGCCGCATCGTCGACGGCGACACCCATGTATACCATGGCGAAATTCCCGAAGCCCCCTTCACCTATGCCGTCATGGGCTACATCAACGAACATCAGGTGGCCATCACCGAAACCACTTTCGGTGGCCGCGAAGAGCTGGCCGACCCTAAAGGCATCATCGACTACGTCAGCCTCATGACCATCGCCCTGCAACGCTCGCGCACGGCCCGCGAAGCCATCGACGTGATGACCTCCCTCGTCCAGACTTACGGCTATGCCTCCGAAGGCGAAAGTTTCTCCATTGCCGACCCCAACGAAGTCTGGATTTTGGAGATGATAGGCAAAGGCCCCGAGCAGCGCGGAACGGTGTGGGTGGCCGTGCGCATTCCAGACAACTGCATTGCTTGCCATGCCAACCAAAGCCGCATCCACCAGTTCGACCTCAAGGACAAGAAGAACGTGCGCTACTCCAAGGATGTCATCAGCTTTGCCCGACAGCGCGGCTACTTCTCCGGCAAGGATGCCGACTTCTCCTTTGCCGATGCCTACGCGCCGGCCGACTTCGGTGCCATCCGTTATTGCGAAGCCCGCGTGTGGAGTTTCTACAACCGGTGGGTGGAAGGCATGGACAAGTACCTGGACTATGTCGACGGCAAACACATTGGCCAAGCCAGCCCCATGCCGCTCTATTTCGAGCCCAAACAAAAACTCTCGCTCCACGATGTGATGAACTCCATGCGCGACCACTTTGAAGGCACGCCCTTCGATGTAACGCAGGATGTGGGAGCCGGCCCGTACAATGCGCCTTACCGCCCCACCCCGCTCTCATGGGAGTACAAAGGCAAACGCTATTTCAACGAGCGGCCCATCTCCACCCAGCAGACCGCCGGCACGTATGTCATCCAGGTGCGCGACTTCCTGCCCAATGCAGTGGGCGGCGTGTTGTGGTTCGGCAACGACGACCCCAACATGGTGCCCTACACCCCGGTCTATTGCTCGGCCACCAAAGCACCCGAGTGTTACGACCCGAAGGATGCCGACGGCGTTACCTTCTCCTGGAACTCCGCCTTCTGGGTACAAAATTGGGTGGCCAACATGACCTATCCGCGCTATTCCCAACTCTTCCCTGGTTTGGAGGCAGCACGTCAGGAGTTGGAAGATGCCTACGCCGCCCGTCAGGCATCCGTGGAAAAGCAAGCCGTCGAGTTGTTACGCTACGATGCCGACAGAGCAGCCGCTTACCTCACGGACTATTCGGCAGAATGTGCTCGCCAAATGATGGAGCGCTGGACTCGTCTGGGACAATACCTCATTGTCAAGTACAACGACCAGACCGTCAAGCCCGAAAAGGACGGACAGTTTGAGCGCACCCCCGAAGGTCTGGGAGCACGCCCCGCACGTCCTGGATTTAACGACAATTACAAAGAAGTGATTATCCGCGAAACCGGCGACAAATACCTCGTTCCTTAAAGGGATAAGGTTATAAGAAATAAGGTTATGAGGTTATAAACTCTACTTTCGCATGTGAAAGGGTTATGAGGGATAAAGTTATAGGGTTATAAAGTTACAGTCAGAAGGTTTTATCAAATAAAAAATATTGAACTCCAAGACGAACTTTATAACCTAATATCCCCAGAAGCGAAGCGAACATAACCTCATAACCTTCAAGTTTCGGAACTTACGAAACTTGAAATAAAGTAATGCTTGCGTTACATAGGCCCACCGCTCCGGCAGTAACTTAATAACCTCAGAACTTTATTACCTGCGCGAAGCGCAACATCTCCGAACCAGACTATGGCTCGTACAGGTGGAAAATGCGGTCCATCATTTTCCATTTCGCGTCCGACGTGGCCGTTGCTTCCGCCTCCTGATACTGTGCCGTCAATGCTTCCCATTCGGCCTGCTTCGGCAATGTGGCCAAACGCGACATCACCTCGTCCCACTCCAGTTCCTGCGGCATCTCCACAATCATAAAAAGCCGCGTACCCAGCAGGTAGATTTCCATTTCCAATATGCCTACCTCACGGATGCCCTGCAAGATCTCAGGCCAAATGCCTTCCCGGCTGTGCAGTTGGCGGTAAGCCGCTATCAGTTCCGGGTTATCGCGCAAGTCGAGCGTTTGGCAAAATCTTTTCACGGGGAAGCCGTACGTTTTCACCGGCGTTCCCACCGTATACTTCTCAGCAGCAATTTCTTTCATGGGTTGTTTATGGTTGAAAATATTCAATAGGGCAGCAACATCAATCCAGTTCCACCACCGTGATACCCGCGCCGCCGAACTGCACGTGCTCGTCGTGGTAACGCTTCACCCCCGGCACGGTGTGCAGATACTGACGCACCAACTCCCGTAGCGCACCGGTGCCTGTGCCGTGCAGAATACGCACCCGAGCCTGTTCAAACTGTATGGAGTCGTCTATGAAATAAGCTATCGCGTTGAGCGCCTCGTCCACGTGCATACCCCTGATGTCAATTTCGGGTTTGAAATGCAATTTCTTCTCATACATCATGTCGCGCGTCTGTTTGCTGACAAACGTCGCCGCAGGACCTACACCCTCCGGTTGTTGC
This sequence comes from Bacteroidales bacterium, assembly GCA_022773145.1. Taxonomy (GTDB): domain Bacteria; phylum Bacteroidota; class Bacteroidia; order Bacteroidales; family Bacteroidaceae; genus Alloprevotella. Next base: position 17,073 of record JALEYW010000027.1, read on the forward strand.
GGCATTTCGGCATGCTCCAATTTCTTCAGTGCCACCTGGCTGTACATCATACCAAAGAGCACACGTGCTGAGCTGCCCGTCAGTTCCTTGATGGTCCCCACCACCGTCTGCCCCTTGATGCGCACCGTGTCCCCCACCCCGAAGGCATCGTCCTTTTGGCGGCCCATGCCCGGTGCGGCATTCCCCTTGCCGGCCACTTTCCCGCGCAGTGCGGCAGCCGCCGTAGCCTCCGCCTGCATATTTCGTTGACGCGCGGTTTCCCCACCTTCCTCTTTCCTTTGCCGGCGGCGTTGGATTTTCGCAATTTTTCGGGCTATACGGTCCTGTTCATCCGTATCTTGTTCCAGCTTCTCGCGGAAATCTGCCAGTTCGGCACGTGCCTGCCGCGTCGCCGCCTTTTCCGCCTGCGCCTCGCGGATGGTGCGAATTGTATTTTCTATCTGTGCATTCGACTGCTCCAACAGCTGTTGCGCATCCGCCTTCGCCTGTGCCAGAATGCCGCGCCGTTCCTGTTGCAGCTCCGTCATCTCCCGTTCGTAGCGTTCCTGCGTGTCCTCTAATTGCTTCTCGCGTTGGCGGATATTGCGCCGTTTCGTTTCCCAGTACATTTTGTCGCGCACAATGTCCTGCAAATACTTGTCGCTCATCACGTAATCCTTTCCGACCAAATCCGTGGCGTATGCAATCACCTCCTCCGGAATACCGATTTTGCGGGCAATCTCCACGGCAAACGAACTTCCCGGATGTCCCACCTGGAGCATAAACAGCGGTTGCATCTGGGCCCGGTCGTAGAGCATCGCGCCATTCACCACAGCCTTGTCCTGTTCAGCAAAATGCTTCAAATTCTGGTAGTGCGTCGTGATGATGCCGAAACAGTGGTTCTTCACAAAACGGTTCAAGAAAGCCTCAGCCAGTGCGCCACCGATTTGCGGTTCCGTGCCTCCGCCGAACTCATCAATCAGCAAGAGGCTACGCGCTCCCGCCTGGCGCATCATCGTCTTCATGTTCAACAGATGCGAAGAATAAGTAGAGAGGTCATTCTCGATACTCTGCTCATCGCCCATGTCGAGGAAAATGCTGTCGAACACCCCCACCTTGGTACGTTCGTCCGCCGGAATAGGCATACCACACTGTACCATGTACTGTAACAGTCCCACCGTTTTCAGGCAGACCGATTTTCCGCCTGCGTTAGGTCCCGAAATGAGCAGAATGCGGCGGCCCTGCGGCAAACTCACGTCGAGCGGCACGATTTTCCCGCCGTGGCGCGTCAGCGACTGCTCCAACAACGGATGCCGCGCCTGTCGCCAGTCGAGCATCGGACCGGGCTCCACCTGTGGGATGACGGTGCGGAAAGCTTCCGAGAACAACATGAGTGCGCGCAAATAATCCACGTGAGCCAGGAAATGCAAAGAGCCCAATATTTCTTGTATATGAGGCCGGATAGTGGCACTCACCGCTTGCAGAATGCGCATCACCTCGCGCCGTTCGGCAGCCCGCAACTCGCGGATGCGGTTGTTGGCATCCACCACAGCGGCCGGTTCGATAAACACCGTCTTTCCCGTGGCACTCTCATCATGCACGATACCCTTGATTTTACGTTTTAACGCCGGAGCCACCGGAATAACCAAACGTCCGTCGCGCAACGTGGGAGCCACGTCGCGATCTATGAAACCGGAAGCCTGCGCTTCACTGATAATGGTGCGCAGACTATGAGATATACTGCGAACGGTTACTTCTATCTGATGGCGCAAGGTCAGCAATTCCGGCGATGCAGTATCTTTCACCTTGCCGTATTTGTTCAGTATAGCATCAATGGCCGCGATAATGTCAGGAAAAACTGCCACATCGCGCGTCATGGCAGCGAGGGCAGCATAGATATAGTGAGGTTGCGCATTTTCAGTTTCCCCACCCTCATCTTCGTCACTTTTTGGAGGTATATGATAAGATTCGGTTTCGCCGTCGCTTTGCAGGTTAAACAGCTCCACATACCCTTGCACGGTTTTGAGCGACCGTTTCAGGTTGAACAAGTCCAGTTCTTCCAAGTAAGTTCTTTCCGGTCGGATGTGCAGCAAAGCTTCTCTGACATCAAAAAATTCGCTTTCCACTTCATCGCCGTGTTCTTCGGTGAATCGCGTAAAAGTGTCTGCTTCGGCCAATGCTTGGCGTACCTCATCGACAGAAGTCATGAAATGCAGCTGTTTGTCCACCCATTCTGTTCCTAAGGCCGACATACAACGTCCTTTCAGTTGTGTTCTTATCTCAGTAAAACCTATTTTCTTCTCGAAATTTGCAGGATAAATCATATCAGGTTCGCGAATTGCGTAGCTAAAGACAGTCCAAAACTGTCCTCTCGTTATTTTTTTGGTGCAAAGTTAGTGCAAGGCGAGTGAAGAAGGAAACAAAACGACAGTTTTGATTTCCTTCTGCCGAGCCGCAGCCTAACTTCGCGAAGCAGAGTAGTGCAAGGCGAGTGAAGAAGGAAACAAAACGACAGTTTTGATTTCCTTCT
>JALEYW010000085.1:0-55541 GCA_022773145.1 Bacteroidales bacterium
GGGGAGGCAGTGGCTTCCCCTTTTTCTTTTTTTGTATTGCCTGTAAACTCTATTGCTATGCGTCCCCTCCCTCGCCTTCGTAGCGTAGCGGAGAAGGCGAGGGAGGGGACGCTAAAATTGCACTTCTATCTTGAAAGTATATTGGTTTTTGCTCCCTTACTGTTTTTGAAATCTACGTTTTCCCTCTGCATCTCCATACTTTTGTATATTGAATTCTATTTCCCATAATGAAAGTCTGTATATAATGGATATTTTGTAATTTCGCACCGACACAAACGATTTTTCATGACTCCACTTCTCGATATTCAGCATCTTACCAAACGCTTTGGCGCTTTGGAATTATTTAAAGATATAAGTTTCAGTGTGGCCGAAGGGCAAAAAGTGGGCCTTATAGCCCATAATGGTGCAGGAAAAAGCACCTTACTGAGCATCTTGGCCGGCCAAGAGGACTATGACGAAGGTCAGATAGTCTTTCGGCGCGATACATCGGTGGCCATATTGGAACAAACGCCTCATTTTCAACCATCCGACACCGTCATCGATGCTTGCTTGAGCAGAGCCGGCAGTTTAGCTTCGCTCATCAGCAAGTATGAGCAATGCCTTCAAGCTCCCGGCAATCCGGGTTTGGACCATTTGATGGAGGAAATGGATTGTCGTAATGCATGGGACTTTGAGTTGCGTGCAAGGCAAGTGCTGTCCAAACTGAACATCACTGATTTCAAGCAGCCCGTAGGTGAATTGTCCGGAGGCCAGCTCAAACGTGTAGCGTTGGCCAATGTGCTCTTGGCCGGAGCAGATTTGATGATACTCGATGAGCCAACCAACCACTTGGACTTAGAGATGATTGAATGGTTGGAAAACTATTTGCACCGCAGCACGAAGGCTTTGCTCATGGTTACCCACGACCGGTATTTCCTCGACAACGTTTGTCAAACAATTTTGGAGTTGGACGACGAAAAGCTCTATGCCTATTCCGGCAATTATGCCTATTATCTTGAGAAAAAGGACCAACGCATAGCAGCGGAGAATGCACAAACGGCCAGGGCGAACAATCTGTACCGAAAGGAGCTTGATTGGATGCGTCGTATGCCTTGTGCCCGAGGTACCAAAGCGCGTTATCGCAAGGAAGCATTTGCCGAATTGGAACAAAGAGCCAAGCAACGTAGGGAAGAGCGAGTGGCACGTTTGGAAGTAAAGAGTGGGTATATAGGTAGTAAAATCTTTGAGGCTGCTTATGTAAGCAAATCGTTCCCAACTGTTTCTGCTCAAGGTGAAGCCGGAGAAAAATGTATTTTAAAGGACTTCTATTATCAGTTCTCCCGCTATGAGAAAATGGGCATAGTGGGTGGAAACGGAACGGGCAAGAGTACCTTCATCAAAATGCTCTTGGGACTTGTTCAGCCCGACAAAGGTCGTTTTATTGTGGGTGAAACAGTTCGTTTTGGTTATTTCTCACAGGAAGATATGGCTTTTGATGAACGCGACAAGGTGATAGATGCCATCCGCAAAGAAGCCGAGTACATCGATTTGGGCGGTGGCCGCCACCTGACTGCCATGCAATTTCTTACACACTTCCTTTTCCCGCCGGCACGTCAGCAGGATTATATTTACAAACTATCAGGAGGTGAACGGAGGCGCTTGCAGCTTTGCACCGTATTGATGAAAAATCCCAACTTCCTGGTACTTGATGAGCCCACCAATGATTTGGACATAGCCACGTTGCAAGTTTTGGAGGCTTATCTGCAAGACTTTCGTGGCTGCGTCATCGTGGTGAGCCACGACCGTTACTTCATGGACAAAGTGGTGGACCATTTGCTCGTGTTCAAGGGTGGAGGCGAAATAGACGATTTTCCCGGCAACTATTCAGAATACAGAGCATGGCAGGCCCTGCGCAACAAAGAAGAGCAAGAGCGTCAGTCTGCCTCGAAGGAAAAAGACGACAAACCTGCACGCACCAACACGTGGCGGAGCGAACAGGTCAGAAAACTGACCTATAAGGAGAAGAAAGAAATGGAGCAACTGGAGGTCGAGATAGCCGCATTGGAGTCCGAACAGACAGAGCTGGAAACTCTGTTATGCTCCGGATCGTTATCTGCGGAGGAGTTGAACACCAAAAGCAAACGCCTCTACTTGCTAAAGGAAGAGCTTGACGAAAAATCCATGCGTTGGCTGGAACTATCCTGCATATAACAATCTTTCAGTCAAGTTTTCCCTTCTTCACGGCCCTTATCCGACAAACCATTGTCAAATCACATGGAATGCCATTGGTTTTTCGTCTGCGAGGCTTTTATTTATAAGTTCAACTTGCACAACTCTGTGGAAGAGTTTGCTACATAATCAGGCAATATGCAACCTTTAGCTGAACGTTTACGTCCATCCACGCTCAATGAATACATTGGCCAGCAACATTTGGTGGCTCCCGGAGCCGTGCTCAGGCAAATGATTGACTCCGGTCATATCACCTCATTTATTTTATGGGGACCTCCCGGAGTGGGCAAAACGACCTTGGCCCAAATCATCGCTCACCAGTTGGAAACTCCCTTTTATACGCTCTCGGCTGTCAACAGTGGAGTAAAAGAAGTGCGTGAGGTCATTGACAGAGCCACGAAGGGACGCTTCTTTAACCAACAAAGTCCCATTCTTTTCATTGACGAAATTCACCGTTTCTCCAAATCGCAACAGGATTCGCTGCTTTCGGCTGTAGAAACGGGCGCCATCACTTTGATTGGTGCCACAACGGAAAATCCATCATTCGAGATTATCCGGCCATTGCTTTCCCGCTGTCAGATTTATGTGTTGAAAAGTTTGGAGAAAGACGATTTGTTGAAGTTACTCCATAGGGCTTTAACGGAAGATGTCGTGTTGAAAGAACGGGAGTTCAACCTGCTTCAAACGGATGCCCTGCTGCGATATAGCGGTGGCGATGCACGCAAACTGTTGGGCATACTCGATTTAGTCCTGGCTGCAGCTCCTGCCGAAGGCCCCATTGTCATTGACGACCAAACCATTGCGGAGCGTCTGCAACAGAACCCTTTGGCTTACGACAAGGACGGAGAGATGCACTACGACATCATTTCGGCTTTTATCAAGAGCATTCGAGGTAGCGACCCCGATGCTGCACTCTATTGGTTGGCCAGAATGATTGAGGGTGGGGAAGACCCCAAGTTTATTGCCCGCCGCTTAGTCATATCTGCTGCGGAAGACATTGGTCTGGCCAATCCCAATGCCTTGTTGTTGGCCAATGCCGCTTTTGACACCGTGGCCAAAATAGGGTGGCCGGAAGGTAGAATTCCGTTGGCCGAAGCCACAGTGTATTTGGCCACCAGCCCTAAAAGCAACTCGGCTTATTTGGCAATAGACAAGGCTCTTTCCGTTGTGCGCCAAACGGGTAACTTGCCCGTACCGCTCCCTCTACGCAACGCTCCCACCAAACTGATGGCAGATTTGGGTTATCATGATGGATATCTCTATCCGCATGATTATCCGCAAAACTTTACGCCGCAACAATATCTTCCCAACGATTTGGCCAATCAATGTTTTTGGCATCCGTGCAACAATGTGGCAGAAAATAAGCTGAAAGACCGGATGAATGCTTGCTGGCCCAACCGTCCGCGTTGATTCTCTCATAGCTGCTGACGGACTGAACTCCCGGTTTCGTACACGAAACAAAATGTCAAGAAGAACATTCGATACAATGCAGATTTACCGGCGTTATACTCCTATTATATACGAAATATCCGGTTTTAAACTCCAATCAAATGCTCATCGGTGAATAAGCAAATCATCCTACAAATCCGGCTACCCCTGTTTGCAGAAGGTAGCCGGATTTGTAGGATGTCAAATTTATTTCAGCCTGTTCCACACCCGGTTAGCAGATGCCTAACGGAGAAAGCCCTATAGCAAGGCCCCCTTCAGCCATAAGCTTTGAGCCAAAGAAGCTGTACGGGGCAGAATCTAAAGTGGCAAGTGGAAAAGGATGCGACCGCTAAGTATTTCAACGGAGTAGGGGAGCTTTTCGTTATGCTTCTGCTCCGGGCAATGTTTCGCCGATATACTCAAAAGTGAAATTGGCCCCTTTGGCCGACGGGAACTGACTGCGTAAATCCACTTCAGGACGATTTTTCAAATGTTCAATCATACGATTAAAACACTCGTTGCCCGACTTGGCCCGAATATAAGCTTGAAAAGTCGTGTCTTGATACCGGAATTTGGCTGTTGCAGCAATTTGTATTACCCGCTTAAAGAGCATTGTCACTAAATACCAGCCTTCCCGCTCTTCAGCCAGCTGCGCAGCTTTAATTTCTTTTTTATTGATGAGTGGTTCAGATATTTTAGAAGACATTTCCCCTGCGCCGGCTTCCTCGTCTTTACGATGTGATTTAAATACTTCCATCGTTTCAGCTGAAGTCTTAATCAAAATAAAGTATACCCTGGGTCTGATTTTATAACGTTTGGGATAAGGCATATCGCTTTCAACGTATGCACGAACATCATCAACAAGCCTTTGGTTGATGGGTATTTCAGGGATAGAAGAGAGGAAGTCCATCAATTCGTCCACTCCGTGAACCAATACATCTTGGTCAAAATAACGCGCGTAAATATTCATCAGCAATAGAAAAACAAAAGAGGCAGCCATGCGAACTATCGCCCGGTTGCCTTCGGTAAAAAGAGCGGAAAACGAGACTCGAACTCGCGACCCCAACCTTGGCAAGGTTGTGCTCTACCAACTGAGCTATTTCCGCGTGTGTTGTGAAGAGGAGGAGACTCGAACTCCCACGTCGCAATTGACACTACCCCCTCAAAGTAGCGCGTCTACCAATTCCGCCACCTCTCCAAACATACAGCCAAGCCGAGCGGGAGAAATTCAAATACGTTGAGGTGCCCAGAACAGGACTCGAACCTGCACGTCATTGCTGACACTAGTACCTGAAACTAGCGCGTCTACCATTCCGCCACCTGGGCATTCTCCATCAGCTTGTTTTCAATAAGTGAGCGGAAAACGAGACTCGAACTCGCGACCCCAACCTTGGCAAGGTTGTGCTCTACCAACTGAGCTATTTCCGCGTGATTTACCGCTTAGCAGTAGCGTTTTCTCTCAAACGCGGTGCAAAGGTACGAATAGTTTTCAAACCTCAAAATCTTTTGCCCGTTTTTTTGCTACTTTTCTTAAAAATCGACTTTGGCACGAGGGGATAAAGGATACTAATCAAAGATTCGGCGCTCACAAAATGCCAACGGAGATTTCTCAACTATATGATTGCACGTAGAATCGCCTACTTTGCTTTTTGCTTAGAAAACATAGCTTTTAAAATGTTTATAGAGAAAACCGAGTTCTGTCGTATGAAGCAACAAGCGCGGATGTATTTTGTACAAGTCGCCGAGTAGTGATTACAACTCGGCGAGTAGGAAAAAATTGTCCTGAACTATTTTCTACATCTCCACGATTGTTTTGAAACATCCGCAGCAATGCTACTGCATGTTCTGAACTTCTTTGACTGTTTTCAAACTATCTGAATCTGCCAAGTGATTTCATCAAAGCTACAGAGTTGGAATGGAAGAAACAGACATCGAAGAGAAAAACTCAGTGGACGACAGTCATAATCGCCACTATAGCTTATTGACAATGTCTACATGACAGGAAGGACAGAGTGAGCAACCTGTAATCTGTCTGAAAATAAATAGTTCCCTACGCGCGCGCATGTATTAAATACGTATTTCTTTCCGTGAAAAAAAACTTCAATCATTCATATATTTACTGTTTCTCCTTGATTTTCAGTCATCGAGTACTTCATAATAGATGAATGATTATGAACCTCTATGTTTCATAGGGACACTTTTCCTTGTATGCGTTTGACACATCCAAAACCGATAAGATTATGCGCTCTCACGAACCAATGAAACACAAGATGAAATAGGAATGTATTATCTCAACCGATGAATGTTTGAAAACACAATCATTCATATAGTAAAAGACTGAAAATCAGAGGTAAAACATACCTTCATGAAGGAATGAACCTTTTTTTCACGAGTAAAATAACGTATATAGAGAGGGGATATATGAAGGGGAGAATAAGGGGACAAGCTCCTGAATATGTCATTCTAAACACAATCGGCGGAGATCATACATCGAACCGTTGTAGATGTTCAAATCTACTTTTTCTTTGATGCCGGGCAGACGGCCGCAGTCCGTATGTTGCCAAAACTTCCACGCTCCCTTATAGGTGAGTGAGCGAACATAGTAGTGAGCTATCCAATAAGGGTAGCGGTCGAACTCCGGTGTGTTGAGATAAGAAAGTCGAAACTTGTAGTTCGTATATAGAATGGGAGGTACGCCGTAAGCTTTTTCCACTCTTTTCAGCCATTCCAAAGCAGCCTTGCGTAATTGCGCGGCAGAGAGTCCGCCGGTTTCTTCGATGTCCAACACCGGAGGTAGGTCGCCCTCTTCCAAATGTGCCTGCCGGAGGAAATACTCGGCTTGTTCGCGCGCCGGCACGAGCGGTTTGAAATAGTGGTAAGCTCCGCGCAAGAAACCGTACTCGCGGGCTTGGTAGAAATTGTCGTTGAAATTTTCGTCCAAGAAACTTTTGCCTTCTGTGGCTTTGACAAATACAAAGCAGATGGCTTGTTCGCCAATTTGGGCTTTCGCCAATTGCTGCCAATCGATGGTGCCTTGGTGATGACTGATGTCAATGCCACGGATAGAGTAGCCTTCGGGGTACACTTCATTGCCATACAAAGCCTGCCAGCGTGAGGTATAGGGAGCAACTACATAGATGTAAACTAAGTAGCAGACCAAAGCGGTTACGGCCATCCATCCCAAACGGATAGAGATATGGCGCAAGGAAGACGATGCATGATTCGGTTTCCGCTTGCTTCGTGCCCGTCCACTGCCTCCCGCGCGCTTTCGACCGTTCGATGCGACGCTGCGGCGTGGGCTACGGCGGGAAGGAGTATGTGTGGAACGATTGGTTTGCATGGGTGAAGTTTTTGAAAGAGGTGCAGGTCGTGAAGGGATTATTCCTTCATCATAATGGCTGTATAGATACGTCCTGATTGGATGCCCAAGCGGCGGGCGGAGAAGAAGCTGTCGGAATGGGTAAAAGTGCAGAAGGGGGAAACGCGAATTTGCTCAAGGGGCACGCCGCCTTCTTCCAACAGAAAAACATTGGCGGCCTGCAAGTCTAAGTGCGGACGTGGCGAAACGGATGGATTGGCTGACGTGGAAGGATAAGACACAACGGCAGAAGGGAAACCGGCTTCGGGAGTGGTGAAGAGTGAGGCTACTTCTTCGCCCACTTCGTAGGCAGCAAGAGAAATGCCCGGCCCCAGCTGCGCCAACACATCGGTAGGGCAGGTGCCGTAACGTTGTTGCATCAGACACAGGGTTTTCGTAGCAATATGCTTGATAGTTCCTCGCCACCCGGCATGAATGGCGGCAGCCACTCGATTTTTGGGGTCAAACAGCAGGATGGGGATACAATCAGCTGTGGAAACACCAATGCAATGCTCCGGCTGGTCCGTAATCAGCGCATCCACTTCTTCCAAAGCACGGAGTTGTTCATCTTGGGGCTGGCTTAGAAACGCCCGGTCGATACAGGCAATGTTGTCTGTATGCGTCTGACGGGGCAACCACAGCTGCGAGAGTGCAAGATCCAACTGCGCAGCGAGCCATTGGCGGTTGCGCGCCACACGTTCAGGGGCGTCTCCGCAGTAGTGCGTAACATTGAATGCGGCATAGCTGCCCATATCGCCTATTTCCTGTTCCGTCAAGGGAAAGGGGGAAACACGCGTGGTGGAGAAAGCCTGAACTGAGGGATGTAGCGGATAGTGGAGCAAGGTAGTGAGCCGGGACATGATTGGAAGAGTGTTGTCGGAAACAGAAAGGTAAAGGATTTTGGGCGATTTGGTTGAAGCCGCTCAACGGACGAAGCGCCAGGGACCTCGACCCACGCCTTTGAAACATGACGGGAAGAAATCAGTTTTCCAAGTCTTCTATTTCGTACACATCGACTTCATCCCAGTCTTCCTCCTCATTGTCCGTATCTTCCGGTTCCAGTCCTGCATCCCAATCAGCGAAATCTCCGGCGAGCATCGTCGTATCTCTGTCGCGATGGACCAAAGTGCCGCCTTCGGTAACCGACTGCAACTTATTGCTTTCACTGTTGAGTTCTTCCCAAAGCATATCCTTAAGCTGCTGGAGGCCAAAGCCTGTAACGGCGGATATGTATACTACGGGCAAGTCGGCCGGAAGTTCTTCGCGGAGCATCTCCATCAGTTCCTCATCAAGGAGGTCGCATTTCGTAACGGCCAACACACGATGCTTGTCGAGCATTTGCGGATTGAACTTTTCGAGCTCAGAGAGCAGAATTTGGTATTCCCGCCCGATATGCTCGGTATCGCCCGGCACCATAAAGAGGAGCAGCGAGTTGCGTTCGATGTGGCGTAGAAAGCGCAGTCCCAGACCGCGCCCTTCGGCGGCTCCTTCAATAATACCGGGAATGTCGGCCATGACAAACGATTTGCCATCGCGATAGGCCACCACGCCGAGGCTCGGCTCCATGGTGGTGAAAGGATAGTTGGCAATTTTTGGGCGTGCGGAAGAGAGCGCAGAAACCAACGTAGATTTTCCGGCATTGGGAAAACCCACCAAGCCCACATCAGCCAGGAGTTTCAGTTCCAAAATCACCATCATCTCCTGCATCGGTTCGCCGGGTTGTGCGTAACGCGGAGCCTGATTGGTGGCGGTACGGAATTGCCAGTTGCCCAATCCGCCCCGACCTCCTTTCAGCAGCATCACCACTTGTCCGTCGGCAACCACATCGCAAATATATTTACCTGTTTCGGCGTCGTATGCCACTGTGCCGGGAGGCACGTCAATGTAACGGTCAGCACCGTCCGAACCATGCGAGCAACATTTGGAACCGTTGCCACCATTGCCGGCAAATACATGGCGTTCGTAGCGCAAGTGGAGCAACGTCCAGTAGTTGTGGTTGCCACGTAGATAGACATGGCCACCGCGGCCGCCATCACCGCCATCGGGTCCACCGTTGGGTTGATATTTGGCGCGGTGCATGTGCATGGAACCTCTGCCGCCCTTTCCGGAACGGCAATATATTTTCACATAGTCGACAAAGTTCGATTCGGGCATGTAGCAGATTGATTTGTGTGGGGTAGGGGGAATTAGGGAATCAGGTTATGGTAGCTTCGCATCCAGGTTATAAGGTTACATGGTTAGTCGGTGTGGCACCATATTGTCGTTAAGAGGTAGTTTTATGACCTAATAACCAATTAACCTTTTAACCTCAACCCTCGGATTTTCAAAGCTGGTCAATCACCGCGCAAAGAGCCGCGTTGATTTCCTCCAAAGCACCGTAGCCTTTCACGGTATGGCGTATACCTTCAGCTTCGTACCAGGCAATGAGCGGAGTGGTTTGAGCGTGGTAAACATCCAGGCGTTTCTTGATGGTTTCAGCGTTGTCGTCGGCACGGCCTGATGTCTTGCCTCGGTTGATGAGTCGTTCCATCAGCATTTCTTCGGGCACATCGAGTTCAAGCATGGCAGCCACTTCCGTATGCCGTTCAGCCAACATAGCTTTGAGAGCTTCGGCCTGCGGCACGGTGCGCGGGAAACCGTCGAAAATTACGCCTTTGCAGGGGCAGAGGGCATCGTAGGTAGCGGCCAGAATGCTGATCATCAGGTTGTCGGGAATGAGTTGGCCTCTGTCAATAAATGCTTTGGCTGTCTGGCCGAGTGCAGTTCCTTGTTTGATTTCAGAGCGCAACACATCGCCGGTGGAGATGTGCTTGAAACCATATTTCATAACGAGCAGGTCGCTTTGGGTTCCCTTGCCGGAACCGGGAGCACCGAAGATGACAATATTTTTCATGGGGAGAAATATTTGATTAGAAAATAGACATTATCAATTGTAAGAAAGGGAGGTGAGGTTAAGGCATTCGGATGTATATAGCGATACGCTTACGCCTCTACCACGGTATAGATATTGCGAAGGTTGCGTCCCTCGCCATCGTAGTCAAGACCATAGCCCACGATAAACTCGTTGGGAATTTCAAAGCAGGAGTAAGGAATGTCAAGATCCACTTTCAGATTGCCTGGTTTGACGAGCAGCGATGCAATGCGAATGTCCTTGGGATTTTTCTCTTTGAGCAGTCGGAGCAATTCCTGCATGGTCAGTCCGGAGTCGATAATGTCCTCCACGATGACCACCGTGCGATTTGTAATGTCCTCTTTCAGACCAATCAGTTGGCTGACCTTACCGGTGGAAGTTGTGCCTTCATACGAAGAAACTCGGATAAAGGAAATTTCGCAGGGGATGTCAATGCCGCGCAGCAAATCTGCCGCAAAAACAAAAGAGCCATTGAGAACCGCCAGGAACAAAGGATGTTCATCTTTAAGGTCTGCACTGATGCGTGCGGCTACTTCCGCCACACGTTGCATGATTTTCGCTTCGGGAATAGAAACCGTGAACTCACGGTCGCGAACCTTTATTTTATCCATAGCTTAATTAGTTTTTGCGTGCAAAGATAGTGCAAGGCGAGTGCAAAGAAAAATGAAAAGCCGTGCAAAGTGAGAGAAAAGAAAGAAAAAAACGCAAGGTTTTGTCATTTCTTTTCCGAACTGCAGCCGGCTTTATGTAAAAGCCAAGGGATTTTCATTTTCTATGCCGAGCCGCAGCCTATTTTATGTAAAGATAGTGCAAGGCGAGTGCAAAGAAAAATGAAAAGCCGTGCAAAGTGAGAGAAAAGAAAGAAAAAAACCGCAAGGTTTTATTATTTCTTTTCCGAACTGCAACCGACTTTATGTAAAAGCCGAAGGATTTTCATTTAAAGTAACTCTCTGTATGCCTTTTGTACTACCTTTGCCGCCATGAGAGCTTTTGAATTGCATTCAGACTACCAACCTACGGGCGACCAGCCCGAAGCCATACGCCAGCTGACTCAAGGTGTGAAGGATGGAGAACCGGCCCAGGTGTTGCTGGGAGTAACCGGTTCGGGAAAAACTTTTACCGTGGCCAACGTCATTGCCCAAGTGGGAAAACCGACCTTAGTGCTCAGCCACAACAAAACTTTGGCCGCACAATTATATACCGAGTTCAAGAGTTTCTTTCCCAATAACGCCGTAGAGTATTACGTATCCTATTATGATTATTACCAACCCGAGGCTTACATCGCTTCGACCGACACTTATATAGAGAAAGACCTGGCCATCAATGAGGACATTGACAAATTGCGTTTGGCCGCCACTTCGGCGTTGCTCTCCGGTCGCAATGACGTGATAGTAGTTTCGTCCGTGTCGTGCATCTATGGCATGGGCAACCCCGCCGCTTTCTACGAGAGCGTCATTGAGTTGCAGGTTGGCAAAATACTCAGCATGAACAGCCTGCTCAACAAACTGACCGACTGCCTTTATGTGCGCAACGACGTGGCTCCCAAGGCCGGCAATTTCAGGGTGAAAGGCGACACCGTGGAGGTTTATCTGGCCTATGCCGACGACATGATGCGCATCAGCTTTTGGGACAACGAGATAGATGCCATCGAGGAAGTCGACCCCCTGACCGGCCACCGCACGGCCTCCTTTGAGGACTACAAAATCTATCCCGCCAATCTGTTCATCACCTCCAAGGAGAGTGTGGAAAGGGCTATCCGCCAGATACAGGACGACCTGATGGCGCAAGTGGCGTTGTTCAAGGAGGCCGGCAAGGAACTGGAAGCGCAAAGGCTGAAGGAACGGGTGGAATACGACATCGAGATGATACGCGAGCTGGGCCACTGCTCCGGCATTGAGAACTATTCGCGCTATTTCGACGGCCGCGAAGCAGGCACGCGGCCTTTCTGCCTGCTGGACTTCTTCCCCGAAGATTTCCTCATGGTGATAGACGAGAGCCACGTGTCCGTGCCGCAAATTCGCGCCATGTACGGCGGCGACCGTTCCCGTAAGGAATCGCTTGTCAACTACGGTTTCCGCCTCCCGGCGGCTTTGGACAACCGTCCTTTGAAGTTCGAGGAATTTCATGAACTGGCGAAGCAGGTAATCTACATCAGCGCCACACCGGCCGACTATGAGCTGGAAGAAAGCGGTGGGGTAGTGGTGGAACAGGTGGTGCGACCCACAGGACTGCTCGACCCGCCCATAGAGGTGCGCGACACGGACTATCCGGTCGATGATTTGATGGAGGAGATACGCCAATCGCAACAGGCGGATACACGTGTATTGGTCACCACTCTGACCAAGCGCATGGCCGAAGAACTGACGGATTACCTGCTGAAGAACGGCGTAAGCACGGCCTATATCCACAGCGATGTCGACACACTGGAACGTGTACAGATCATGAGCGACCTGCGGCGCGGCATATATCAGGTACTGGTGGGAGTGAACCTGCTGCGCGAAGGACTTGACCTTCCCGAAGTGAGCCTCGTGGCCATTCTGGATGCCGACAAGGAAGGCTTCCTGCGTTCTGCCCGTTCGCTGACACAGACTGCCGGACGCGCCGCCCGAAACGTGAACGGCAAGGTCATCATGTACGCCAAGACCATCACGCTGTCTATGCAGCAGACCATTGACGAAACGGAGCGCAGAAGGGCCAAGCAGATGGCGTACAACGAGGCGCACCACCTCGTGCCGCGCCAGATTGTGAAGTCGCTCGACCAGAATGCGCTGGCCTCACTCTCGGCCAAGGGAGCGGAACAGAAGGCGCAGCACGCCGGCCTCTCCCTGCAGACGAAAGGCTATGCCGCTTCGCAGAACGACTACCTCCGGGCGGCGGAACCGGCTGCGGCTTACGGCAAACAGCCCCTGGACAAGCAGGAACGTATCGAACAACTGAAAAAACGGATGAAGGAAGCAGCGGCACAGTTCGACTTTATCCTCGCCGCCCAGCTGCGCGACGAACTCCTGGCCTTGGAAAAGGAATAGGCACACCACGACTGCTAACAACAAACAATGAGGTTATCAAGCCACACCGGGCTTTCAGGCCAACAGCCTTGCGCTCCGGTAACTTGATAACCTCATTTTGTATCATATCATCCCCAGCTGCGGACTATTTGAGCACCACGCGGTCACCCAGCACGCTGGCAAACATCCGTTCCACCTTGGTCAGTTCCATGTATTCCTGGAGCAGTTTGTTGTATCGCTCCGGCGCGTGGACCACCTCCGGCTGTTTCATGTCCGCTAACAGCTGTTTCAGGCGTTGGCGGATAAGCGCGTATTTGAAGTCGTGCAACAGCCGGGGCACGATTTCCTCCAGCCGGTACTGTTCGTCCACATATTCCGCCTGATGGCGTTCGCTCAACGTGTAGCGTTCCTGTCCCATTCGTGCCGCGAGTGTACTAACTTCTGGATTTTCGTGTTGACTAAAATAGCTCAGGGAATTCCAATCCTTCTCTTCGGCGTGTGCCACCGCTTCGCTGAGAATTTGCCGGCAAACGGGGTGTGCAAGGCTGATATCGTCAGCTTTCAAGTCCTCGTCAATATACTGTGCTACGCTGACGATCTGTTCCTCATCGTTCTCCTCGTCGTTAGCCACCTTCATCGGCTTGCCGCCATGGCGTATGACCATGCTGATGAGTAATTCCTCCTCACTCGAAGCCTGCTGGGAAGAGAGTAGGAGAGGAGTGGGGGATTTTCCCTCCTCTGAACGGTTTTCACTCTGTTCGCCAGAGGCTTTCTTTTGCTGCTCCTGTACTTTTTGGCGGTGTTCTTTGTTGATTTCGTTCACAATTAAGGCTTCGCTCACCTCTAAACTCATGGCACATTCCTGAATGTACGTTTGGCGCACGATTTCGTTGGGAATGACCGCTATACTCTTGACTACATTAGAGATGAGTTCGGCTCTTTTCAGCGGGTCGCCCTGAACGTCGCCCAACAGCAAGTCTGTTTTGAACTTGATGAAGTCCACCTGATGTTGGTCGATATAATCCTGCACCTCCTGGGGCTTATGGTGCCGGGAGAAGCTATCGGGGTCCTCGCCGTCGGGCAGTAGCAACACCTTCACGTTGAGCCCTTCGGCCAGCAGCATATCAATACCGCGCAGACTCGCCTTGATGCCTGCCGCATCACCGTCGTAGAGCACCGTGATGTGGTTCGTGAAACGGTGGAGCAGGCGGATTTGCCCCTCCGTGAGCGACGTGCCCGACGAGGCCACGACATTCTCTATGCCGCTTTGGTGCATGGAAATCACGTCGGTGTAGCCCTCCACGAGGAAGCAGTGCCCCTTGCGCACAATCGCGGTTTTGGCCTGGTAGAGGCCGTAAAGCTCGTTGCTCTTGCTGTAGATTTCACTTTCGGGGGAGTTAACGTACTTCGCCAACTTCTTGTCGCTGCTGAGAATGCGGCCGCCGAAGGCCACCACCTTGCCCGAAACCGTATGGACCGGGAAGATGACGCGCCCATGGTAGCGGTTTTCCAGCCGTCCGTCGTCGCGGCGGTAACAGATGCCCGTTTTCAGCAGATATTCCTCACTGAAGCCGTGTGCCAAGGCGGCCTGCGCGATGCCGGCCTGCGCTTCCGGCGCATAACCCAGGTGGAAGCGTTCAATCATGTCGTCGCGCACCCCGCGCGAACGGAAGTACGCCAGTCCTTTCGCCACACCTTCCACATCGTTCCTCAGGGCGTTCTGAAAATACTCCGAAGCCCATTGGTTGAGCGCGAACATACTTTCGCGGACGCTTTGCCGCGCGCGTTCCTCGTCCGTCATGGCTTTATCTTCCACTTCGATGCCCACGCGCCGTCCCAGCCACTTGATGGCTTCGGGGAAAGTCATCTGTTCGAGTTCCATCAGGAAACCCACAGCCGTTCCGCCTTTGCCGCACGAAAAGCACTTACACATCTGTTTGGCCGGCGAAACGGTAAAGGAAGGTGTCTTTTCGTTGTGGAAAGGGCAAAGTCCTTTGTAGTTCGCACCGGATTTCCGTAGGGTAACAAATTCTTTCACCACGTCGACAATGTCTGTGGCATCAAGAACACGTTGCACGGTGTTTTGGTCTATCATGGTTGAATGGTTTGCTATATATATAATATGGTATGGGAGAGGCTGTCGGCAGCGAGGCCGGTTTCCGATACAAGGTCATACCAGAAATTTCTATTAAACATAACCGTCATTCCAAAGTTTCGCAACAGTCAGCGCGGAGTGGCAAATAAATCGGACGGACGGCTGCGCGGAGATTACTAATCCATAGACAGGAAACATGAATCACCGGACAGAGACCAGGAAGCCTGAAACTGATCATCAGCAGCCTGAAACTGGAACGATAAGTCCAATTACGGAAGCCGCCAGTTCAGGATTAGCTGTCACTGATGCCAGATAAATTCCGACAACCGTTTACAGGAAAAATCCGGCTGCCCAATACGTGAGCAAGGAAGCTACGTAAGCCACCACTGTGGTATAGACTGCGGTGAAGGCAGCCCAACGCCAACCGCCGCTTTCGTTGCGGATAGCCGCCAACGTGGCGAGACAGGGAAAATACAGCAGCACAAACACGAGGTAAGCCAAGGCTGTGGCCGGCGACATCTCGCTGGTGAGGGCCTGTGACAGGCTGATGTATTCGTCATCGCCACTTTCGGGCTGCGCAGCGTCGGCATACATCACGGAGAGCGTGCTGACAACCAGCTCTTTCGCGCCTATGCCTGACAGGATGCCCACGCTCATGCGCCAATCGAACTGCATGGGAGCGAACACCGGCGTGGTGATGCGCCCGAGGCGTTCCAGATAGGAACCGTCGGCTGTTTCGGCGGCGGCCACCGTTTCCTGCGTTTCCATCGTCAGTTTTTCCGTTTCGGAGGCCGGTCGCGGGAAATAATCCAACGCCCAGACAATCAAGGAGAACACGAGTATCAGGCCGCCCATCTTGCGCAGGTATTGCCGTCCCTTCTCCCACGTATGGCGCAGCACGGAGCGTGCCGACGGCAAGCGGTATGGCGGAAGTTCCATGACGAAAGGCAAATCGGGGGTGCCGATCTTGAGTGTGCGGCTGAAGATTTTGGCCGATGCCATGGCGCATAATACGCCTATAAAATACAAGGCGAGCATCACCCAAACGCCATACTGAGGGAAGAAGGCGGAAACGAGCACCACATACACGGGGATGCGGGCCGAACACGACATGAAGGGCAGCACGAGCATCGTGATCAGCCGGCTGCGCGGGTTTTCGATGGTACGGGTCGCCATGACGGCAGGCACGTTGCAACCGAATCCCATCACCATGGGTATGAACGATTTGCCGTGCAGGCCGATGCGGTGCATCAGTTTGTCCATGATGAAGGCCGCACGCGCCATATAGCCGGAATCTTCCAGAATGGAAATGAAAAGATACAGGATGAGGATGTTGGGCAGGAAGACAATGACCGCCCCCACCCCACTGATGGCACCGTCGGTCACCATGTCGCGCCACAGTCCCTCTGGCAGGCAGAAAGAGGCAAAGTCAGCCAGTTTGGCGGCCAGCCATTCAATCCAGCCCATCGGATAGGCTCCCAGCTCAAAGGTGGCGTAGAACACCAGCACCAGGGTGGTGATGAATAGAGGGAAGCCCCACAGGCGGTGGGTGGCCACTTGGTCAATTTTCTCGGTGAGCGTGCTGCCTGCCGCGCGTTGCCGTGGCCGGTAGGTTTCGCGCAGAGCCCCCTGCACGTAGCCGTATTTGGCGTGAGTCAACGCCTCCTCCGGCGATTCGTGGAGTTCCTGCGCCAGACGTTGTGTTTCTTCGTATCGCACCGCCACGAGTTCGTCGTGTTGCGGCAGACTCTCTACCAGCCGGCCGGCCTCGCTGTCGCCCTCCAGGAATTTGATGGCCAGATAGCGCGTGGAATAGCGCGAACGGAGGGCTTGGTTTTTCTGGAAAACGAACTTGATGCGGTCAATGCTCTGTTCGAGTTCCGGCCCGTGGTTGATGTGGATATGGCGCGCCAAGGCCTCGTTGCGTCCCTGGCTTTCGTACACGGCAATGACCGTTTCGAGCAACTGCTGTAGGCCGCGCCCCGTGCGCGATACGGTGGGCACCATCGGTACGCCGAACAGGGCTGACAACTGGGCATGATCCAGCACGTCGCCGGCGCGTTCCAGTTCGTCGAACATGTTCAGGGCCACCACCATCCGCTGGTGCATATCAATGAGCTGCGTGGTGAGGTAGAGATTGCGCTCCAGGTTCGAGGCATCCACCACGTTGATGACCACATCGGGCATTTCGTCAATCAGGTGGCGGCGCACATAAAGCTCTTCGGGCGAATAGGCCGTGAGCGAATAGGTTCCGGGCAGATCGACCAGCTCCACGTGGTAAGTTTTCTGCGTGGTGCCCGATTCGGCACAGCGTGTGGAGGCGGTGCAAGCCGCACAAACGCTGGTGCAGGCGGGATTAGAACATTGGGAAGTGGACGTAGGGAGCGTGAAGTCGAAGAGTCCCACCTTGGCATCCACGGTCACGCCGCTGTAATTGCCCACGTGTTCGTGTCCCCCAGAAGCCAGGTTGAAGAGAGATGTCTTCCCGCAGTTGGGATTGCCCACCAGTGCCACGCGGATGGTGCGCCGTTTGTCCTCGGCCATCGATTTCATGCGTGCCTGCAGCTGCAGCCGGGCCTCTTCGGCCTCGTCGGCACCTGCGGGCAGGCCCTGGAGTTCGGCGGGCTGGCGCAGGCGTTCATCCGTCGCTGCCTCGCTCTCGCTGACCACCTCGACGAGTTTGGCCTCCTCGCGTCGGAGGGATATTTTGTAGCCCATAATTTCGTACTCTATGGGGTCACGCAAGGGCGCGTTGAGTATCACCTTCACGGTCTTGCCTTTCACAAAGCCCATTTCCACGATGCGCTTGCGAAAGCCGCCGTGGCCGGCCACCTTCACGATGACGCCGCACTGGCCTGTGGATAAATCGGATAATTGCATGAGTTTGTTCTCTTGGTTTGCGAATGCAAAATTACGTGTTCTGCCCATGTGGGCAATAACCCGATGTGAGTATTTTTTCACGCCGAGCCGTGCCGGCACTCCGCCGGGGCGTACCTCTGCCCTGCCCTACGTGCGTTTCAGCTCCCGGATTTCGTATTGCTACGCCGGCTCTTGGTGTTTCCACTCGGCGATTTGTCAGTGTTTCCCTGCAAGGGTCAAGTTGTACCCCTGCAAGGGTACACTGAAACCGGCTGCTCTCGGTGTACCCAATATAGGGTACAGTTGTACCCCGTATGGGGTCAAGTTGTACCCCTATAGGGTACACTGACAAATCGCCGAGCAGAAACGCGGAAGCGGCGTTGGGAAACGCGGAAGTCGCGTGCAGATTTGCTAACACAGCGCGCAGCAACAGCGAAAGCCGGGCGTGGCGCGCCGGGCGGCAGTGTTGAAAAATCCGAATGCACGTTGCCGAAAAGAAAAATAATGTAATTTTGTGCGCAAAAGCAGCCATATTTTACATGAAACCTCTATTAGATTTTATATGGCCATGTCAGTTGCCCTATGAGGAGCAACGCGAATCCATGGCTCAGGTGCTGGAAAGCACACTCATCCACAAGTTTTTTCTCACCGGTAACTATGCCGCTGAAGCGGCGGAAGCATTGGCCGCAGACCCGCGCGTGACGCTCTGCGGCAACCTGGCCGTGGAAAGCACCAAGTTCCTGCGGCAGATTACGCCGAAGCTCACGGCAAAATATACTATGGTGTGGCTCTCGCACCATCGTCTGCAAGTTGGCTACCGCGCCATTGACCGTATGCTCCAGGTGGCGGAGAACAGCATCGAGCGGCCGGACACGCCTTTCATGCTCTACACTGACCGCTACGATGCCAACGGGCCGCATCCGGTCATTGATTACCAGGAGGGGGCGTTGCGTGACGACTTCGACTTCGGTTCGCTCCTGCTTTTCTCCACTTCCACCTTCCCGGACTTTCTGGCGGCGCGTCAGGGCGTGCGCTACAAATATGCGGCGTGGTACGCGCTGCGGCTGTTCGTCAGCCAGCAACCGGACCGGCTGGTCCACCTGCGCGAGCCGCTCTACACGGAAACGGAAACGGACCTGCGCACATCGGGGCAGAAGCAGTTTGACTATGTCAACCCGGCTAACCGCGAGGTGCAGCTGGAGATGGAACGCGCCGTGACGGAACACCTGAAAACCATCGGGGCTTGGCTTGCACCCGACGAGCTGGACGATGCCACGGCGGGCGAACCGGAGGATTGGCCAGTTACGGCGAGCGTCATCATTCCCGTGCGCAACCGCGTGCGCACCATCCGCGACGCAGTGGAGAGTGCCTTGGGACAGGAGGGCGACTTCACGTTTAACGTCATCGTGGTGGACAATCACTCGACCGACGGCACGTCGGAAGCCTTGGCGGCTTACGATGCCGACAGTCGCGTGGTGGTCATCCGCCCCGAACGCACGGACCTGGGCATCGGCGGATGCTGGGACTTGGCCATCAGGCATCCGCAGTGCGGACGCTACGCCGTACAGCTTGATTCGGACGATTTGTATTCCTCAACAGCCACACTGGAACGCATCATCGAGGCTTTCAGAAAAGGGAAAGCAGCCATGGTCATCGGCAGCTACCGTATGGTGGATTTCCAGCTGAACACATTGCCACCGGGACTGATTGCGCACACGGAATGGACGGCGGAAAACGGACGGAACAATGCTTTGCGCGTGAACGGACTGGGTGCACCCCGCGCTTTTCGCACGCACTTGCTGCGGCAAATGGGATTTCCGAACACGAGCTATGGCGAGGATTATGCCCTCGGACTGGCTTTTTCCCGGCGTTACCGCATTGCTCGCATCTTCGACGAGTTGTATCTGTGCCGCCGCTGGGAGGGTAATTCGGATGCCGCACTGAGTGTGGAGAAGGTGAACAGGAACAATCTATATAAGGACTTGCTGCGCACCGTCGAGTTGCGGGCACGCAAACGGATGGTCAGCGAATGGAACAGGCCGGTGGACGAGGAGGAAATCATGAGCTTCGTGGACCGGCAACTGGATGTGTGGCCGGAGGCTGCGAAACGCGTGGCGGACCTGAAGGAATTGGTTCAGATACGCGAACTGCCGCTGGAACAGGCGGGCAGTCTGGCGGTGCAACTGAACCCGGCACGCATCGTGAGCACGGGAGCACGCATCGACAAGCAGGCTTTAAAACAGCGGCCTTGTTTCCTTTGCAAGGAGAACCGCCCGGAGGAGCAGCGTTCGCTGCCTATGTTGGGCTCATTGGAGGTGCTGGTGAACCCCTTCCCTATCCTGCCGGGACATCTCACCCTGCCTACGCGCCGGCACAAGCCGCAGTCGCTGGACTTGCTGGTGCACCAGATGGTGCCGCTGGCAGCCGGTATGCCGCAACACCTGATTTGCTACAACGGTCCGCGAAGCGGGGCTTCAGCTCCCGACCACGCGCATTTGCAGGCGGGACTGCGCGGCGTAGTGCCCTTGGAACGCGACTGGAAAATCTATGAGCCGCGTCTGGCAAGGGTGTTTCCGCTGCAGCCGACCGACGAGGCGGAACTGGAACACTTGGGCTACCCGATGACGCACCAACCGCACCTGGGCATTTATTTGCTTCAGGGGTATGCCTGCCCGGCTTTGGTGGTACGCACCACACCGGACGAGAAGGTGCCGCACTTGTTGCAAAAGGCGTTGGGCATCTTGCCCCCAGGAGCGGAGGGCGGCGAGCCGGACGTAAACCTGCTGGCTTGGCGACAGGACGGGGCACCGACTCGGGAGGACGAAATCGTCATCGTGGTGTTTGCCCGACGCAAGCATCGGCCGGCGTGCTATTTTGCCACGGACCGCACGCAAATGCTGGTGAGCCCGGGGGCATTGGACTTGGGGGGCCTGATTATCACGCCGCGACCGGAGGATTTCGAGAGGCTGAATACCTGCACGGCGCAGAATATCCTGCGCGAGGTGTGCCTGACTCCGGCAACGCTGACGGGTCTTTGCAAGAAACTGCAACCGCGTTCTGCACGCGCCAATGCGGAGGATACTGCCGCTCAGCTGGTTACGCCGGATGAGTTGGCCACCCAGCCTGTTCAGGTGGGTATATTGCACGCGCCGGAGGTGGAGTTCACGCTGAATGGCCCTTATACGGCGAAGGGAACGCCGGTGGAGGGCGCACAGAAGGTGCGTTGCAGCTCGGGAGGTATTTTGTGGCAGGACAATCTGTACAGCGAGCTGACTTTCCAGCCGCAGACGGACGACGCGACGTTCACGCTGCCGGGCGTGATGATTGGCAAGGAGTTTCATTGGCAACAACAGCAGGCGCAGACGTTTACGGGGATGCTCCGCATCGTGGTGTACGAGGAACAACTGGTGGTCATCAACGAATTGCCGGTGGAGGATTACTTGCTGAGCGTGGTGTCGAGCGAGATGAATGCGGAGGCTCCGATCGAGATGCTGAAAGCGCACGCGGTGATTTCGCGCAGCTGGGTATATTGCCAAATGGCGGCAAGACAAACGGGACGAGGCGGCGACGGCGCAGGGTTCTTCACCGGCTCACGCCGCGACGGGGAACTGATCCGCTGGTATGACCGCACGGATCATACGCTCTTTGATGTCTGTGCCGATGACCATTGCCAACGCTACCAGGGTATCACGCACGCTGCGCACCCGAACGTGGTGGAGGCGGTGAAGGCTACGGAAGGACAGGTGATCATGACGGCGGAGGGTAACGTCTGCGATGCGCGTTTCTCGAAATGCTGCGGCGGTATCAGCGAACGGTGGTCGACGTGCTGGGACGATGCGCCCCACCCTGCCTACGACACGCCGGTGAGGTGCGCGGAGCCGGGAGCTCCCGTGAGACTGCCGGACTTGACGCGCGAGACGGAGGCGGAACAGTGGATCCGAAGCGCACCGCCGGCGTTCTGCAATACGGACAGCGAGGAGCTGTTGCATCAGGTGCTGAACGCTTATGACCATGAGTCGACAACGGATTTCTTCCGATGGAGAGTTGTTATTGGACAAGATGAATTATGTCGGTTGGTTCAGGAACGGACGGGTGCTGACTTGGGGCAAATCCTACGGCTAGAGCCAGTGGAGCGCGGCACGAGTGGCCGACTGAAACGCTTGCGCTTTGTGGGCACTAAGGATTCCTTGGTTGTGGGTAAAGAACTGGAAATCCGTCGTTTGCTTTCGGCTTCTCATCTGTACAGCTCTGCCTTCGTGGTGGATGCGCTGAACGTGGACGCTGAGATGAAAGTGCCCGAGGCTTTCTGCCTGACAGGGGCCGGCTGGGGACACGGCGTGGGTATGTGCCAGATAGGTGCTGCGGTGATGGCTTCCAAAGGCTATGCTTACCGCACTATCCTGCAACATTATTATCAAGGTACTACAATAGAAACTTTGTCTTGTGATTAAAAAATAGGTGTTCAAAAATTTTTATATGAAGGCTTTCGTATCTGACGAGAAACTGCGGCTGGCCGCAGAACAGGGGGCGGACGGTTTTGTCGGCGCAGTGCATGAGGCCATCAAGGAGGCGGCTGGCGGAGAACTGAACGCGGATGCCATGGAACGGCTCTCCCCGGAACAAATTACGCTGTGGGGCTACTTCATCTTGCGCGACGAAGTGATGGACGGTGGTTTTGTACAACTGATCTATAACGGCTACGGCCCTTTCTTTTTCGACAATCCCTTTGCCAAGGCGATGCGTCTTTGGGGGCTGCACGATTTCAGCAAGGTGCTGTACAAGGCTAAAAAACTATATGACGAAAGAAAACTGGAACTGACCCGCGAACGCTCGGACGAGGAGTTCATGGAACTATTTGAGCAGAACCCGGAATTTGACGAGCTGGACGATTATTTCGTGGAGGAGGAGGAGAATATCACGAACGCTATCGCGGTGTATGTGGATGAACACCTGGATCTTTTCGTGGAGGTCCAGGCATAGTTCCTTCCTTGTATGCTTTCATATCTGCTGCCTTATCTGCTGCCAATTTTCTCTTCCATAGTATCTTGGATAGTATCTTCCTCGCGCCACATTTTCTTCCTGAATAGGCCTTATATATACGGAACTCCCCCGAACCGATTGTCATCGATTCGGGGGAGTTTCCTTGCTGTATAAAGAGATGTTACTGTAGTCCGTATAAAGCGGGTCGCTTACGCTTACTGCATACTGCCTCCCACAATGTCCAACAGTTCAGCTGTGATGGCTTGCTGACGGGTCTTATTGTAGGTGAGCGTGAGCTCGCGAAGCAGTTCGTCGGCATTGTCGGTTGCCACTTGCATGGCAATGACGCGGGCTGCGTGTTCGCTGGCCAGACTGTCGAGCAGCGCGGTATAGACCTTGAGATGGAGCGACCGGGGGATGAGCTGCGACAGCACTTCGGCAGGCGAGGGTTCTACAATGAAGTTCAACGCCGGGGAATGGGGAGAAGCTATTTCTTCCCCACCCTGCCCTGCAGAAAGGCTGAAGGGTAGCATTTCTTCCGTGACGAGCTGCTGCGTACCGGCACTGACGAAATGATGGTATATCAGCTCGGCCTTGTCAATGGCTCCCGACACGTACATCTCCATCAAATGGGCAGCTACCGCAGCGGCGGGTTCGTAGGAGGGGTGGTCCAAAAGTGCGGCATGGTCGTCGGTGAAGGCAAATCCGGCTTTGCGTACGGCATCGGCGGCTTTCTTTCCAATGGGGATAACCTCAACGATTTCCACTCCCGCACTGCGATAGGCGGCTACGTGCTGATGGAAGGCTTTGATGGCATTGGCATTGAAACCTCCACAGAGAGAAGAGTTGGAGGTATAAAGGGCTATGGCCACACGCTTTACCTCACGCTCAGCTGCGTAGGGCGTTTCGGCACTTCCTTCCATACTGGCCACAAATGTGGTCAACATGTGGGATAACCTGCGCTCGTAGGGACGCATCGCTTCGATAGCCTGTTGCGCCCGGTGCAATTTGGACGATGCCACCATCTTCATGGCGCACGTAATCTTCCGGGTGCTGTTGACAGAGGCTATGCGTGTTTTTACTTCTTTGAGTGAGGCCATGGAGTATTATCCTTTATATTGTTCGGCAATGTCAGCCGCAATGCGTTCTATCTCTTTGCAGATGTCATCTGTCAGCTGTCCTTCTCCAATGGGCTTGAGGAGGGTGTCGGCATAGCTGCTGCGAAGTACCTGAAGGAAGGTATCCTGAAAATCGCGCACGTTCTCAATGGGCACCGTCTTCAGCAAGCCGTGCGTACCGCAATAGAGAATGGCCACCTGCTCGGCAACGGGCATGGGGCTGTACTGGGCCTGGATGAGCAACTGGTTGTTCTTACGGCCACGGTCAATGGTCATGGCGGTAACGGGATCCATATCGGAAGAGAACTTGGCAAAGGCTTCCAGCTCACGATACTGGGCCTGGTCTATCTTCAACGTACCGGCCACCTTCTTCATACTCTTGATTTGGGCGGCACCACCTACACGGCTCACGGAAATACCGACATCAATGGCCGGGCGGAAACCTTGGTTGAAGAGGTCGGAAACAAGGTATATCTGTCCGTCGGTGATGGAGATGACATTGGTGGGGATGTAGGCGGAAACGTCGCCGGCCTGCGTTTCGATGATGGGAAGTGCCGTCAGAGAGCCACCTCCCTTGACAAGTCCTTTCAGACTGGCGGGAAGGTCGTTCATCTTCTCAGCCACTTCTTGCTGGTTGTTGATTTTGGCAGCACGTTCCAACAGACGGGAGTGAAGATAGAACACGTCACCGGGATAAGCCTCACGACCGGAAGGACGACGCAGAATAAGCGAAACTTCACGATAGGCTACGGCCTGCTTGGACAGGTCATCGTAAACCACCAAGGCGTGTTTGCCACGGTCACGGAAGAACTCACCGATAGCAGCTCCGGCAAAGGGAGCGTAGTACTGCATGGCTGCAGGCTCACTGGCCGTGGCGCTGACAATAACCGTGTAATCCATGGCACCGGCCTGACGAAGCGTGTTGACAATATTGGCAACAGTAGAGGCTTTCTGGCCGATAGCGACATAAATACAATATACCGGGTCACCCGTAGCATAGTTGTGCTTTTGGTTGATGATTGTATCGATGGCAATGGCTGTCTTACCCGTCTGGCGGTCGCCGATGATAAGCTCGCGCTGTCCGCGACCGATGGGTATCATGGAGTCAACGCTCTTCAGACCCGTCTGTAACGCTTGCGTTACGGGCTGGCGGTAAATTACACCGGGAGCCTTGCGGTCGAGCGGCATAAGGAACTTCTCCCCTTCAATGGCCTTGCCTCCATCGATGGGACGGCCAAGAGGGTCGATGACACGGCCGAGCATCTGTTCGTTGACTTCAATGGAGGCCACTTTACCCGTACGCTTAACGCTTTGTCCCTCCTTGATGCCTTCTGAGGAACCGAGCAACACAACCCCGACATTATCTTCTTCCAGGTTCATGGCCACGGCCATTACCCCGTTTTCAAATTCCACCAGCTCGTTCTCAGTCACGTGGGTCAGGCCGTAAATGTGGGCCACACCGTCACCGATAGAAAGTACGACACCTACTTCCTCGAACATGGCATCGTTGCTCATGTCGTGCAGTTGGCGCAAAAGCACTTCGCTAACTTCGCTGGGTTTGATATTGTTCGACATATAGTAGAATAATTCTGTTTAAAATTTAAAGCGACAACTCCCGTTTGATTTTGGCCAATCGCGTCCGCACACTGGCATCCAATCGATATGTATCGTACGACAAGATGAAACCTCCTTGGATGGAAGGATCGACAACGACCCTATAGTCAACACGGCATTGGGATTTCTCCTCTACCCATTGCTTCAGTTTTTCAACGAGATGCGGAGTTACGTCAGTGGGAACAACGAGTTCTCCCTGAATGATGTGTTTGCTTCTGCGGTAAAGCGTTCCATAAGAATGGGCTATGAGCATCATGGATGCGGTGCGCTGCTTCTTTACCACCAACGGAAGGAAGCGTTGCAACGTGTCTGATGTTTTTTCGCCACCGCCCGCTGCTGTAAGGAGTAACTGCAGTTTCTGTTCGTCCGTTACCACGGGATTGATCATCGCTTGATGCAAAGCGGGCAGTTTCACGAAGGTTTGTGCCAACGAAGTCATTTCCGCATAAACGCGCTCTTCTTCGTGGCCTTCCGTTGCGAAACGAAGCAACGCCTTGGCATATCGCATAGGTATAATACCCAAATCCATTTTATCTGAAAGCTGTTACTGTTAGACTTAGGAAAACCGAATGTTCACACTAATAAAGCATGGTGAAACATAGCATCGGCTTCCGTTGTCAATGTCTATTTACAAACTTCATCCAGCAGGCGCTCCATGAGTTTTTGCTGTTCAGCATCGCCTTTGAGCTGTTGACGCACCACCTTTTCCGCAATGGCAACCGAAAGGTCAGCTACAGTCTGGCGGATGTCGCGCAGTGCATTTTCTTTCTCTACGACAATCTGTTCCTTGGCCTCTTGGAGGAGTTTTGCTCCTTCAGCCTGTGCCTTTTCACGTGCCTGCCGCACCATGCTGTCGCCCATAGCCTTGGCCTGGTTGATGATTTCTGCCTGACGTGCGTGGGCCTCGTTGAGCAGTCGTTCACATTCCTGCTCGATGCCGGCCAGACGTTCGTTAGCCTCATGTGCTTTCTGGAGAGAAGCGTCAATGTAGGCCTTGCGCTCCTCTACCATCTTGGTGATGACGGGGAAGCCGAACTTTGCCAACAGGCAGAACACTACCAAGAAGGCCAAAAGCATCCAAAACAAGAGTCCAAGGTCGGGCGTCAATATGGATGGCAAATTGATAGACTGCATAAATTCAAGTTTTGTTTACCCGGCCGGATGTCGGAAATCATTTCCGAACACCCGGACAGGCATAGCTGTTAAAGGAAAAGGCAAAGCAAGCAGACGATGACGGCGAAGAGAGCCACACCCTCAACCAACGCGGCGATGATGATCATGTTGGAACGGATGTCGCCTGTTGCTTCGGGCTGACGGGCGATAGCTTCCATGGCAGAGCTACCAATGCGACCGATACCCAAACCGGCACCAATGGCGGCGATACCTGCGCCCAAACCGGCACCTAACTTTGCAATTCCTGCTGCTTCTAACAATGCAAGTAGTAACATAATGTTTTAAGATTTATGGTTTATAATTTTGTTCGTTTTATCCAATATCAAGCTGCATGATGTTCTTCCGGATGAGCCAAACCGATGAAAACGGCACTCAGCATCGTAAACACATAAGCTTGGATGAAAGCCACCAGCAGTTCCAGACAGTTCATGAAAATCATGAGCAGGAAGCTCACAATGGTCAAGGGGGTACCAATCACAGCACCCAACTGGCACGTGATGAATATCACACAGGTGAGAGAAAGAATAATAGCGTGTCCACCCATCATGTTGGCGAAAAGACGCACCATCAGAGCGAAAGGTTTGGTGAAGATGCCAAACAATTCTATCACAGGCATCATGGGAACAGGCACCTTGAGCCACGTTGGTACTGGAGGCCAAAGTATCTCCTTCCAATACTCTTTGTTTCCAAACAGATTGACGAGCAACATGGTGCATACGGCAAGGAAGAAGGTAATGTTAATGTTACCCGTAATGTTTGCACCGCCGGGAAAGACTGGTATCAGTCCTAAGAGATTGGTAATGAAGATGAAGAAGAAGGCTGTCAGGAGGAAGGGGGCGTAAGTACGGTAATGCTTCTCACCGACTGATGGGCGGATAAGGTCGTCGTTGATGGACATGACAAACATCTCCACCAGTCCGACGAAGCCACCTGGTGCCTTGTCGCCTGCTTCGCGTCCCTTGTACCAACGCGCTGTGCAGAGGAAAATTGCCAACATCAAGGCTACCACAATCCATATCTGCACCACGTCCTTGGTAATACTCAGGTCCAGCGGGCGAACAGATGTGCCATCGGGCAATAGTTCAAAGATTTTCCCGTTGGCTTCCTCATTGAGGAAAAAGCCTTCATAGCTTCCGTCAGTACTTTCGTGAAAGCGTGAAGAACTGAACACGTGCCATTCTCCTCCTTCGCTTCGTACGATGACGGGTAGGGGTATGGAAATATGGTGTCCGTTCCAGGTGGTGATATGCCAATCGTAGGCATCACTCATGTGGCCCAACACGATTTCCTTCACATCCACCTTGCCATCTTCGGAGGAAGACGCTACGGCATTGACCGCACCGGTTATCCAAAGAAGCATAAGGCAACAGAAAAACCTTCGCACCTGTTTCATTAGAATATTCAAAATCATGACTTTTTGCTAAAGTTACGTTCTGCCTTGGTATAGAATATGGTCGTAACGACCAATCCCACGATGTACAGAACCAAAAGGATGATGGCAAAAGTAAGTATGTCGTGCCCCCAGGCAAACACGTAAACCAACAGCACCAGAATGGCCAGCAGCAAACGGAATGTCTTTGCCAAGAGATAAAATCCCAAAACGCTTTTGCCGCCACGTCTCAAAAGAGGAATGTAAGCTGTATGAGCCAATGCACTATATATAATAAGGAGTATAGCCAATCCTGCCGTGGAAAGGAGCGTTTCAACCGCCCACGTTTTACCCACAAGGTGGGATATGCCCAAGAAGGCAATACCTATAATGCCATAAGCAACAGCTTCGACAGCCAAGCATTTCACTGCCAGTTTGGAGAGATTGTCCATAGGAACACGTTTAAGGGGTGTTCTATAAATTAGTTTTGGGGTTTTGCTTTTCTATAATAGGCTTGGGCTGCTTCTGTGTCTCTCGCATTGTATCTTGCTGATTTTCAATCAGTCACGTAGCTCGCTACGCTCCTTCATTCAAATCAGCCATCTACGGGCGATAGCCGCAGAATCATCTCAAGCTAAATTATGAAACACCCCCTTAACTCAGTCAATTCCAGCAGTTATTGCTCCACGCAAACCGATACCTCATCGCGCGCCACTTCCACGAAACCGCTTTTGATGGTCAACACACAAGGCTGCGGTCCTTTACATTCCACCTGTCCGGCAGTCAGTATAGAGACGATGGGAGCATGGTTCTTCAGCACTTCAAAACGTCCCATCTGACCCGGCAGCATCACGCTGTCAGCCGAACCTTCAAAGAGCGTCTTTTCGGGCGAAACAATCATTACTTTCATTTGCTTTTACCTTATTACCGGCATAGGCTTATGCCTGAGCCATCAGTTTCTTACCCTTTTCAATGGCATCATCGATGGTACCCACATTCAGGAAAGCCTGTTCGGGCAGGTCGTCCACTTCGCCGTCCAATATCATGTTGAAACCACGGATTACCTCGTCGATAGGCACCATGACACCCGGCACACCGGTAAATTTCTCAGCCACGGTAAACGGCTGGCTCAAGAAACGCTGTACGCGGCGGGCACGGTTCACCGTCAGGCGGTCCTCATCGGAAAGTTCGTCCATACCCAGGATGGCAATGATGTCCTGCAACTCCTTGTACTTCTGCAGAATCTGCTTTACGCGTCCGGCGCAACGGTAATGCTCTTCGCCGATCACCTTGGGGTCAAGAATACGCGAAGTGGAATCCAGCGGGTCTACTGCTGGATAGATACCCAACTCCGTAATCTTACGGCTCAACACCGTAGTGGCATCCAAGTGGGTAAAGGTCGTAGCCGGAGCGGGGTCTGTCAAGTCGTCGGCAGGCACATATACAGCCTGGATGGAAGTGATGGAGCCATTCTTGGTAGAAGTGATACGTTCCTGCATGGCACCCATTTCACTGGCCAAAGTAGGCTGATAACCTACAGCCGAGGGCATACGTCCCAAGAGAGCCGACACTTCAGAACCGGCTTGAGTAAAACGGAAGATATTGTCAATAAAGAAAAGGATATCAGAAGTCTTTCCCTCTGCGGCTCCCGCATCGCGGAAACTTTCTGCAATGGACAGACCGGAAAGAGCTACTGACGAACGTGCTCCGGGCGGTTCATTCATCTGTCCGTAAACCAAGGTAGCCTGACTCTTGGCCACCTCATCGTAGTCCACTTTCGACAGGTCCCATTCGCCGCGTTCCATGGCTTCTTCAAAAGCCTTGCCATAGCGTACCACGCCGCTTTCAATCATTTCGCGGAGGAGGTCGTTTCCTTCACGGGTACGTTCACCTACACCGGCAAACACGGAGAAGCCGTCATGTCCTTTGGCGATATTATTGATCAGCTCCATGATGAGCACCGTCTTTCCTACACCGGCACCACCGAAGAGTCCGATTTTACCACCTTTGGCATAAGGTTCGAGCAGGTCAATCACCTTGATACCGGTGTAAAGCACCTCACTGCTCGTCTTCAAGTCTTCAAAACGGGGAGGTTCGCGGTGGATGGGATAAGCGCCGGTTGAACGGTCGAGGGGTTTCAAGCCATCAATCGAATCACCCGTCACATTCATCATGCGTCCCTTAATCTGAGGGCCGACGGGCATAGAAATCGGTGCACCCAAGCAGCGCACCTCCAATCCACGGCTCAATCCGTCAGTATTATCCATGGCCACCGTTCTCACGGTGTCTTCGCCAATGTGCTGTTGCACTTCCACCACGATACGTCGGCCATCGGGGTGTGTCAACTCCAAAGCTTCGTGAATGCGGGGCAACACCTCTTGGGCCGAAGCACCTTGTACTTCAAAAGCCACGTCAATTACCGGACCGATAATCTGCGAGATATATCCCACCTTCATCCTGTTGTCAGTCTTGTCCATTCAATTATATCGAGCTAAAGTAATTATATCTGACAGAGCGTATAACCTTCTGCGTGCCTGCTTCACGGATAGCATCAGAGGTTATTACCTTTTTCGTGGCCGCAAAGTTACACTATTTGAGCTAAGAAACAAGTTTCGTCTGATTTATTTTCTCCTTCCTACCCTACATTCCTGCCATATAAGCCATTTCCCCATCTCATAAGCTCACTTTTGCTATACTATTAGCTTAAAAAATGAACATTGGAACACTCCAATCACACCAAGTGAATCAATAGAGTATTTCTATTCCGCGGTAATGCAAACCTCGACTGCAAAAAAAGCCACATTATTAAACTGTAAAAAAATATATAATTGCAAATCGTACTTCAAACTATTATGGTGAATTGTTGCAAACTTGTTTTAATACAGTTACAATTTTTAAACAAAAGTCTTTGCGTTTCATAGGCATGTCGTATTTTTGCACGGTGCAAAGACTGAAAGCTATATAAAGGTGTATGGTCATCAGTTTTTGTGTACTGCCCTACATAGAGTTAGATAAACCAAAACCCTCGCAATATGGATTTCTTTTATTTGGGAATATTGTTGTTCCTGATCCTGTTGGCCACTTTCGACCTCTCGGTGGGAGTTGCTAATGACGCGGTAAACTTTCTCAGTCCCGCCGTTGGCGCAAAAGCCGCCAAGTTCAAAACTATTCTGATGGTAGCAGCCATCGGCATCTTTGTTGGAGCCAGCACATCGAGCGGCATGATGGACATTGCTCGCCACGGCATTCTCAATCCTTTGTACTACACGTTGGACGATGTCATGTGTATCTTCTTGGGAGTGGCTGCGACAGATGTAATTTTGTTGGATATTTTCAACACATTGGGCATGCCCACCTCCACCACGGTTTCCATGGTTTTCGGCCTATTGGGCGGCAGTACCGCCTTGGCACTCTCCAAGGTGGTCGGCGAAGGGCTCACTTATGCAGAACTTATCAACACAGACAAGGCACTCAGCGTCATCATCGGCATATTCCTTTCTGTGGCCATCGCCTTTGTGGTAGGTTTGGTATGTATGTGGATTGCCCGCCTCGTTTTCACCTTCCAATATAAGAAACACTTACGCTGGAGTATAGCCCTGTTTGGTGGTTTGAGCGTAACGTCGATTTTCTATTTCCTTTTGGTCAGTGGATTAAAGAACAGTACCTTGTTGTCAGCCATAGGATGGACACCCGATTGGATTGACGCCCATCGAACCACTATTCTCTTGACCTGCATCGGCGGATTTACAGTCCTGATGGAAATACTCCACCTGTTGCGCGTCAACATCTTCCGCATTGTGGTACTCTTCGGCACATTTGCCTTGGCCATGGCCTTTGCCGGCAACGACTTGGTTAACTTCATCGGTACGCCCTTGGCCGGTTTGGAATCCTTCCTTGATTTCACTGCCAATGGCAACGGTCAGACTCCGCAAAACTACTGTGTCAGCGTGTTGGCCGGCGAAAGTAGCTTACCCGGCAAGCAATGGTTCTTGATTGGTGCCGGAGCCATCATGACTTTTGCCATTTGTACTTCCAAGAAGGCACAGAAGGTAGTGGAAACAACCGTTAATCTCTCGCGTCAAGACGAAGGTGAGGAAGTTTTCTCTTCCTCCAAAATTGCACGCCGTACAGTTCGTGGCGTACTCAACACCACCCAGTTTATCTCAGCCTTCATCCCCGCCGGGGTGTCGCGTTGGATTGACAGCCGCTTCTCTCACGAAGGAACAGAGCTGGATGAAGGTGCTGCATTCGACCAAGTGCGTGCAGCGGTCAATCTGGTGTTGGCCGGTCTGCTGATTGTTGTCGGTACCACATTGCAATTACCCCTCTCCACCACTTATGTAGCCTTCATGGTTGCCATGGGTTCTTCTTTGGCCGACCGTGCCTGGGG
Source organism: Bacteroidales bacterium (assembly GCA_022773145.1). Lineage (GTDB taxonomy): Bacteria > Bacteroidota > Bacteroidia > Bacteroidales > Bacteroidaceae > Alloprevotella. Next base: position 32,509 of record JALEYW010000085.1, read on the forward strand.
TCGCGAAACAGCAGTTTACCGCATCACCGGTGTGATTACGGTTATCGGTGGTTGGTTTATCACCGCCGGAGCCGCCTTCATCGTCAGCTTCCTGATTGCCACCACCAACCATTTCGGCGGCTTCATCGCCATGATACTGGTGATGTGCGTGGTTGCGGCTGTCGTTATCAACAACAACCGTAAGTTCAAGCAGAAACGCGAGCAGGACAATGTCGACACGCTGTTCCGCCAGTTGGTACGCACGCACGACAAAGAGGAAACGTGGAAATTGCTGTTGGAACACGTACGTCGTACGCAGGGCGACATCCTTGACTTCACCCGCACCACCTTCCACAGCATCACCCAGGGATTGATGCATGAGAACATGAAAGAATTGCGACATGCCACTCAAGCCATTGACGACGAGAAGTCGTTGTGGAAACGCTATCGTCGGAAGGAAATTCTGGGTATGCGCAAGATTGACTATCTCTTGGCAGTGGAGAAAAACACGTGGTTCCATCTGGGCTGTAACAGCATAACACAAATCATCTATGGTCTGAAACGTATGCTGGAACCCTGCGTGGAACACGTCGACAACAACTTCAAGCCATTGCCGCAGGACTATGTGGACGAATTCATCCCTGTCTGCAACGATGTAGACCGCTTCTTGGAAGAAGCTCGGAGGATGATTGTCGATGGCGATTTCAGCCGTTCTGACGAATTATTGGTCGAAGGTAACGCCATCAAGAGCTGTATTTCACAAATCCGACATGCGCAGCAAACGCGCATACAATGTGAAGATTCCAACATCAAAATCGCATTGCTTTATCTGTCCACATTACAGGAAACTCAGGAAATTATCAGCATTACCCGCCACTTGGTAAGAGCTTCCAAGCGTTTCCAGCTTCAATAAAATATTTTTGGAAAGACATTTCTCAGTCTGAAGTTATAGCGTTACTTTTGGCGGTCTCAACATCCGACCGGTCTGACAGTACACTTTATAACTTCAGACTTTATTTATGTATAAACAGTGTTTCACTTGCAAAAACTAACGCCATGCTTCGCTTCGACCATAACGAATTGCCGTACAATGCCCCTTATAACCAATATCCTGCCGCAGATTTAGAGCAACTGGGAGAGGTATGGGGGAAAATTGAACACATACCGCCTCAATGCATATATTGGTGCGGAAACGGGTCGGAGCAAGCCGTGGATTGGTGCTTGCGTCTGTTTTGTCGCGGCAAAGGGCAAGCGGCAGCATGTACTCCTTCCCGCAGTCTGTATCGCCGTAGGGCACAAGCCAATTTCGTAGATTTCCAGGAGTTTCCACTCAAGGCAGAAGACGGTTTCAAGTTGGATGCCGATTCGTTTTTACGGAAAGTTTCACCGGCGGTTCGGCTACTCTTCATCTGTTCACCGAACAACCCCACGGGAACAATGGCTGATCAGGCTGAAGTAGAGCGTATTCTGTCTGTTTTCAGCGGCATGGTGGTGGTAGATGAAAGCTATATGAACCGCACGCAGATGCAAACGCTTCTGCCCTTGATGAACAAATTCCGCAATCTGATATTGCTGCGCAGTTTTTCCCACACATGGAATGCAGCGGCTTTGCGTATGGCTACGCTTATCGCTCATCCCGAGGTTATCGACAGAATAAAAATTATGGGCTATGCCCATCCATTGAGCCTGCCTCAAATAGAAGTTGCCACCCGTTTGGTGCGCAACATTGGAGAAGTCTACCGCTGGAACCGCAGCTTAGTGGAAGAAAGAGAACGCATGGCTGCTGCGCTTCGCGTGTTGCCGTCGTGTGTCAACGTCTTCCCCTCTGCAGCCAATTTCCTCTTTGTCGAATTTCAAAATTCGACCGCTGTTTGCCAATATTTGCGCAAGCAGAACATAGCAGTAAAGCCGTATGGCCGTTATCTGCGTATCGGGATTTCGTTGCCTGACACCAATGCGGCACTGTTGGCAGCCCTGCGCAAAGGAAACCTCTAAATGGATGCGGTGCCTGAAAGCATCACCCTACCCTTTTTGCCTTTTCTGCTGCGCTTATCGGCTTTGATAGTCAGGAAGCGAGGGATGAAATCCGGCACATCTCCCAAAAACAACGTAGCTTGAACTCAGATCGAAATACCCTGTTCAAGCTACGTTATAGTTTTGCTCTGGCTATTCAGCGGCTATGCCTCGGCTTTAGCTACCTCATCCTCTTCGTCAATCTTTATCATCGTAGTTACCCAGAAAGTAACAATTGTCAGTACAGTGGCAATGATAAAGAAATTGAGATAGCCCACCGCCTCTTGCAGGTATCCCGCCACCATACCGGGCAACATCATGCCCAAAGCCATGAAGCCCGTACAGAAAGCATAGTGCGCTGTAGACTGGGGGCCGCGTGCGAAGTACAGCAAATAGACCATATAGGCCGTGAAACCAAAGCCGTAGCCAAACTGTTCGATGAATACGGCTACGCTCAAAGCTCCGATACCCTCCGGCTGGAAATAGGCCAAGGCAATATACACCGCATCGGGAAGGGTAATGCTCAAAACCATGGGCCAAAGCCAGCGTTTCAGTCCGCCCATCTCGGCAATGAAAAAACCGCCGATGATGCCGCCCAGTGTCAGGCCAATCACCCCAATGGTGCCTTGTACCAAGCCCAAATCGCCCGTAGTCAGTCCCAGTCCTCCGTGAGCAGGGCTGTCCAGCAGGAAGAGAGGACAGATCTTTACCAAGAGTGCTTCCGGCAAACGGTAGAGAAGCATGAACAATAAGGCGGGTACTACCTGTGGCTTACTGAAAAAGGTGGCAAATGTATGGAACGTGGTGGAAATAGACACCACCTGTTTGGCAGCATCGGTCTGCGTCCGGGGCAGCAGGATGAAATTGGCCAGAAACAGCAGGCCGAAGACACTGGCTGCCAGATAAAATGTAAACGACCAAGCCAAAGAGGGAATGAAGCGTGACTCCAAGAAGCCGGCAATCATGATGAACAACCCCTGCCCCACTATGGAGGCTATGCGATAGGCGGTGGAGCGTATGCCCACATAGAATGCCTGCGTCTTACTGTCGAGTGCCCGGATGTAAAACCCGTCGGCGGCAATGTCGTGGGTGGCACTGCTGAAAGCCACCAACCACAGGATGGCCAAGGACCATTGCACGAAATGCGTGGTTTGGAGCGTAAAGGCAATTCCGGCAAATGATATGGCCAACAGCCACTGCATGGTCAGGATCCACCATCGTTCGGTGCGGAACGCATCCACCAAGGGACTCCAAAACGGCTTGATAACCCAAGGCAAATAGAGCCAGGAAGTATAGAGTGCGATTTCACCGTTCGACAGTCCCAGACGGCTGTACATCACGATAACTACCGCTGTTACAATCACGTAGGGAATGCCCTCGGCCATGTAGAGTGTGGGCACCCACAACGCGGGTCGGTTCTTGATATTTTTCATGTGGAAGAATAAGAAGCAATAAAATCAGGATTTCTCATTGATTTCGTCCATGTGCCGCAAAGTTGCCAATGCAACCGGCTGCGGATTTGGCGAAACAAATGAGAAATCCCGAAAATATACATGATTTGTCTTGATGTTACGATGCGCTCAGGAATAGAGGCAGAGCCTTATTTGGCGTAGCTTACCGAACGCGTTTCGCGTATCACGGTAATTTTCACCTGTCCCGGATAGGTCATTTCATCCTGGATGCGGCGAGCGATGTCCGCGCTCAGTGTTTCAATCTGCTTGTCGTCAATCTTGTCAGCACCGACAATCACGCGCAGTTCGCGACCGGCCTGGATGGCATAGGTTTTCGTCACGCCTTCATAGCTGGAAGCAATCTGTTCCAAATCGTTAAGGCGTTTGATGTATGCCTCCACAATCTCCCTGCGGGCACCGGGACGGGCACCGCTGATGGCATCGCACACCTGCACGATGGGAGCCAGCAGTGAGGTCATCTCCATTTCGTCGTGGTGTGCCCCGATGGCATTGCAGATTTCCGGTTTCTCCTTGTATTTCTCGGCCAATTTGGCACCGTAGAGTGCGTGTGGCAATTCGCTTTCCTCGTCGGGCACCTTGCCTATGTCGTGCAACAGACCGGCACGCTTGGCCTTTTTGGGATTTAGGCCCAATTCGGCAGCCATTACGGAACAGAGGTTGGCTGTTTCGCGGGCGTGTTGCAGCAGGTTTTGGCCGTAGGAGGAGCGGTATTTCATCTTACCCACGATACGCACCAGTTCGGGATGCAGACCATGGATGCCCAGATCAATAGCGGTGCGCTTGCCGGTTTCAATCACTTCGTCTTCCACCTGCTTCTTCACCTTGGCCACCACTTCCTCAATGCGGGCCGGGTGAATACGTCCGTCGGCAATCAGCTGATGGAGTGCCAGGCGGCAAATCTCGCGGCGAACAGGGTCGAAGGCACTGATGACGATGGCTTCGGGCGTATCGTCTACCACTATTTCCACACCCGTAGCGGCTTCCAACGCACGGATATTTCTGCCTTCGCGTCCGATGATGCGACCTTTGACCTCGTCATTGTCAATATGGAAAACTGTCACGCTGTTCTCAATGGCCGTTTCGGTGGCCACACGCTGGATGGTCTGAATTACGATGCGTTTGGCTTCCTTGTTGGCCGTCAGTTTCGCATCGTCCATGATGTCATTGATATAGCTTTGAGCATCGCTGCGTGCCTCGTCTTTGAGCGAGTCGACCAAGCGTTTTTTAGCCTCTTCGGCGGAGAGTCCGCTGAGTTCCTCCAATTTTTCACGCTCTTTCAGCTGGAGTTTTTCCAGTTCTTCCTCTTTACGCACGAGTGCTTGTTGTTGGTTGGTCAATCGGTTTTGCGTATTGTCCAAATCCTGCTTACGTCGTCCCAAGTCTTCCTGGCGTTGGTTCAGGCTGATTTCGCGCTGTTTCAACTTGTTCTCAACTTGCAAAATACGTTGGTTTCGCTGCTGCACCTCCTTTTCGAGTTCAGCCTTTTTGTTCAGAAACTGCTCCTTGACTTCCAGGAGTTTCTTTTCTTTGATGACCTCCGCCTCTTTGTTAGCGGTGTCAATCATCCGAAGGTATTTCTTTTTCAGTACGTACCGGAAAAAGCTGTATCCTCCGCCTGCCCCGGCCAGCAGACTTACAATAATGAGTATTGCTTCTAACATTGTTTTTGTATGGATCTAAGTAAATACATAGTGAATTGTCAGTTATATTACAACCGACATGACGATAAACCGCTTATGTTTCCTGATTCTGTGCGGTTAATGCGGACGAGGGCTCTTTGAAGAGTTCCTCTATCTCCGTTGTTAATCGTTCCACTGTTTCCTCATACAGCGATTGGTCCTTTTGCATTTGCAGTTGCAACACCTGCACTGCGAAGTCAAGCAAAGCGACGGATGTATAGCGTTCATAGCCCAAGTTGGGATATGATTGTTCGTAACGTCCTAACTTCTCATTAATCATCCGTGCAGCCTTACGGTAAATTTCTTCTTGCTCACGCTTTACCGTAATGGGATAGATTTGCTTGCCGATAAGCAACTGTATGACAAATTTATCTTGTGCTGCATCCATGAGTTCCAATGGTATTTAGAAAAGGTTTGGATTGTTACACATCAAGTAGTGCAATACACTTGTCCACTTCACGAATCAGTTTGGCAATTCGGGCTTTTGAGGCCTTCACATCATCACCGCTCACCTCAATCATCCGAGCGGTTCTCAAAACCTCATATTGTTGTGCCTGCTGTTTGATTTGCGTTTGCGCCTCACTTAACTGTTGCTTACATTGTGCCAATTCACAGTTTAGCTTACGATTTTGGAGTAACACTTCGGTGTACGCCGACATCAGTTGGCGCACTCGGGCTTCAAAGTTTCGCAACGCTATTTCCTGTTCACGGGTCATGCTAAAGTATACAAATGAACGAAAGCACTAACAAACACTTAACTGATAGCAGCGTGTTATTTTGACCACACACGCTTCAAGAGGAAAGAGTAACGATTATTCGTCTTTGTCGTTTGGTTTCGGCTCCTTCTTGGCCAAAATCACCACGTTGTACACGTAGGAAGTCATCCATTCAGCAGAATAGCCGAGTTGCTGCTGGTAACGACGCACGGACAGACAGGCCTTGCGTACGCCGTCATCCTTCCAATCATTCTTGGTAAGCACCTGGTCCACAGACTTGGCGGTGAGCTGTCGCAGAGCGTTTTTGAAGAAACCGGGCAACCGAAATTTCCATTTCATCAAGTTACCCATGAGCATCATCAACTCCTGGGAGAAACCCTGAAAGAGGAAAAGATAGCTGCGCACATCGTTCAAATTGCGACAATGATGCTTAATGCTTTGGTCTATCTCTTTGAAGAAAAACTCCTCAATACCATAGATTTCCATCAACATCTTGCGACATTTGTTCTTCTCGCCCAATCCGAGCTTGTTGTTCACGGTGGGAACGTGCAATGTCTGTTTGAACACACGCAAATCCGGCAATGCTGCCAAATTGCTGATACCTAAATTGGCGGCCATCACGGCCTGATAGTACACGCGGATGAGCATCATGAAATCTTCCATGCCTCCGACGCGCCAACCAGTTTCGTTGACCTGCTGCTTATGTTTGAATAAATTGGAGAATATACCCATGCTTCAATATTTTGCAAGCAAAGATAGCACTTGGCCATGTAAATACCAAGCATTTGATTTGTTTTTTACCAAATGGAGATGTCAAATGAAGGTATTCCCTGATTTTATCGCGGTTTTTTGCCCATATCCGACACCTTTAGATTGAAGAATCGTACCAGAAGAGACTTGCCAGACAAGTCATCTTCGCTCCGAAACTCGGACAATGGAACTACCTCGTCAAACCGGCCAACTGATGCAACTTTCTTTTTACACATTACTTAGAATGGCATTTCAGATAAAACACTAATTTTGCATTGGGTATTTACTCACCAATAGTTTTTAGACAACTTTCTCATCCCGAACTGACGTAGCCTATGAAAAAGAAACTATTAACTGTGGCTCTGGCAGCCACTCTATTGCTACCATCTGCATTGCAGGCCGAAGATGCCCTCCCCGGTGACGGAACACTGCGTTACTATCGCCTGGCCATTCCCGTGACGGTAAGTGCATTCGAGAATGACCTTCAGGGAGATTATGGCCTTTTCGATGATGATTATCAGGACAAGGTGATACCTTTCTGGCAAGCCTGCGAGGATTTCGTCAACGAGGTATTTGTCCCGCTGGGCATGTGCTTTGATGTGGTGATGGACAAGCGATTAGTGATGACAGAGCATATCAACGACCTTGATAGGTCCGAAGAGCTCCCAGAAATCGGCAACGGCACGAACTATATCAACGATGCTATCGGTGAAGGCAGCTACGATGTGGGCATGTGGGTTACCCATCGCAAAAGCTATGCCGAGAACTCCGGTCTCTCCATCGAGGGCGGAGCCTATATAAGTAGTGCCAAGGGCAGCTGCTATGCCAAGACCGACAAGTGGGTGGTGGCCCACGAACTTGGACACATGTTTGGCGCACCGCATACCACCACGGGCGAGGGCAGTCTGATGGACTACGGCGGTGATGACTTCTTTGCCTACCCCTCCATCAAGACTATCCGCAACAAGGCCAAAGGCACCTTATCATACAAAAATGTCAAGGTGGACAACGAAGCCCCTAAGTTCAATGCCGAGGCTATGCAGAAGACCTACCGCATTCCCCAAGGCGCCTGCCTTTCTATTGACGTGCAGGCTACCGATGCCGAAGGACACCGGTTGCTCTACACCGCCATAGGATGCAGCAGTGCCAATGTGGACAACATCGTGGAGGGAGGCCTCATGCCCCACTTTGCTTCGTTCGTACCACAGGAAAGTAATGTCATCAACTACAAGCCAACCTACATTGCTGATATTATGTACGATGACTATTTCTACCTGAAGGATGGCACCGACGTGCCAAAAATGGTACCGGGCAACTATGCACTCAGCATACTTGTCAACGACGTGCCAAGCACAGCATGGAGTTACTCTGCATTGCAGGCAAATCCATTCTACAGCACCTATGCCATCTGGGAAAGCCAGGTGCAGATTGTCGGGGGCACAGCCTTCAATGCTACACTCACTCCAGCCAAGAGCCAGTACACGGCAGGCGAGCAGGTGACTGTATCGTGGGGCGTCAACGAGAACTACTTCACCGCCGACAGCCGTTTGCGCATCAGCCTCTCCACCGACTATGGCAAGACCTTCAAGTATGTTCTTGCCGAGGATGTTAAGGCTCTCGATGGCAAATGCGTCGTAAACCTGCCCAAGGTGAATGTCGGGAAGTTAGATGTGGACTTCACTACAGCAACCCGCCAGATGAACGGCGGCATCATCAAGGTGGAAGAGATAGGTGGCTCAGCCTTCACCCTGACTACACTTGATCCCAACAGTAACAACAGTTTCACCGTAACAGGAGGATTTGACGAGAAAGACGTTGCAATCTGCAATATTGGAACTTATGAGATTGCTACTTTCTACGCCAATGCCCCCATGACCATCCCAGCCGGAATGACTGCCTATGTGGCAACCAACGTCCCGACTATGAACGGCGATGAAGGAACTATTACCATGACATCCATCACTGACGGCATCATTCCTGCACAAACTGGTGCTGTAGTCTATGGCAAGCAGGGACAGCATCTCCTCACCAAGGCTACAGCAGAAGGTTCTGCCATAACAGGCAACATGTTGCATGGCTATGCGGGCACGGATGAATATCAGGAGGTGGAAGTCCCCAGTGGTTTTACCACCTATGTCCTGGCCGTGGAGAATGACAGAATTGGATTCTACCGCAAGGGTGGCGGTTTCAAGGTATACAACAACAAGGCATACCTCTGTGTACCTGCGAATGTGGGCAATGCACGTACCCTTTACCTCAACTTTGATGATGAAGCCACCGGCATCGTGGAAACGGAACACGAAAATGAAGGCCAACGCCCGGAGGGGATGAAGTCAAAGCGGGGAACGGAAATATATGACCTTTCAGGCCGCCGTGTAGAGAAGGTACAGAAGGGTGTCTATATCGTCAACGGCAAGAAGGTACTTAAATGACCATTCCTTCCAGATTTTAGGGGTGTTCTAAAAATTAGGTTGAGTTGATTTTTGATTTCATAGAGATGAACTTTTGTTAGTTGAGGAAGGAGCATAGCGGGCTATGTGGCTGACGAAACTTACAAAAGGACGCGCTAAGAAACGAAAAGCGGCCAAAACGTAAGCACTGTCTTTTGAACGTTCCTTATCCCGTAATTTATAGAACACCCCTTTAATCATTGTATCATTGAAGGCGGTCACATACTTTTGACGCCCTTCAATGGCTTGTTGTTCGGGAATTTGCTGATTCATAAAAGAGAATTTTATAGACTATTGGCTGCACCTCAGCATAAAGCAAGCTTTCTGCGTTCGGTTTTGCACAATAGTTGCATGTGCAAAGTTACCGAACACCTTTTTGGCATGGAAAGACAGCATAATGTGCTGATTTTAGATAAATCAGAACACCCCTTTAGTAATATGAAAATAATTCTCAGCCTACTGCACGTTTACCACAAAAGCGCCAAAATGTTAGCGACTAACCGGCAAAAGATTTAAGGACAAGTCAGCGTTTTTACAGTTCATGAAACAGGAATACTATACGTTGTTTTGCCTTTCATAAAATCTTTCAATCATTCATACGATGAAAATACTTTGCTGAAAATCAATGATTTAAGAAATGAACGATTACCATCGGAACCTTCATCCGCCGAATTCTGGGAAACAACTCCTGAAGTATTTTTCACTACTTAAGGACTTGTGCAAAATAGTCATGGACTTGGAATGGCTATGTCTACGGGAAAATAAAAAAAATCGGCCATTTCATCACAAACTGTGTAACTCAACGACACTCTATTTGCAAAGTGAGATTTGAGGCCGTACCTTTGCATTGCAGCTTCCATTCATGGAGCTACCCGGTCTACCGGACAATTTATTAACACACAAATTCAACATTTATCATGAAAAAGTTTTTCATCCAACTCTGGCGTACACTATTTCGCCGCCTCAAAGGCCGTTTCGTTTGTCACATCCGTCCTATTCGTCAGCTGGAAGCCACTCACGACCTCCACAAGCCGAAACAACCCAAGGCCCCAACCGACAAACTCATCACGCCTGCACGCATCGAAAAAATTATTACGAAACATTGGGACTTGCGGTTCAACGAAATGGACAACAACATTGAGCTGCGTCCGGCCGGTAAACCGACAGCAGACTTTGTACCGATGAACGAACGCAGCCACAATTCTTTGGTCATGCAGGTGCAAAATGAGTTGCCGCAATGTTACCGCAGCTGGGTAGATTGTTACTTGTTTTCAGAAGCGGTGGCTTCTTACCATCCACTCCGCCACTACCTGAAGACTCTGCCGGCATGGGACGGACACGACCGCGTGGCGGAAGTTTGCAACATGATTAGCTCCGACCCGCTGTGGCACTGCGTATTTCATCGCTGGATGCGCGCCATGGTGGCGGGATGGCAACACGAAGGAACGGGGTTGTGTACTTTCCAAAACCACCTGGCTCCGCTTTTGGTGAGCGAGCAACAAGGCTTGGGCAAGAGTACATTCTGTCGTTCACTATTGCCACCCCCACTCCAGCGTTACTATACGGACAAATTCGACTTGACCGCCGACAGCCACGCCGAACGGCGATTGGGCTGTATGGCACTGATTAACATGGATGAATTTGACCGTTACAATGAACGACAGATGGGAACCTTGAAGAACATGATGCAACTCACACAAGTGAGTATGCGCCGACCGCACGGTCGCAACACGATTATTGTGCCACGAATGGCTTCATTCATCGGTACCAGCAATTTCGACGACCTGCTGACCGACCCTTCGGGCTCGCGCCGTTTTTATTGTCAGTCGGTAAAACATTACATCGGCCCGGTGAAAGTGGACCACGATTTGCTCTACGCACAATTGGTGGCCGAAATTGAACAAGGCGAACCCATCCTGTTCAGTAAGGACGAAGAAGCTGAAATTGAACGGCACAACCGTCTCTTTTATCGCGAATCACCTTTGGAAGATGAGTTCAACAAAATATACCGTCTGCCAAAGGATGACGAGAAGCCGGAAACTGTGTGGCTGTCAGCCGGTGACATTTTCGACCGTCTGAAATGCAATGCTCCGAAAACATTGCAGGGTATCACCGTACACCGCATGGGCAAATTGCTTCGGCGAATGGGAGCAAGGAAGGTTCATACTATGTATGGCAATCGTTACGCTGTGATGGAGCGAGAAACACCTCCAACGGTATAACGCTACATAAGCCGGGCTATCCGCGAAAACTTCAGACCTGAAGCCGGGTGCGGATGCCTGAAGGTGTAAAACTCAAAGTCTGATGGCATGAAAGAATGAAACGTTCAATCATTCATCACTAAAACCACTGAAAATCAACGGTTTCAAGCACATGATGAAGGATTGAACGTTTTATTTAAGGATAAAAATACGTATATAATATAGACTTATTCTTCTTTGCGGACACAGGGTGGCAGGCCCAAAGCTGATATGAGTACATTCAGCGGAAGCCACAGCCAGTCCATCGGTAGAAGAACTCCCGAGAAACGATTGTTGTTCGAAGGAGTCAGTTAAAGTATTGGTTTAACAACCTAAATCAATAAATTGAAAATGAAGAATATATTACTTAGACATCTGGATGCCGACGTACATTCCATCGTAGTTGCTGAGCAAGGAACTCAAAGAGCTGGTATTGGCATTTTTGTTGAGCGCGGAAACACCCTTCATCAATGCCAGCAGCTTGTCGCTCTCAATGAGCAGGCTCAGTTTGCCGCCAGAGAGGACCACATGGGTGGAATAGCTGGCCAAACCGCCCAAGTAGGTCAGTTTCATGGTTTTATTGGCAGCATCGAGCGTATAGTTGCCATTGACGGTACGACTACCAATTTTGGCAGAATAAGTTCCGTCACTGTTGAACGTGAAAGCGCAAGTGGATGCACCAATGCCCACCTTGGAGAGCTGAGTGTTGAGGTTTTCTTCAATTTTTGTGGCTGCAACAGCTCCACCGGCTTTAGCCAAGAGGTTTTCGCTTTCAAAAACGCAATCGGAACTGATGTATTTCCAAGTGCCCTGTATGCTGCTCTGCGACAGCGTGGAACTGCCTTCCAGTATACCGCTGAGCAAATTGCCTAACAGGCTGCCCGCCTCGGAAACAGATGATTGCGTTTGCGTGGTAACGTTGCTACCGCCATTATTGTTTAAAACATTCTGTCCCAATGAACCGAGAACACTACAGCTCTGGGTGGTTCCACAACTGGAAAAAAACAAGATACCGGCCAAGAATGCCAGTGAAAGAGTGATTTTGTGCATTGAATAATAAGTTTAAAGTTTTCTGTTGGTGACGCGAAAGTAGGCATTTCGCCTGAGATCTCCAAAAAGAATAGACAAATGCCTCAATCATGACGACTAAATGAAAAGCAGGCGAAGATTTACTAACAGAAGCAGAAGAGTTCTTGATTGATAATCAATATGATTTTTACAATTTATTAAAGTGATGCTTCGGAAGCTAACGGGTTCCAGCCCTGAGCCTTAAGGTCAAATTCAGAACCGTCTTTCGTTACCAACTTCTGCCCGAAGCGAGCATCAGTGATGTGGCCGATGACATGGACATCTTCAATCTGAAGAACCTTTTCATGAGCCGTCAGGGGCACGGTGAAGAGTAATTCGTAATCCTCGCCACCATTAAGGGCAGCCGTGTAGACGTTCATGTTCAACTCTTCCGCCGTAACTGCCGTTTGATAGTCCACGGGAATTCGCTCTTCATACAACCTGCACCCGGTGTGGCTTTGCTTACAAATGTGCATGATTTCGGACGACAGGCCGTCGCTGATGTCCATCATGGCCGTGGGACGAACTCCCACTTCGGACAGCCGGGTAACAATGTCGCGCCGGGCTTCCGGTTTCAACAGACGTTCTATCAGATACTCGCGTCCGCTAAAGTCGGGCTGCGCCGCCGTTTCGGGCGTTGCCTTCTGACTGTTGAAGATTTGCTTTTCGCGTTCCATCAATTGGAGCCCCATATAGGCTGCACCCAAATTGCCGCTGACACAAAGCAAGTCTGTATCTTTCGCTCCCGAACGATAGACAATGTTTTCTGCTGTCGCTTCTCCCAAACAGGTAAGGCTGAGAGCCAGACCGGTGAGCGAAGAGGTGGTGTCGCCACCCACCAAGTCGACGTGGTAACGCTCGCACGCCAAACGGATGCCGGCATACAGTTCGTCCAAATGCTCTATTTTGAAACGCCGGCCTACAGCTATGCTGACTACCAACTGGCGCGGCGTGCCGTTCATGGCGTATACATCGGAGAAGTTGACCACAGCGGCTTTATAACCCAAATGCTTCAGAGGGGTGTAAGTCAAATCGAAATGTATGCCCTCCATAAGCATGTCGGAGGTAACCAACACACGGCGCGGGTCATCAGCATCGGAAGAATAACGCAACACGGCACAATCATCGCCCACTCCATAACAAGTGGACGGGTTCTGCGCTTTCAAACCGACTGTCAAACGATCAATCAGTCCAAATTCGCCTAAAGTCGCTATTTCTGTCATTGGAAATGATGTTTAGAAATAGAAACCTAAGCCCAAACGGAAACCGATGCTGCTATTGTCTGAAAAGTCATGCAATGACATTTTGTAATAAACAGACGGTTCCAACGTGATAAAACGATTGATGAAGAAGGAATAACCCAATTCAACGGGTATAAGCAAATCATTATTGTTGGGTGTAAAGTGGGCATACTCGGCTCCGGCACCCATGTAGACGCCACATTGGTCAAAGTAGTAACGAGCTCCGACACCTGCACTGAAATCGTCGATTTCACGTGTGTGATCATAGCCCAAGTTGGCCCGAAGCATCAAACAGTCGGACATAAAATAACCTACACTTACATCCACACCCATGCGGAATTTTTCCTTGGTACTGTAAGAACATCCCAAACCGGAAACGGAAGCACTCACGTACTTCTTGCCTTGTTCAAATTGTGCATGGGCTGCCAAAGGCCCAACTAAAAGGCAAAGCAACAGAATGATTTTTCTCATAATCATGATTATTGAGGATTGATTAGTTTTTAAATTGAGTTGATATGTTTGAATGTAGAATTTGCTGGAACCAATCTGCAACAGATTGTGCGGATAAGTACAACACCGGCCAAACGGTGCAATTCTCGACTTCCAACGTTTTTAATGTGGACAAAAGTAGCACAAGACATGGAAAGGGCAAAACATTTGCACCAAGTTTTCGCCACTTCGGTCTGTATGGTACAATCACACAGGAATATGCCACAATTTTCGCAAAGGCGGAGGCAGTTGTTCTATACCGGTATCAGCTGAAGCCAACTTAAGAGCCACATACCCCATGGTATGACGTACATTGACTTCCACACAAGGGAGCAACCGGAGTGTATCGCCTTGCCGACAAATCATTAAATCCACACCCAATATGCCTTCATAGCTTCCTCTCATCAGACTATCCAATCCGTCAACCAGCGCGTGAACTACAGGAGAAAACCAATCTGACCTTCCCCAAGCAGAAAATATTTGATGCAGAATGGCCGATTGTGAGGCCAACCAATTACCTGAATATCCTCCGGCTGTGTTGGTTTCAAAAAGTGATGCACCGCTGTATTGTACTCCTTGAGTTGTGGAAATTTCAAATTCCAAAGCAAAGTCCATCACCTTATCCCAAATAGGTTCCATCTCTACTGCCCCTTGTTCATTAAGCAAACGTTCGATGCGTCCGCTATCAGAAATTGTAGGGCGTTTTCCCACACGAAAAACTCCTCTACCGCTACACGACCATAGACTTTTGATGACTGCTCCACCCCATTCCGAGAGATTTTTCTCCACATCGCCGGTGCTCGTTGCCAACAAAGATTTCCCTATTAAGGGGAGCTGTTGCAAAAGCGGGTGCTTCAGGAGCAACGGCAAGAGAAGTGAAGTGGTTTCCCGGCTACTTAGTCGGCGCAAATCGGCGATTTGTTCATCAGAAGGCAGCAATTCCGGTGGTGCTCCGGCTTTACGTAATTGATGACGTACCAATAAATCCCATCCCCATGGCTCTATTCGGCTGACCGTTTGCCAAAAGCTCAAAGACATTTCTTTTGTCCGAATAAAGTGCACACCTTCGCACCACTGTTCCATCAAAGGCTCCTCCGCTCCGTCGGGAAGCCAAACATAAGCTGGACGTTCAGCCCAAATGGCGGGCAAAGTGGCCCACTCTATTGCCAACTTTCGAGCGATGTTCGAAGGATAGTAATAAGGATAGTTGGCAGCCAATGCTTCGTCGTGAGAGGGATTGAACACATAAAGCGGTAATGGTGTAAGCATAGCGGAGAATTAAACGGGCACAATAAAGGCGGACAATCAATGCCCGCCTTACAATCTATTTAGAATTCATCGTTGGCGTAGAGATAATTGAAAGTGCATTGTTTCCAATCAAGAATCTCTTCATCCTTAAAGAAACGCTTTAACTCAACAGCTGCGGTTTCAGGGGAGTCGGAAGCATGCACGATGTTCTCCTGAAAACTCATGCAATAGGAGCCACGAATGGTTCCGGGAGCTGCATTTCTACCATTTGTCGGACCGGCCAAAGCGCGCACTGCTGCTATGGCATCCACTCCGGACAAACACATGGCCACAACGGGAGCAGTCATCATGGAGTCTTTTACACGCTGAAAGAAGGGTTTTGAACTTAAATGGGCATAATGCTCACTTAAAAGTTCATCAGTAAGTTGCATCATTTTCATTCCGCAAATGTGCAAGCCTTTCTTCTCGAAAATACTGATAATTTCACCCACCAAGGCACGCTGCAAAGTACACGGCTTGAGCAGTACCAATGTTTTTTCAATAGCCATAGATTTGAAGTATTATGATTTAACAAATGCTGGGCAAAGATAGTGCAAGGTGAGTGCAGGACAAAAATTATCACACTTTTTTATCTGCATAATTGCACAAAATGTCGTTTTCACCGTAGCAAATAGCATTTGTTGAAGATAACACTTCGGCTATGTTCTTCCCAAAAGCAAACGAGCATTGATATACTGCTGCAATTGTTCCTTATAACTATCGGAAACTGGTAAATGCTTGTCGTCAAACACAACTTGCCCGCGCTCGAACACACTGACTTTGTCGATATTGACAATATAAGAACGATGAATGCGGAAGAAATGCTTGGATGGCAATGCGCTCTCCAGACTTCGCATGGACATCAGGCTGAGTACAGGCTTGGATGTGTGGACCAGGTGGATTTTTACATAATCTTTCAATCCCTCAATGTAGAGAATATCGGAAAAACGGATGCGAAGAATTTTGTAATCGCTCTTCACGAAGATGTAATCCTCCACTTTATCCTCCTCTTGCTTTGATGTAGCTTCCGAATTACCAATCTGTTGCGGTGTTCCGGCAACAAAAGCTTCATTCTTTACGTCCTTACCGACAGATGCGAACCATTGCTGCGCCCGGCTCACCGCTGCGATAAAATCTGTATAACTGATAGGTTTCAACAGATAATCCAGAGCGTTCACCTTGTAGCCATCCACAGCATATTGGCTGAAGGCAGTGGTGAAAACAATGCGTGTATGGCTCGTATCCAGCATTTTGGAAAGGTCCAATCCACTCAGCTCCGGCATTTGTATGTCCAAGAAAAGCAGGTCGACGGGTTGTTTACACAATCCTCCCATAGCTTCAACCGCACTGGCATATTGGCCGCACAACTCCAGCATGGGGGTCTTGCGAATGTAACTTTCAAGCAAACTCAACGCAAGAGGTTCGTCATCAACAATGGCACATTTCATTGGGTTCATTTTTTATGATTATTTGCCTTTATGTTTGATATCGCTGTGGCGCCGTAAAGCGAAATTATTTGATTAGCATCGCAACAACCGGGATGAAAAGGAAGCCGGTTCTTGGATTGTAATCCCAAGCTCCACTTTATTCCCAAACATGGATTTCAGAGCGATAAGCAGCTCCATCGGCTGTAGGACCATATTCCCAGGTATATCTCCCCGGATAGGACATTTTCAATCGACTGTCCACATGCTTCAATCCGATGCCTCCCGGAGAACAATCTTTTTTGCTTTTCGGAAAATTACTGTTCACACAGCAGAAACGCAAATGCTGGCTGGTTGCATCCAACGTAATATGCACGAAACTGGGTTCCGTAGGACTGATACCGTGCTTGAAAGCATTTTCCACCAAAGAGATGAAAATGAGCGGTGCAATCGGCACCTCTTCATTCTGAGGGATATGTATATTTACCTGTACATCTACGTTGTGGTAAATCCTCAGACGCATCAAGGCAACATAGCATTGCAAAAACTCCACTTCCTTGGCTAAACTGACCCTTTCGGTCTGGTTTTCATACAGCATATACCTCAACATTTTGGCCAGTTCCATAATAGCTTGCTGAGCTTTAGCTGTATCAAAGGTTGTCAAGGCATAGATATTATTGAGTGTATTGAGAAGGAAATGAGGGTTAACTTGATTTTTGAGGTTCATCAGTTCGGCCTGCGAACGCCCCAGCTCTGCCCGAGCTCTCGCCTCTTCGCTGCTTCGCCATTGGAAACTCAAACGGAGAGATACCGATGCTGCCACAGCAAAGACAAAAGTAATAAAACCTCGGAAAATAAATAATATTTTCGGAGGGCCTCCATCAGGAAAGTGCTCATGTGGGCGATGAACAATCCGTTCCACAAACATAGGCACCTCGGGTTGCACCGGCTCGGTAAAGAGTACGTGCAATTCAATCAGAAGTTGGCAAATGAGATAAATCAACACATTGAACAACACGAACCATTTAATGCCTTTATGGCGGAGTACGAAACGTGGAATCAATAGAAAATAATTGATATAGAACACCACGCAGGTACAAAAAGGCAAGAAACTGATGTGTAGATAGCGTTGCCAATCTACTGTTTCGTAAGTGCGCTTAAACAGCAACGGCGACAAGAAAATATAGCTCCATGTCAGTACATGACAAGCCACTTCAATGGTACGTTCCAGGGCCTTTCGTTGCATAGCCTTCACTTTTGATGAATAAATGCCATCCTTTGTTATTCATATCGGATAGCTTCGATGGGATCCAAGCTGGCTGCTTTCTTGGCGGGATACCAGCCAAAGAAAATACCCGTAGCACAGCAAACAGCAAAGCTCAACAGTACGCTCCAAGGCTGGATTTGGATGGGCCAATGGGCAAATACGTTAATGCCTACTGCCGCCCCAACGCCCACGAGCACTCCGATAACGCCACCAGTCACGCTGAGCAGTACCGACTCAATGAGAAATTGGTTGAGAATGTCGATTCCACGTGCGCCGACCGACATACGTAAACCTATTTCCTTGGTACGCTCCGTGACACTGACGTACATAATGTTCATGATGCCGATACCGCCCACGATAAGCGAGATACACGCCACCACCAAAAGCAATACGGTCAAAGTGTCCGAGGTGGAATTCATCATCTCAGCCATCTCTTGTTGGCTGCGAATGGTAAAATCATCCTCGTCGGCCTCTTTGAGTTTATGGTTGCTGCGTAACAGCGTGGATATTTCGTTGATGGCCAAATCTGTCATATCCTCAGTTAGGGCAGAGGCATTGATTCCCTGCAGATAGGTAACAGAGAGAATGCGTTTCATCACCGTGGTATAGGGAGCCAGCACCATATCGTCCTGGTCCATACCAAAAGAGTTGTACCCCTTGGATTTCAACACGCCAATGATACGGAAGGGAATATTCTTGTAGCGTATCACCTTGCCCACCGGGTCTTCACCGTTGGTAAAGAGGTTATCCGCCACCGTTTTGCCCACCAAACACACCTTGGCACTGGTTTTGATATCATCATCCGTAAACATTTCGCCATCCTGCACCTTCAGTTGGCGAATTTCCAAATAGTCGGCGGAAATGCCATAGATAGTTGAAGGCGTATTGTTGTTACCGTTGATAAATTGCCCTGATGCACTCACGCTGGGAGATATAGCAGCCAGATACTTCGACTGTTCCACCAGCGTTTCATAGTCTTTCAGCTTCAGGCTCTGCATTTCCGAGGCATCCTGTCTGGCACCGCCCGGCCCTTTGTCCTGTCCGGGACGAATCATAATCATGTTGGAGCCCATCTCGGCGATGTTAGCCTGAATGCTTTTCTTTGATCCTTGTCCGATGGCCAACATGGCAATCACAGAAGCCACGCCGATGATAATGCCCAGCATCGTCAGGAACGAACGGAGCTTGTTGGCAGCTATGGCCCTAAGGGCTATCTTGAATAAGTTGGAAATATTCATACAGGAAGTGTTATTTTTTTACCTATTCCTCGGGAATGGGCAGCGCAGCCAATGCCTCTGCTGCCGAATGGATATCCCGGTTTATCGTATCCTCCTTGATTTGTCCGTCGCGGAGCACAATGTTACGGCTCGAATAGAGTGCAATTTCCGGGTTGTGCGTTACGAAGATGATGGTGCGCCCTTCTTGAAACAGCTGTTGGAAGAGCACCAATATCTCAAACGATGTGCGAGTGTCTAAGTTACCGGTAGCTTCATCAGCCAGGATTACCGCCGGATTGTTCACCAAAGCTCGTGCTATGGCCACACGTTGCATCTGTCCGCCCGACATCTGGTTCGATTTGTGGTAAAGCCTTTCTCCCAAGCCCACCATTTGAAGCGCTTTGATACTTCTGGCGCGTCTTTCCTTGGCACTCACCGCACTATTGTACATCAACGGGAGCTCCACATTTTCCACCGCCGTTGTCTTGGCCAGCAGATTATAGTTCTGAAAAACGAAACCAATTTTGCGATTGCGGAGTACCGCTCTTTCGCGCCGTTTCATGGTGCGAACACTCACCCCGTCGAGCAAATACTCGCCACTTGTGGGCGTGTCCAAACACCCCAGTTGGTTCAACAGTGTAGATTTGCCCGAGCCGGAAGTACCCATGATGGTCACGAACTCGCCTTCATAGATTTTGAACGAAACTCCACGCAAAGCATGCACCGTTTCCTCACCCACCTGAAAGTTTCGTCTCACATCTTGCAGTTCAATCACCACTTTGCGGTCCGGTCGGTCTTCCGGTTGGGAAAATATATTTTGTACCATCGTGTTACCTATTTAATGATAGTGAATTGCGAGCAAGGGAAACAGGAGTTACCGATAAGAGCACAAAAAGCTTCACGCTCCAAGCAGCCTTACTCCGTTTTTCCCTGAGCTCACTCCCTATTTTTTCTTTCCGCGTGGTCCGGGAGCGAACGGACTCTTTTCCTGAGTTTCCTTTTCACCGTTCTCTGCGTCAACTAGGGCTTCAGTGTCCTGCTCTTTCAAATCCACAATCACCGCCGTGCCTTCCTTGACACCGCTGAGGATTTGCGTGCGTGTACCATTGGTGATACCCGTCTTCACAGCATAAGCCTTAAACGTATTTCCTTCGCGCACCCAAAGTTTCTGTGTACCCTGACAATCCACAATTTTATCCTTGGGGCCGATAGTTTACTTAGTAGGCGTAAAGCGCAATGCCTTCGTGGGCACACTCACGATACCTGTCTGCTCCAGTGTGAAAATAGTAACGTTGGCCGTCAGTCCCGGTTTCAGTTTCATGTCCGGATTAGGCGCCGAGATCACCACTTCGTAGGTGACCACATTGCTCTCCGTGGTAGCCTCGTTGCGCACCTGCGTCACCGTTCCCTCAAACACCTCGTTGGGAAACGCATCCACGGTGTATGTCACACGCTGTCCTTCACTCACCTGCCCTATGTCCGCTTCGTCCACATTGGCAATGACGCGCATGTCAGTCATGTCCTTCACGATGGTGAAGAGCGTCGGAGTGTTGAAGCTTGAAGCGACCGTTTGTCCTTCCTCCACCGATTTTCCCAAAACGATGCCGTCAATGGGCGAAGTAATGGTGGCATATCCCAGATTGGTTTTGGCTTTCGTCACAGCCTCCTGCCTCTGCGCCACAAGGCTCTGCGCCTGTTCCAGTGTGAGGCGGGCACTTTCATAATCGTTGGCACTGATGAGTCCCTTATCGAACAAGGTTTTCATGCGCTTGAAGTTCGACTGTTGGTAATTCAGGTCGCTCTGTGCACTTTGCAACTGGCTCATGGCACTGTTCAACTCACTGACAAGATTACTCTTATCCAGCTCGGCTATCACCTGGCCTTTACGCACCACACTGTTGTAGTCCACATATATTTTGTCGATAATTCCGCTCACCTGTGTACCCACTTCTATCTGGGTTACAGCTTCTATCGTACCGGTAGCCGTTACGCTACTTTCAATCGTAGCCTTTTCCACTTTGGCGGTTTCATAACTAAAATCAACCGGGGATTTCTGACCGTTGATCAAAAAATAGGCACCTGCGCCTACCACACATACAGCCACTACTATCAGGCTGAGTTTTTTTGTATTGAGTTTCATAGAGGTTAATTGTCTGGTTGGGAAAGAAAAGAATGACTGGAATGAGGCGAATTACTCGTTTTCATCGAACAAATTCGCTCCGCCATAGAACGTCAGCAAGTGGCGGTTGAGCAAGGCCGTATACTTGTCCTGCAACATCGTTTGTTGTGCAGAGAGCAGGCCGGAACGACTGTTGAGCAGTTCGGCTATGTTTTTCAAGCCCAGGCTGAATTGTTCATTCATGAGCTCATAGCTTGTTTCGAGCGCTTCCACGTTGCTTTTTCCGGCCACGTATTTCGCCCGGCTGTTGACCGCATTGAGCCAGTAGGTTTCAATCGTTTGGTGGAGTTGTTTTTGCGTGTCCTGCAAATCCAGTCGTGCAGTCGTTTCCGCCACTTTGGCCCTTTCCACCGCACTTTTCGTCTTTCGGTTGTCCAAGATAGGAATACTTACCGACACACCCAACTGCGTGTTGAAGTTATTTTTCATTTGGTTCCAATAATTCCTGCCTGAGCCCGTAATATGGCTGTCGCCCACCGAGCCTGTGAGACTGACCGTTGGCATATAGCCGCTTTTAGCCATCTTCGTTTCCAACTCGCTTTGCTCAATGGCCAACAAGCTTCGCTTCACCTCGGGCCTCACATCCAACGCTGCGGCATAGATGGTTTCGAGCGCAGGGATGTCAGCCATAACCCTGCTGTCAGTAACCGAGATAGGTTCAATGTCGAAAGGTGTTGCAGCCGGCAGTTCCATCAACTGTTTAAGCTGCATTTTTGCCTCTGCGATTTGTGTGCCCACATTCACCACGTCGTAACGGCCCTGGCTCACCTGTGCCAGGAGTTGTGCGAGGTCCGCCTGCGCCAAACTGCCCGTTTCCACCATCACTTTACCTCGTTCGCAGATAATGGAATCCTGTTCGAGCAAGGTGCGATTGACCCGTTCGGCCTCTTGCATGTAAAGTATCTGCACATAGAGTTGAGCAATCTGCTCCTTGATGGTGTTGGCCGAAGTCTGCGTATCGAATGCCGCCATTTGTGTGTCGTAGTCGGCATCCGTGATAGCCATCTGCGTCTTGCCACCGTTCCAAACCACCCATTGCGCATTGACACCATAACTTCCGTTTTGCATAGCCTTGTCAGCGGCCGAAGTGGCAATACCGCCGTTCACATAGTTGCCTCCCGTTTCCTGAAAGGGCCTGTACGTCAGTCCTTGCGACAGCGATCCACTCAAAGAGGGCAATCTGCCGGCTTTTGCCTCGGCCAGGCTGACAGCGGCACTTGCTTCCGCCTGCCGGTTCTTCGCAATCCCCACATTATGCTCTAAAGCGTAATCAATGCAGGCATTCAAGGACCAACAGTTGTTTGTTTGTTGCGACTGTGCCGACATGAGGGATGGAAACAAGCAGGCACAGGCAGCGATAGTCCAAAAGTTTCTCATAAATAATAATTGTCTGTTTTTTTATAGAACGCAAAAGTATGGGCAATGTTGCGTAAGCATCACAGTAACCTAAAATCCGCAACTATCATCCAATACACGATTAAGGGTAGATTTATGAGTCGTTAGTAGCAGCTTTCAGTAAAAAGCAACAGCACAACATCAATATGTAGCCACCATCCCCTTAC